>JBGUNT010000093.1:0-73218 GCA_045117495.1 Candidatus Limimorpha sp. | reverse complement strand
CCTCCCGCTTTTATGTGGTTTCTGCTCGGTATGGTGGTGGTGTTGCTGGCTGTCATCATCACTGCAATAACGATTGTGATCAAAATGGTGAAGGTTTCCTGATGGAGACCTTCTCCTTTTTTTTGTCACCTCGTCCGGCTTGGTAGGTGGTTTTAATTTTACCTCAGTCGGCCAAAGGATGCGGGGGTAGGTGTCGCATCTTTTAGGAAGCTTCATGGCCGCAGCCTTTGCCATCCAGTCAGGCCTCAGCGTGGAAAACGATTGGAGGACTTGCGGCGCAGTGTTCGGCATCAGGCCTGTCATCGTCCTGCCCTTGCCTGAAAAAAACATTATGTCACGCCCAGCATTTTCTGGAAAATCCCTATCTTTGCACCCGACTCCGTAGCCATAAAATGGAGTTATCTGTTACTATGGAAGCCGAAAGCCCAATTTCATCGGCTTCCATTTTTATAGCATTCGGGGCTGCTGCCTTCGGCAACAGCCCCGTCTCTATTATTTATAAGGAGTCAATCATTTTCTGCTTCTGCTGTTCACTCACCTTTCGGTATCGCGATATGGCCTTACTGCCTTCGGCATGGCCGCTCATTGAGGCGATGTCCGCATCCCTGAAGCCTGCATCGTACAGGTTGCCGCAGAAGTTCCGTCGCCCCATGTGGCTACTGGCCACCTCCGACAGCTTCACTTGCTTCTCCAATCGCGTCACCGGGTCCAAGATGGTCACGGTGTGGTCGATGTCTTCCACTGCCTTGAACATCTCTTTGATAGCATCGTTATAGTTCTGATTCGAAATGAAGGGCAGCAGCTTATCGCCTTCCGTGTCCTTGTATCGTTCAAGAATGATCTTGGCCGTAGGATGCAACGGAACCGTCACTACCCTGCCGCTATGGTTCTTCGTCTTGCCTGCAACGTATTGAAGGTATTTCCCATCCACGATGTTGGATTTCGTCATACGCAGCAAGTCACCCACTCTGCATCCTACCAAGGACTGGAAAACAAAGATATCCCTTTGCACCGCCAACTCTGGACGTTCACTGAAATCAGCCTCAAAGAGTTTCTTCCTATCCTCATTGGAGAAGAAGAAAGGCGTTCCATAAACAGCCTGGTCCATCGTATAGGTAAGAAAGATGTCTTCCAACCTGGCTCTTTTGACACGTAGAAGCCAATGCCAGAAAGCCTTGACATACTTGATTTGGTTAATCACATAGTTCAAGCTCCTCTTCTCCACCCCTCTTTGGCGGACATATTCATATCCTTCATAAATGGATTCAAAACGGCTCTTAGGCTTATACTGCCCATTGCTGTCCTTCCTCCACAAGTCGCACTCATTGATGATAAAATTGCGGAAGGTGTAGATATCCTCGGTCTTAATCTCGTTGAGCTTATACCGCTTACCTTGATACTTCTCCATCCTATCCCACAATCCATACCCGGTCATATACGTCTTCTTTCTGACATCGCCAATCACACCGTTATTATACTGCTCTTCGATATACTCATCGAAGGCACTGAGGAAATAGCGATTCTCCAACTTCTTTAGTTCTCTTTTCTTCGCTGCCTCCATAGCGGCTTTATGCGACTTGGTTTCCAGTGTCCATCTCGTTTGAACGAGCTGATTCCCATTGATAACGACTTCCTCTTCCTGCTCAATCCATTCGATGTCGTTCATCCATTTGGCCAGCATATCGGGTTCAGGTTCGCTGTTACCAAGTTGCTCCCAGCAACGCAGCAAATAACTTGTAAGTTCATTGAGTCGTTCACGGATTCCCTCGCAGTCATCGCGATACTTGTTGTTTTTCTTGCCCTTGGGCATCCCTTTTTCAGCGTCCCAATTTCCCGCTGTGATGAAGATTCCCGTGGCCATTCTTTTCACGAAATTCCTGTTGCCACTAAAGCGCATCTGGATTTCGCCTCTTTCATCATCTTTTTTGATGTACCTTGAAAGGTAAAATTTAAGTGTAGCCATAAAATAAAAGTTTTAGTATTGAGTTATTGTATCTGTTAGATGCCCAAAAAGGGGAAGCCCATCCCCTCAAAAGGCACTGCAAATATACAAAATCCGTGTCAACGCCGTGTCAACCAAACCCACAAAATGTGTTATTTCGTAGTAATTTGTTTTAGTTCTAAATAACGGCCACGGATAATAACAACACTGAAATTCAATGAATTATGAATAAATCCTCCCCGAAATCACCTCTAACGAAATCCATTACGGGTTTGTTGAAGTAATCCCGGAGAGACTACCAACCAAGCCCGCCAAACAGCGGGCTTTTTTATTGTCAACTATTCGTGCCATGAGCAAACTACAAGTCGTCGTCAGCAACCAATACGATCCCTTCCTCAACCGCGCCGTGGAGCAATACCTCACGGACCATCAGGAAGCAGACACCGTCACCATGTACCTTTGGAAAAACCAGCAAACGGTGGTCATCGGCTACAACCAGAACCCCTATTCGGAGTGCAACGTGCAGCTCTTGCTTGACGAAGGCGGTCATCTGATGCGGCGTGGCACGGGTGGTGGAGCCGTTTACCACGACTTGGGCAACATCAACTTCTCTTTCGTCGCCGACAAAGACCTTTATGATGTGAGAAAGCAACTCTCGGTTATCCAAAATGCACTTCTCGCCTATGGCTTGAAAGCCGAAATATCGGGGCGCAACGACCTCACTTGCGAGGGACGCAAATTCAGCGGAAACGCCTTCGCCAAAGGCAAACAAAACAACCTGCACCATGGCACCATCCTCATCAAGACTGACGGAGAGATGATGCAGCGCTACCTTATTGTCGACAAGGCCAAGCTGATGAAAAACGGCGTGAAGAGTGTGGCCAGCCGTGTCGTCAACCTCAGCGAACTCGTGCCAGAATTGACTTCAGAGAACATCAAACAGCCTCTTATCGCTTCCTTTGAGAAGATGTATGGTGGCAAGGCCGATTGGTTGGATTTCGACACCTTAATTAATAAGCCCGAGGCACGTGTCATCGAAGTGGAGATTTCGTCGCATAGCTTCCTTTTCGGCCGCTGGGAGCAGTTCAAGACCACGAAAAAGGCCCGTTTCCCATGGGGTGGTGTGGAAATTGCGCTAAAAGTCGATGAGGCCAACGCCATCATAAAAGACATCCAAATCGCATCGGATTGTCTGGAACCCGAGACCATCCAACAGGCCGAAGAATTACTGCAAGGCTCTAGCACCAAGTCAGCACCCAAGTTCGATTCGGATAACGAAATCATCCACGACATCATCCATTTAATCTACGGCTGAACAAAAAAGCGTACCTTTGCAGCCCAAACGAACAGGACTAGGTCCCTGAGACGTTGAAGGGCCGACTAACAAATGACGGTGCTTCGACAGGCTCAGCAACCTGCTTTAACTGAACAACTGACAACTATCAACTGATAATGAAATACTATCTTCTCCCCTTGGGCTGCCAAATGAACTTGAGCGACACGGAGCGCGTGCGCACAGTACTCAACGGCATGGGCTTTGTCCAAACTGACAACGAAAACGAGGCCACCATCCTCGGCATCATCGCCTGCTCGGTGCGCCAGAAAGGCATCGACAAGGTGTATGGCCGCATCGAGAAATGGAACGCCATGAAGAACCGTCAGAACGTCATCACCTTCGTGTCGGGCTGCATCTTGCCCGCCGACCGTCTGCGTTTCCTCAAACTCTTCGATCTGGTCTTCGCCATGAACGAGCTGCCCAACTTCCCCGACATGATTCGCCAATATGGTATCGTCACGCCAGCCTCATTGCGCTTTGGAGAAGAGATTGAATACCAGCCCGTGGTCAAGCCGGTAGCGCCATTGTTCCACAAGGACGACAAAATCAACCCATCGGCCAACATGGACAAGTTCTGGGCCATCACGCCGACACAGACCTCCACTTTCGAGGCCTTCATCCCAATTCAGAATGGCTGCAACAAGTTCTGCACCTATTGTGCCGTACCTTATACCCGTGGTCGCGAGGTTTCAAGACCTTCGGAAGAGATTTTGGCCGAGCTGAAAGACCTTGTTGAGAAAGGTTACAAGAGCATCACTCTACTCGGACAGAATGTCAACTCCTACGGCCTCGACAAGAAAGGTGAAGAGATAGACTTTGCCGAGCTGTTGCGCCGTGTGGGCGAATACGGCAAAGCCTCAGGAAAAAAGTTTTGGGTGTATTATACCGCACCACATCCCCGCGACATGAAGGATGACGTCATCGAGGTGATGGCACAATACGACTGCCTCGGCAAGCAGATCCATATTCCCATCCAATCGGGCGACGAGAACATGTTGCAACGCATGAACCGCCACCACGACCTGGCCACCTATCGGCATATCATACAGACCATCCGCGAGAAACTACCCACCGCCACCATCTTCACCGACATCATCGTGGGCTTCACGCACGAGACCGAAGAAGAGTTCGAGAACACACGCAAGGCCATGGAGGAGTTCAAGTACAACATGGCGTTCATTGCGCAGTACAGCGTTCGTCCTGGTGCCGTGGCATCGGAATGGGACGACGACGTACCCAAGGAAGTGAAGCGTGAGCGTTACCACCGCCTCACCGAGGAGCTGATGAAACACAGCCTCGTATACAACCAAGGTCTCATTGGGAAGACCGTCAAGATGCTTGTGGAGAGCCACGACCGCAAGAACGGCTATCTTACCGGACACACCGAAGGCAAGATCGTCATCCGATTCGCGTCAAGAGACACAAGCCTCATCGGACAAATTGTGAATGTAAAGGTGACTTCGGCTTCGCCGTTGTCGATCGAAGGAGAGTTGATTCGTTAGTTAGGAGTGAGGAGTTAGGAGTGAAGAGTTAATAGTTAACAATAGGTGATGAAAATTGCGTTCAAGACTTTGGGGTGCCGGGTCAACCTGTATGAGACCGATGCTTTGGCATCACGTTTCAAGGCTGCTGGCTATGAGATTGCCGACAGCGATAGCGCTGCCGACGTCTTTGTCGTGAACACTTGTACCGTTACCAACACCAGCGACCAGAAATGCCGTCAGGCCATTCGGCAGATACGCCGCAAGCATCCCGAAGCCTTGATTGCCGTCACCGGCTGCATGGTCAACCATCGAAAAGAGGAGTTATTGCAATCGGGCATCGCCGACTATGTCATCGACAACGAACGCAAGGCCGCCCTGTTCGATATCATCGACGAACACTTCCACACTGGACACAGCGACCCCGAGGGCTACGATAGCGACCTATTCAGTTACCATCCAGCCTTCGACACCTTCCACACCCGAAGCCTCATCAAGATCCACGACGGATGCAACAACTTCTGTTCCTATTGTATCATTCCCATGGTAAGAGGGCGCTCTACAAGTCGTCCCGCCGATGACATATATAATAATGTACGCGAAGTTGTCGCTCACGGCTTCAAGGAGGTCGTGCTGACAGGCGTCAATATGGGGCGTTACCAATACGAAGACACCAACTTCGAGCAACTTGTGGAAAACGTATTGGCCATCGACGGTGACTTCCGCGTCAGGGTCTCCTCTATCGAGCCCGACCAGTTCAGCGACCACTTTTTGCAGCTATTCCAGCATGAGAAGCTGGCACCTCATATGCACATCTGCCTGCAAAGTGGCTCCGACGACACCTTGAAGCGTATGCACCGCTTCTACACTGTCGCCCAGTTCCGCGACATGTGCCAACGCATCAAAGCCTTCCGCCCCGACTTCAACCTCACCACCGACATCATCGTGGGTTTCCCGGGCGAGACCGAACAGACCTTCAAGGAGAGTTGCGATTTTGCAAGAGAAATCGGCTTCAGCCATATCCACACCTTCAAATACTCGGTGCGTACCGGCACCAAGGCTGCCGTCATGCCCGACCAAGTGCCCGAAAGCGTTAAGGCCGAACGCAGCGAAATAATGCGTCAAATCTCATTGGCAAACAAGCTCAGCTATTTCAAGATGATGCAAGGAAGAAAGCAAAAAATGCTCGTCGAACGCATTGACAGCAAAGGCATTGCCCGAGGCTACGGGGAAAACTACCTTCCCATCATCGCCGACCCTAAAGGATTCGACAAAAACACATTTGTCAATATAGAGCTTGGCGACATCGTTTACCAAGACAACGAAGACAAAATGGCCTTTACCGCTGTATAGCATAAAACACTAATTTACAATAAGATACATTTTTTATGGATTTTTTTTCATCATTTTAGGTTCCATTTCATAGAAAATGTGTATTTTTGCAGCCCAAAATAAGAGGAAAAGACAAAAAAATAAGGAATAAAAGTATGGCAAATCACAAATCTTCCATCAAAAGAATTCGTCAGACAGAAAAAAGACGCCTTCATAACCGTTACTATGCAAAGAACATGCGTAACGAAGTAAAGAAGTTCAGATCATTAACTGAGAAATCAGAAGCCGAGAGCAAGCTCCCGAAGATCTACTCGATTATCGACAAGGTTGCCAAGCGTGGTATCATCCACAAGAACAAAGCCGCCAACCTGAAGTCAAAGCTGACGCATTTCATGGCAAAATTGGCATAAATTAGAGTTTTTTCATCATAAAGAATTTTGTTAAAGCCTCTTCTACCCCATAGAAGAGGCTTTTTTCGTCGCGACAAAACAAAATTGCCTATCTTTACAGCCTAAAAAACAACGTCATGGCAAAAGAGAAAAAGACCATCAAAGAGTGGGCCCTCGACGACAGACCTCGTGAGAAGATGATTGCCAAAGGCAAAGCAGCCCTCAGCAACGCCGAGCTCCTAGCCATACTTATCGGTTCAGGCAACAGCGAGCTATCGGCCGTGGATTTGTCGAGAGCCGTTCTTGACAAAGTCGGCAACGACCTCATCGCGTTGTCAAACCTGAGTTTGAACGAGCTGATGGACCACAAAGGCATCGGCGCGGCGAAGGCCGTCTCTATCATGGCCGCGTTGGAGCTTGGCAAACGCCGTCGTGGTGCCGAAGCCAGCCTCCCCGAGGAAGTCAAAGACTCCAAAACCTCATTTGAACGTTTCCTTTCCCATATCGACGACATGAAACAGGAGCATTTCCTTGTTATGTATCTCGATCAAAGCTTCCACGAACTGAAAGTGGAATGCATCAGCAACGGGGGAACGACCAACGTCATCGCCGACCCTAGGATCATCTTCAAGAACGCCTTGAAACATGGCGCCACTTGCATCATCCTGGGTCACAACCACCCATCCGGCAACCCGCGTCCCAGCAAGGACGACCGCCAACTGACCCAGAAAATCGTGTCGGCTGGCAAACTCTTGGACATCGCCGTCATCGACCATATCATCATCGGCAACGAACGCTATTATAGTTTCCGCGACCACGGAGAAATGACCTATTAAGAAAACAACCATGAAACTTGTCACCATCATCGGAGCCCGTCCCCAAATCATCAAGGCAGCTGCACTAAGCCGCGCCATCAGAAACCATTATTCGGACACCATACAGGAGATCATTGTCCACACCGGACAGCATTACGACGACAATATGTCGCAGGTGTTCTTCGACGAGCTGCAGATACCCCATCCTGACCATAACCTTCATGTCGGATCGGCTTCGCACGGCGTGCAAACCGCACGCATGACCGAAGGAATCGAGTCCTTATTAATAAAGGAGCAACCTGACTACATCGTGCTCTATGGCGACACCAACTCCACCCTCGCCGGTGCTGTGGCCGCTGCCAAGATCCACGTGCCCATCGTCCACATCGAAGCGGGGTTGCGTTCGTTCAACAAGAGTATGCCGGAGGAAATCAACCGCATCGTGTGCGACCACTGCTCCACCCTGCTCTTCACGCCCACCAAGGCGGGACTGGAGAACCTGAAACGCGAAGGCTTCCCCATGGACAACGAAGGGCCATACACCATTGACAACCCCAAGGTATACCACTGCGGCGACATCATGTACGACAACAGCCTGCATTTTGCCGGCATCGCCGAAGAAAAGACCGACATTATACAACGCTTGGAATTGAAAGGCAAGCCCTTTGTACTTGCCACCATCCATCGCGACAGCAACACCGACTATCCCGAAAGACTGAGTGCCATCTTCAGAAGCATCATTAAACTCTCGGAGGAATGTCAAGCCGTGCTGCCGCTACATCCAAGGACAGCCAAACTCATCAAGACCAACCTCGATGAAGACATGCAGAAACAAATCTTCAGCTGTCCAGATATCAAACTCATCCCACCCGTATCGTTTTTGGAAATGATTGCCTTGGAACGCCATGCCCGATTGGTGATGACCGACTCGGGCGGTGTGCAAAAGGAGGCCTATTTCTTCAAGAAGCCATGCATCATTTTGAGACCCGAAACCGAATGGGTGGAAATCGTGGAGACTGGCAACGCCATCCTCGCCGATGCCGACGAGTGCCGCATCATGAAGGCATGGGAACATTTCAAGGACAATCCGCCCACCGTGTTTCCCGAGATCTTCGGCGACGGCCATGCTGCGGAGTTCATGCTGGAGAAAATTATTTCACGTAAAGTGTTGTAGATTAAGAAAAAAGTTGTACTTTTGCACCCACGTTTCAAGAAAACATAATTTATTAATTAATCATTTAATAATCAATCAGTTATGAATCAGTACGAAACCGTTTTCATTGTAACTCCCGTTTTATCTGAAGATCAGATGAAGGAAGCGGTAAAGAAGTATGAAGATTATCTGGCCAATGCAGGTGCAGAAATCGTTCATGAAGAGAACTGGGGCATGCGCAAGCTCGCTTATCCCATCCAGAAGAAATCCACAGGCTTTTATCAGTTGATTGAATTCAAAGCCGAAGGTGATGTGATCGCCAATGTTGAAACCGAACTGAAGCGTGACGAGCGCATCTTGCGCTTCCTCACCGTGAAGCTCGACAAACACGCTATTGCCTACAACGAAAAGAGACGCAGCAAGAAAGCCGAAGCCGCCGCTGAAGCCCAAGCTTAATGTTGAACAATTAAAACTGAAGAAAAATGGCACAAGTGAACAACAACAACGACATCAAATATTTGACTCCCATCGCAGTCGACACCAAGAGAAAGAAATACTGCCGCTTCAAGAAGAACCGCATCAAGTACATCGACTACAAAGATGCTGACTTCTTATTGAAGTTCGTCAACGAACAAGGCAAGATCCTGCCTCGCCGCATCACCGGTACTTCCACCAAATACCAGCGCAAGGTTGCCCAGGCCGTCAAGCGTGCCCGCCATCTTGCCCTGATGCCTTTCGTAGCAGATTGTTTGAAATAATTAAAGGAGGACTACACATGGATATTATTCTGAAACAAGACGTCAACAACTTAGGATATAAGAACGACATCGTCAGCGTGAAGCCCGGCTACGGCCGCAACTTCCTCATCCCCCAAGGCCTGGCCATCCTCGCCACCGAGCGCAACCGCAAGATCTTGGCCGAAGAAATGCGCCAACAGGCTCACAAGGAAGAAAAAATCAAGAATGAAGCTCTTGAAAAGGCCAAGGCTCTGGAAGGCCTGAAGCTGCAAATCCCCGCCAAGGCTGCTGCCACGGGTAAGATTTTCGGCTCGGTCAACACCATCATGATCGCCAACGCCATCAAGGAAGCCACCAACTTGGATGTGGACCGCAAACAGATCGTCCTCAACGAGGATGCCATCAAGGAAGTGGGCGAATACAAAGCCAAAATCAAACTGCACAAGGAAGTGCAGGTTGATGTCGACTTCAACGTCTACGCCGAATAAAAAGATAAACTTTTTCATGGTTTTAGGCTGTCCCGCTCGCGGGGCAGCTTTTTTTTGTATTTTTGCCTACATGATTACCAAGAACACCATAAAACAAATCGCCTCTCTCCGTCAGCAGAAGTTCCGCAAGGAACTCGGACTCTTCGTCGTGGAAGGCCGCAAGATGACAGAAGAGCTCCTCGCCTCCGACTTTGCGATCGTGGGACTCTATGCCACAGAGGCTTTCCTTGCCGATCATCCCTTTTTCGGGGACGCCGAGACGGTCGGCGATGTGCAAATGCAGCAAATGAGCGGACAAGACACTCCTCCCGGCATTCTTGCGGTAGTGAGGATTCCTCAGCAAGGTGAAATCAAGACCACATCAAGCCTTGTTTTAGCTTTAGACGGCATCGCCAACCCAGGCAACATGGGCACGCTTATCCGTACGGCGGAATGGTTTGGCATTCGCGACGTGGTGTGCAGTGCCGACTGCGTGGAACTATGGAATCCCAAAACCGTGCAAGCCACCATGGGCTCGCTGTTCAGGGTGAAGGTATGGTCAACCGACTTGCCTGCTTACCTCAAACAAGCCAAGATGGAGGGCAGAGCTATTTATGGTGCTTTGTTGGACGGCGAAAACCTGTTCCAGATGCAGGCCAAACCCGAGGGCATACTCGTCATAGGTAGCGAATCACACGGCATCCGCAAGGATGTGTTGCCTTGCATCACGCATCCCGTCACCATCCCACGTGTGGGTGGCAGTGCAACCGAATCGCTGAACGCAGCTGTGGCGGGTGGGATCATCATGGCGGAGATGACAAGGAAGGATTAATTGCCGCCGATGAACTTGAAGCCCCAGTTGGTCTTGGCCACCAACTCAGGCACCGTCTGACCTGCCAGTCTCACATCCTGTCACACCGTCATGCGCGACGATAACACCCCGTATCCCCCATCGATCAAACTGAATTCATTGCTTCCTATCGGGATGCCATTGGACGGATCGTTGTTATAGACATACTGTCTCCATTCTTCGCCACCTGCCGTGATGGTGACCGTTATAGGGTAGTCGCCTATATAACGTTTCAAGCCAGCGACAGCCGTGTCGCCCCCAAGAAACTCGGTCAGATGCGCATAAAAATCTTCGGGACGATAAGGAAAGACATAAGCGCCTTGTTCCATATGTAAAGAAAGGTAATAATCCGTGAGAACCCCTATCCGCCAGTGCATCGTGCGCGGTATCGAATCGTCATCGGGGCTGCGTTGTTCAAGAAAGGTGAAATCAATGTCCATTTGATAGAAAGTCGCATTGATGGCAGGACGGAAAAGAAACTTGCGGGGTATCGCACCAAAGTATTCTTGCGAGAAGTTCACCGCCAGGCTCTGCAAACCGAAACGGCCGTCGCCCACAAGACGGGTATGGGTGGTCAAGGTTCGGTCAGGAAGGACCACCTTAAGGCGATAGCTATAGTTATCGCTGGCACTGTTGAGGCCTAAACGCTCCGTGGTGTAATACAACTTCTGGTCGGGCGCATAGAAGACACCTGGTTCCTTATCGTGGATGGTGATGGTGTCGAGGAGAATCTCGCGGACACTATCGCCGTTGCAATACTCGACAAGGCGTGCATCCAACTTGCCTGGGTAATTGCACGAATCGGGATTCTGTGCCGTTTGGTATGCATTGCCTTGCACATAGAACGACCTTGAAATCTTGATGAAATTCGTGTCGGCATAGGCATCGAGAAGGCCATAGACGACGGGCGCTTGCTTATATTCTCCATAAAGGTCAATCTCCTGCTTGCATGAAGAGAGGAGGAAGGCAAAAACAAAAAAAGCGTTTAGAATATAATGATTGGTTATTTTATATAATGAACTGCTTTTCATGTTTCAATCATCCGAAATCACCATGCAAAAATAATCAAAAAAACTAACGAGGATTTGCTCTAACAATTTTTCAAAAAAAAAGCAATTCCCTATTGCACTTCGTCTTTTTTGGTTATATTTGCAGCGATATTTTTATCGATAATGATAGAATTCATTCACTTAATACTAACTAAAATTTCAAACAAATGAAAAAAGTATCTTTACTTTCAATGGCTGCCGCCCTCATTTTAGGTGGCAACCTGATGGCTCAAGAGCCTCAAGTGCTGATTAGTGAGCAGTTTGAGGAGTACACTGTAGGTAACAAGATTGCTGTCGAGGCCGTTGCCGCTGGTCACGACTGGTGGACTACGTGGAGCAACGCTCCCGGAGGTAGCGAAGACGGCGTTGTTGCCAATTTCGACAACACGAAATGTGGTTATCTCGTCTATGGAAACGATCAGGTCCTTTTGCTTGGTGACGAGCAGAGTGGAATCTACGATCTGGAATTTGACATTCTTGTCCCCAATGGAAAGAATGCCTACTTTAACATCCTTCACGATTTTGCAGGATCGGCAAGCACCTGGGCTTTGGAGAGTTATCTTCACATGTCAGGAAGCAATCAACACTCCCCTGGCACAGGCATTATCCACGCAGGTGGTACCAATGCCGCCACTTTCACATGCGTCTATGACGCTTGGATGCATTTCCGCCTCCATGTAGACACCGACAATGACGTGGCTGAGTACTATTACACCGCCCCTGGCGAAAGTGAAGTGATGATTCACTCTTGGCAGTGGAGCCTCAATTCGCAGGGTAATGCCCAAGTGGGCAGAAAATTGGCTGCCATGGACTTCTTTCCGCCCCAAAACGCTGCCAATTCGGAGTACTACCTCGACAACTTTTCTTTCACCAAAGTCAGTGGGGACACCTATGCCTCTCTCGTATTCGATACAGAAGCTGTCAACCTCTGGATTGCTGAAGATGATGCCAAATCCTATGACATCAACATCAGCAACGAAAACGGCACTTCCATTGGTGACTGGACCGCTTGGATCGACTTTGGCCAAAGCCAAGGCGGCACCAACGTCAACCAAATCAACTACGACCTTGATCCTGGCATGACCGACGGCTCCAACATTTCCCTAGTCGGCATCAACATTGAGGCACCGACCCTTGTTGAAGTGGGTGCCATGTTCCCAGGTGCTGCTTATGCAGGCTCTGTGATGGGCACCAAGATTGTCAGCGCCCAATACACCTTCTTTGAAGGTCAGGACAGTGGCATGGGTATTGAGCCCAACACCCCTGTTACCTTCCGCGTTTACGGACAAGGCATGAACGGTCAACCTGGTGAAGTGCTCGCCGAAAAGGTGGTTCCTTACAATCAGGTTATTGCCAATGACTGGACCATTGCCACCTTCGACACTCCCGTTGACCTGACAGGCTTCAACGTTTGGGTTACCGTCGAATTCACACAAGCTGTAAGCGGCTATCCGATGAACTTTGACGGCAGCGGCAATGCTTCTGAACATGGCGACTACTACCGCACCAATGGTGGTGGCGCTTTCAACAAATGCTCTGATGTCTTCTCCACCAACTATGGCGACTTCCACATCCGCATGAACTGCCAAGGTGCTCCCGTCAGTGCCACTTGGGCTTCGCTGAGCAAGCCTGAAGGCTCAATGCCTATCGGCGGCGAAGACATGGTCACTGTTAACCTCAACTCATTCGGCCTTGTCGATGGCGACGTGAAGACTGCCGACATCGTCTTCAAGACCAATGATCCCGAGAACGCCGAGGTCATCATCCCTCTGACCCTGAATGTCAGCACCACCAATGTTGGAGAGAACAACTCTCAGATTGCCAGCATCTATCCTAACCCCGCCACTTCGATGGTTACCCTCGAAGGCGAGAACCTGAGTAGTGTGGCTATCTACAATGTGGCCGGCCAACTCGTCCGCATCGTGAAGCTCAACAACGTGGTCAACAACATCGACATGAATGTTGAATCAGGCGTCTACTTCTTCAACGTGTACGACAACAACGGCAACAGCAACGTCCTGCGCGTTGTCATCACCAAGTAAGAATAGCTCTTACATGAAACGAAAAAACCGCTCCTTTCGGGGCGGTTTTTTTTATTGTCGTATTAAAGGATCATTTCGCTTCTTTCCAATATCCTAACATCTCCTCAACAGTAAGATGCTGTACGCCCTTGCCTTGCTCTCGGGCTTTTTGCTCGATATAGGCGAAGCGCTCGCGAAACTTTTTGTTGGTCTTCTCCAAGGCATCGTCGGGGTTCACGCCAATATAATTGCCGTAGGCTGCCAAGGCGAAGAGCAGGTCGCCGTATTCCGCCTCGATGTTTTCCGCATTGTCGGGCTTCCCTAGTTCGGCAAAGAGTTCGGATTTCTCCTCCTCCACCTTTTGCCAAGCCTCGTCGGCATTGGACCAACGAAAGCCCACACCCGCGGTCTTCTGTGCCATACGGTAGGCTTTGAGCAACGATGGCAAGCCCTCAGGCACGCCGCCTAAAACGCTTCGATTGTGCTCGCGCTCCAACTTGATCTTCTCCCAGTTCTGCTCCACCTGCTCGGCGTTCTCCACATGCTCGTTGCCAAAGATATGTGGATGGCGCACGATCATCTTCTCGCAAATGCCGTTGAGCACATCGGCGATGTCGAACGCACCCTGCTCCTGCCCTATCTTCGCATAAAACACAAGATGCAGCATGAGGTCGCCGAGTTCCTTTTTCACCTCGTTGAGGTCGTCGTTGAGGATGGCTTGGCTGAGTTCATAGGTCTCTTCGATGGTAAGGTGGCGCAGGCTGTGGATGGTTTGGGTGCTATCCCACGGGCAGCCCGCCCGAACCGCATCCATGATATCCAATAAACGTTTGAAAGCTTGAAGTCTTTCGTCCATATCTTGCAATTTTGAAAGCGCAAAGGTAAGGAATATTATTAAATGTAGAGATTCCCTTCGGGAATGGAATGCCTTTTGTCGAGTAAACTGCATCGGCTTGATGCCGTTACCTTCAGGATGCAACATTATGCCGCCGCAAGTAGCATAAGCGGATGGTTCCATTCCCGAAGGGAATCTCTCTAATATCATAGAATTTTGTACTTTTGCAGGTTCAATGGAAAGACAAAAAAACCATATCATCCTACTCGTTTTGCTTCCTTTCTTATTAATAGGTAAGACAGTGAGCGCCCAACTCGGACAAAAGAACTACGAAGTGGAGGCTCGGATGCATTATGGATACATGTATTTCCAAAACGACGAGTACCATTCGGCTTTAGGCCGATACAGCCGTCACACGCCAGCATATGAATTCTCGCTGCACCGCAACACATACGGACAGCATCGTTGGGAAGTCTTGCACAACTATCCTTCCATCGGATTTACCTTTTATTATTCCGGCTTCGGTAACGACAGCATCTCCGCCGAGTTGGGCAAGGTGTTCGCCCTCTACCCTTTCATCAGGTTTCCTCTCATGCCTAGCCTCGACAGCAGGCTGACCTTCAAATTAGGCGTTGGCTTGTCGTGGCTCACCAACAAGTTTGACCCAAAGGAAAACTTCCACAACTACGCCATCGGCTCGCATCTGAACGCCGCCGTCAACCTGTCGTTTGAATACCGTCAGCGCATCATCGACCGGCTGCATTGGGTGACTTCGGTCGGCTTGACTCACTTCTCGAACGGTGCGACTAGGTCGCCCAACATGGGCATCAACATTTTCAGTGTCGCAACAGGACTGTCGTGGTATCTTGCCCCGCCCAAGGCTACCATCGACAAAAGGTTGCGTCCAAAGAACTACCTCTTCGAGTTCGACGGCAAGCGGCATTTCGTTACCGACATCCAATACACCTTCGGCATCAAGGATTTGAGCCAGCAGTATGGCACGCACCAGTATTTCTTCGTCCACAACCTTGCGGGCAACTTCATGCTGCAAATCAGCGAACGCGACCGTTTAGGCGTCGGCCTTGAGTATGTCGTCGACCAAAGCGGCGAGATCATCCATCCAGGTTGGACCAATGAGTTGGGTGTCATGCTCTCCTACGAGATGATGCTCGATCGGGTGAGTTTCATGTTCAACCTTGGCATACGCAACAATGAAGCCTTGTTGGCCAAAGCCTTCCTGTTCTACCAAAAAGTGGGTGCCCGGTATTATTTCACCGACCATCTTTTCGCCACCCTTTCATTCACCACCTACGACATCAAGGCCGACTTTATCAGCTTCGGCTTAGGATACCATTTCCAACACAAATACTATTTACCACGTTATGCAAAGAAGCCTTTCCGTAGTCCTGTATATCCTCGGTAGCCTGCTCATCACATCCTGCAGCAAGGTGGATTCTCTGTTCAACAACGGAGAGCCCATCACGGTGCAACGTGAAGTGGACCAAGTTTTCCATTCGATTTCGATGTACAACAACGTGAACGTCAAATTGGTACATGACAATCACCCGCATTTGGAGCTGACCTGTCCGGAGAACCTCATCGAAAAGGTGACCACTGTGGTTGAAGACGGTGTCTTGACCGTCAAAAACGAAAACGACTACAACTGGCTTCGCAGCTACGACTATAGCATCGATCTGACTATATATTACGACAGCATAAGCACCATCAATTACGCCTCTGTCGGCGACCTGTTTTCCACCGACACCATTAGAGGTTACGGCAATAGGGAAATTGACACGACCGAATCTGGCTTCAATACCCTATGGACTCGCAGTTTTTACATTAATATCAATGAAGGCTGCGGCGATATCGACCTTGCGGTCAAATGCAACGTGTTCAAAACCGACTTCAACAACGGCACTTCAGAAGTGACGCTTAGAGGATTGGCCGACTACACGGAGATTTTCATGAGGAGTTATGGCATAGTTCATGCAGAAAAACTGTATTCCAACTTCGTAAGGGTGATGTCTGAATCCACCAATGATGCCTATGTTTGGTTCGGGACCAAGCTTACAGTTTGGATTAAAAGCATTGGAAACATCTATTATAAGGGCAAACCATCCCATATTGAAATCAAACAGCATACTGGTGACGGTGATATTATCAAATTGGAATAATTTAACAGTCAAATCAAAAACCACTTTTTTGGTACGATTTTTGTAATTTTTCAGGCAAGACTAACCAAATAATTCTCAAAAAGATGAAAATATTCAGAATTCTCCCAATCATTGCCTTAATGGCTTTTGCCAGCTGCTCGTCCAACCGGCACATGGCACAAGACGATGTGTATTATTCGCCTTACGGCAATAAGGCAGGGCGCATGACCACCAGCAATGGTTCCTACGTCAGCCCAAGCATCAGCAGCAACTCAACCTACGACTACCAAAGCTATTACTCCGACAGCAAAAACTATGCGAGTAATGCCGAGCCCGTCTACCAAACCACTGAGACGGTGACCGACACCAACGGTGTGGTGTATACCACCACCGAAACCTATTTCGATGCCGACTATGCAACCCGCATCAAGCGTTTCGGTACACAGGCATCCTCTTCAAGAGGCTACTATGACGACTACTACACCGGTGGAGACACATACAACATCTACGTCAACGGTTACGATCCTTTCTATTGGGACTACAGTCCTAGAATCTATATCGGATGGGGTTGGAACTGGGGTTATTATCCCTATTGGAGATACAGATGGGGTTGGGATCCGTACTGGGGTTATTCCTATTGGGGCTATCCTTACTACTCCTCCTATTGGGGATGGGATCCCTACTGGTCCTACGGTTGGGGTTATGGCTACAACCACTATTGGCATCACCATCATCACCACCACCATTATGATGATTGGCACCACGGAGGACATGGTGGCAGCGGCCTGGCCGGCTATGCAGCCAGCGTCAGACGCGAAAACAACAACACCAATGGCTCCATGAGTTACCGTGTGCCCACAGAAGGACGCAACAACTTTAACGGCAACAGCGCTAGCGGCCGCACTTCATCAGGATCGTTGAGCAACAGTCGTCCTACCGCAACTAGCAGCATGAGCAGACCCAGTGCCAACGGTACCACTGCAAGACCCAGCAGCGCTTCAAGACCTACGGCAGGCACACAAGGCCGCATCGGCGCATTGAACCGTCCCACGGCAACTTCGCGCCCGAATGCAAGCACAGCCCGTCCCAACAGCGGCACTTCGGCAAGTTCTGCCAACAGTAACAGTGGCCGTCAGACCTACACCTCGCCCAACAGCAGCCGTCCTTCGCGCTCCAGCTCCGAGTATGTGCGTCCACAAAGTTCCAGCAGACCCTCATCATCGGGCAACTACAACAGAAGCTCAAGCAGCAGCTACAACCGTGGCAATTCGTCGAGCGGCAACTACAACCGCAGCAACTCAAGCAGCAGTTATAACCGCAGCAGCTCGTCATCCTCGAGCCGCAGTTCAGGAAGCAGCTACAGCGGCGGAAGCCGTAGCTCGGGTAGCAGCTATAGTGGTGGCGGACACAGCTCCAGCAGCCACAGCTCAGGCGGCGGTCGCAGCTCAGGCGGCGGAAGAAGATAAGTTATCACACAAATTCTGAAGTCTATTTGAGAATAAAGACTACCTTTGCAGCCAATTGCAAGGTAGTCTTTTTTTATGCCATGAAGAACACATTATTAACCATACTTACATTCCTTATCCTATCCCCTATCTTTGGACAAGGCAGCGATGATGCCTGCTTGTTTTCGCAAAGCTTGTATCAAGGCACTGCCAAAGCCATGGGGATGGGTAACGCCTTAGGCGCAGTCGGCGGCGACATGACAGGCGTATGCATCAACCCTGCCGGTTTGGGGCTTTATCGTAGCAACGAGTTCACCGCCACCCTCGGCCTCATGCACAACCTTAACGCATCCCGCTACTACGGCAATGCCACCCAAGCCGGAAAGTATCGGACGGAACTGCCCAACTTTGGCTATGTAAGCTCAAAACAAAGAAGCAATTACAAAGGCATCAGGTTCACCCAATTCGGGATTGGGTTCACGCGCACCAACGACTACAACATCCACACCTTTGCCAAAGGCATCAACCCAACGAGTTCCAAAATCGACAACTATCTCGCTCAGATTGATGGTTACGATCCGACCGAACTCCAAGACAATTTTGCTTACACCATTTATCCTGCTTGGAACACCTATCTGATAGACCTTTACCAAGATGAACAAGGTGAATACTACAGCAGTCCCGTTCCACAAGGTGACATCTGGCAAAGCCAAGAAAACAGTTTCAAAGGCCGTTCAGAAGAATACACTTTCGCTTTAAGCGCCAATTACCAAGAGCGTCTTTTTATGGGTGCCAGTCTGGGCATCACCCACATCAAGCGCGAAGGCATCAAAGCTTTCGAAGAATCGGCTCTCAAAGATGAAGACATTGATTTCAACCAGTGGAATTTCACAGAAAGCATTGCCTCAACGGGATGGGGATGCAACGCTAAGCTAGGGTTTATCTTTCACGCCAACTCATGGTTCCGCCTGGGGCTCGCCTATCACACAAGAGGACTATACGCTTTCGATGAAACATGGCAAACCGAGACGGAATCAAAGATCGAGCATGTCACCTATAAAAGTTTCAGCCCTAATTCCACCTACAACTACAACTTCCGAAGCCCAAGGAAATGGATTGGCAGCATGGCGTTCGTCATCCGTCAGGCGGGACTCATCGGCTTCGACGCCGAATACACCAATTACGGTGCCGCCCGTTTCACATGCGACGACTTTGACTACAGCCACGTCAACAAAGACATTGCCGACAACTATGGCAAGACCTTCAACTTCCGTCTCGGAAGCGAATGGAACCTGGGCGCCTCCTATCTCCGTGCCGGTTTAGCCTATTATGGAAGCCCATTTGGCCTAAAAGAAAGTTTAGGCAGCGTAAAAAAAGCCTCGTTTGGCTTTAGCTTACCCGTGAATTTTGACACCACTTTCGATTTCGCCTACGAGCTTTCCTACAGCAAGTCAAACATGGTCCTATATGATGCTGGGGTCTTAGGTATCGAGCCTGTTGTGCAACGCCAGTTCAGAAACAATGTTGCGGTAACGCTTAAGGTGAAATTCTAAAACAAAAAAAGGCAGCCTTTCAGCTGCCTTTTTTGTACTTACTCTCGCTTTTATTCATTGTATTGGGCAATGATGCCTTTGTCAACGAGAATACGTCCGCAGTATTCACAAACGATGATTTTCTTGTGGGTGCAGATGTCCAATTGGTGTTGGGGCGGAATACGGTTGAAGCAACCGCCACAAGCTTCGTCGAAAATGCCAACCACCGCAAGACCATTGCGGGCGTTTTTACGGATACGTTTATAGGCAACCAAGAGGCGGTCTTCCACCAGCTTCTCGCAATCAGCCGAACGCTGTAGGAGTTGTTCCTCTTCCTTTTCGGTGCCTTCAACCAAGGAATGAAGCTCCTCTTTCTTTTCGGTCAGGACTGTATTCAGCTCAGCCAGACGGGCTTGAGCTTGTTCGATCTTGACGTTCACTTCTTCTTCCCTAGCCGTAGCTTCACGGATTCTCTTTTCCGAAAGTTGGATATCGAGGTTTTGGTACTCTATCTCCTTGGTAAGCGAGTCGTATTCGCGGTTGTTGCGAACGTTGTTTTGTTGTTCTTCATATTTCTTGACCAACGCTTCTGTTTCCTTGATTTTGATCTTGTAATTCGTCACGTCGGTCTGATGTTTTTTGGCTTCTTCCTTGAAATTGGCAATACGTGTCTCAAGTCCGGCGATCTCATCCTCCATATCCTGAATCTCAAGGGGTAGATTCCCTCTGAAAGCCCTAATTTCATCAATCTTCGAGTCGACTTGTTGAAGGGTGTAGAGGGCAACCAACTTCTGTTCGACGCTCACCTCAACAGGATCTTCTGCAACGGATTCCTTGGTCGCTTCCTTAGCCACAGGTGCAGCTACCACTTCTTCTTTTTCCTTTTCAGCAGCTTTCTTAGTGGCTTTCTTGGCAGGCTTTTTAGGCTCTGCAGCTTCCTTTATATCCTCGGCGGGTGCCTCTTCAGCTTTCTGGGCCGATTTCTTGGGCTCGACAACCTCTTCGGCTTTTTTGGCAGCGGTCTTCTTCACAGCCTTCTTGACTTCCTTCTTCTCGGCGGGTTCTTCGGCCTTGGGAGTTTCCTCCACTTTCTTGGTGGACTTTTTAACGGTCTTTTTGACCTCTTTCACTTCGGCCTTCTCTTCGACTTCGGTGACTTCGGGATTCACTTTCTTTGCCATATGATTGAATTCTAATTTTTTACAAAATAATGAACTGAATTTGTTTTCGTTTCAGCCATTTCGGCTGCAAAGGTAGGAAATTTTTTTCGAATCAACTCAACTATTAATTCTTTCGTGAATTGTTCGGTTTCAAAATGACCTCCATCGACCAACAGAATATTGCCTTCGGGAATGAAAAAGTCGTGGTATTTGATGTCGGCAGTAAGATAGGCATCTGCTTTTTTATGTAGGGCATCCTGCATGAAGGGACTTCCTGAGCCACCGCACAGCGCCACTTTATGGATTTTGCGACCTGTCAAGGCAGAATGCCGCAGGCAAGGCGAGGCGATGGTATCGGCAACAAGGCCCAGAAACTCGGTTTCTCCCATCGGATTATCGAATTCGCCAATCATTCCAGCGCCACACAATTCAGGCTCATCAACAGAAGGTTGCAACAAATGTAAATTTCGCAAGCCAAGTCTTTCTGCCAGCACACGGCTCACGCCCAGATAGCTGTTATCCAAGTTAGTATGCATAGAAATCATGGATATATCATGCTTCACAGCCTTCATTACGGCACGTTCGATATAGGTTTCTGGTGTGAGATGTTTCAAGCCTCTGAAAATCAACGGATGATGGCTGATGACAAGGTCGCAGTTCTTTGCGATTGCTTCATCGACAATTCCTTCAGTAATATCCAAACACACCAAGGCTTTACGGGCTTCCGCGTCGAGGTCGCCAACCTGAAGACCGGCATTGTCGTAACTCTCCTGCCATTGCAGCGGCGCCACCTCGGTGATGCAATTCAAAATGTCATTTACGGTCATAATTTCAAAATTGAGGCTCAAAATTAGGAAAATTTGCCTAATTTTGACCCCTACAATGAGATTTTTGCTGATTCCCATATCACTTTTGTATCATATTGTGTTGACCATCAGACACAAACTATACGATTGGCGCATTTTGAAAACCACCCAATTTGACAAGCCTGTGATTTGTGTGGGCAACCTTAATTTAGGCGGTACAGGAAAGACACCTCATACTGAATATTTAATCAACCTATTGAAGGACGATTACCATGTCGCAACCTTGAGTCGGGGCTATGGCAGAAAGACCAGAGGTTTCAGAATGGCGGAACCGGCAAGCACATATGAGGACTTAGGGGATGAGCCACTGCAATACTACAAGAAACACCCTGGGATTCAAGTCGCGGTAGACAAAGACCGCGTTGAAGGTGCGCACCTGCTTTGGGAGCAGGGGGCAGAAGTTGTCCTTTTGGACGACGCTTTCCAGCACCGCAATATCAAGGCAGGGTTGAGTATCCTATTGACGGAATACCAGCATCTATATTGCAATGATTTCCTTTTCCCAGCCGGCAACCTACGCGATGTGAGATCAGTCGCGAAACGTGCCGACATCATCGTGGTCAGCAAGTCGCCGGAATCATTGGCGACAGAAGAAAAGCAAACCATTATCAACAAACTAAAGCCTACAGAAAAACAACAAGTGTTTTTCTCTTATTTGGAATATGCACCATTGCAGCCTTTGAACGAAAAGGCTAAAACAGTGACCGTTGAAAACACAGATTCGGTCTTGGCATTCTGTGGCATCGCTGACCCCGAGCCTTTCAAAAAGGCTTTGGAAAGACAATACAAAACCGTTGTCGTCCTGCCTTTTGCCGACCATCATACCTATACCGAAAGTGACATAAAGGTCGTCCTAAAATGCTTTGAGAGCCTTGAAGGCGAGAAGAAAATCATCGTCACCACAGAGAAAGATGCCGCGCGATTGGCAAATTCTCCTTATCTTTGTAAGTTTGATGGCATTCCTTTATACGATTTGCCCATCATCGTGCGTTTCCATGAAGAAGAGAAGTTTAACGAAGAAATATTGAGATATGTACGACAAAATCATCACCACTGTTGATTATATCAACCTGAAAACCAAAGGCTTCAGGCCCGAGATTGGCATTGTCTTGGGTTCGGGTTTGGGTGGTTTGGCCAACGGCATCACCATACAACACGCCCTTCCCTACTCAGAGATACCCAATTTCCCTGTCTCGACCGTGAAAGGCCATAAGGGGCAACTGCTATTTGGTACCATCGCCGGTCGGCGTGTGGTGGCCATGCAAGGCCGTTTCCACTATTATGAGGGTTACCCGATGAGTGCCATCACCTTCCCCATCCGCGTGATGATGCAGTTAGGCATACAGTTCCTCATCCTCAGCAATGCCGCAGGTGGACTGAACCCAAGCTACAAGGTGGGCGACATCATGATCATCAACGACCAGATCCATATGATGCCCAACCCGCTCATCGGACAGCACGACGAGCGTTTCGGCGACCGCTTCCCCGACATGAGTGAGCCTTATGACAGACGCCTCATCCGTCTGGCCGACGACATCGCCCGAGAGAAAGGCATCGAGGTGCAACACGGAGTGTATTGCTCCACTTCAGGTCCGACCTACGAAACCCCCGCTGAATGCCGTTTCTTCCGCATCATCGGTGCCGACACCATAGGCATGTCAACCACCCACGAGGTCATCGTGGCACGCCAAGGCAAACTGCCCGTCTTCGGCTTAAGTATCGTCTCCGACATGGGCAACATCTATGGAGAGGAAAAGACCGTCACCATCACCCATGAAGAAGTCATCAAGGCCGTGAGCGCCGTGGAACCGAAGCTCATCACTCTTATCACCGAACTCATCCGCCGTAGCACCGAAATCAAGTTCTGATGGCCGTTTATTTCGTCACCGATTTCCATTTGGGCATCCCCTCTCTCGAGGACAGCCAAGAACGCGAACGCAAGCTGTTGCGTTTCTTCGACATGATTCGCCCCGACTGCGAAGAGCTCTACCTGATGGGCGATCTCTTTGACTTCTGGTTTGAGTACAAGACCGTGATTCCGAGAGGCTTTGTCAGGCTACAGGGTAAGCTGGCCGAGTTCACCGATGCAGGCATTCCCGTACACATGTTCATCGGCAACCACGACTTATGGAGTTTCGGCTACCTGCATGACGAACTAGGTCTTGAGATACACCGCGAACCCGTCATCAAGAACATCAAAGGGAAGAAGTTCTTTTTGGTCCACGGCGATGGCCAAGGCCCTGGCGACAATGGCTACAAGTTTTTGAAAAAGGTGTTTGAATGCAAGTTCAACCAGTGGCTTTTCCGCTGGCTACACCCCGACTTGGGCATAGGTTTGGCCTTACGTTGGTCGCACAACCACCGCTTGAAAAAACTCAAGAACGAGGTGGAGCGCGGCTATTACGACAACGTCCCTGAAACTCGCCTTTACCAATATGCCCAAGAGCAGGCTGCACTCGACCCCAGCATCGATTTCTTTGTCTTCGGACATCAACATAAGCCCATGCAATACAAGTCTGGCGACCATGCCTTGACCACCGTCGTGGGCAACTGGATTTATGATTTCACTTATGCCGTGTTTGACGGAGAACGCGTGGAATTGAAATATTTTGAGAAGCAAGACAACAACTAAAAACATACCCTATGCAAATCACAAAGAATTACATTGAAGCCAACAAAGAGCGTTTCCTTGAGGAGCTCTTTGGCTTGATTAGAATCCCTTCCATCAGTTCCGAATCGGCCCACAAGCCAGATATGATCCGCTGCGCCGAATACTGGCGCGATGCTATATTGGCCGCCGGTGCCGACAAGGCCGAGGTAATGCCCACCGAAGGCAACCCCATCGTCTACGGTGAGAAGATCATCGACCCGAAGCTGCCCACCGTCTTGGTTTACGGCCACTACGACGTGATGCCCGTCGACCCCATCGACCTGTGGCACACCGATCCGTTTGAACCCGTCATCAAGGATGGCAAGATCTGGGCTCGTGGCGCCGACGACGACAAAGGCCAGTCGTTCATGCACGCCAAAGCTTTTGAGACCATGGTGAAGACCAACACCCTCCCCTGCAACGTGAAGTTCATGCTCGAAGGCGAAGAGGAAATCGGCTCAGGCAGTCTCTCGAAGTGGGTCGTGGATTACAAAGACCTCGTCAAGGCCGACGTCATCCTCGTGTCCGACACCTCTATGATTGGTCCCGATGTACCGAGCATTACCACGGGTCTGCGTGGCCTCGCCTACTGGGAGATTGAAGTCACCGGTCCCAACGCCGACCTGCATTCAGGCCTCTTCGGTGGCAGCGTGGCCAACCCGCTCAACACCCTCTGCGAGATGATTGCCAAATGCATGGACGAGAACAACCACATCACCATTCCGCACTTCTATGACGACGTCATCGAATGCTCTCCCCGTGAGCGCGAACTGCTCAACATGGCCCCATACAACGAGGAAAACTACAAGAACAGCCTCGGCGTGAAAGCCCTGCGCGGCGAAGAAGGCTACACCAAGATTGAGCGTGTCGGCATCCGCCCGACCTTTGACCTCTGCGGCATGTGGGGTGGCTATACGGGCGAAGGCGCAAAGACCGTGCTCCCCTCCAAGGCATATGCCAAACTGTCCTGCCGCCTCGTACCCAACCAAAATCACGAGAAGATTGCCGTGTTGGTGAAGGACTATCTGGAGAAGAACGCACCCGACTATGTGACCGTTAAGGTCACGCCGTTGCACGGTGGACAAGCCTATGGTTGCCCTGTTGACCTGCTGGCCTACAAAGCCGCCGAAGCCGCTTACATGGACACCTACGGCAAACTGCCCATCCCAATGCGCTCAGGTGGTTCAATTCCGATTATCGCAAGATTCGAGGAAGTGTTGGGCATCAAGTCCATCCTGATGGGCTTCGGCCTCGGTGAAGACGCCATACACTCACCCAACGAGAACTATCGCCTCGACCACTTCTACAAAGGCATCGAGACCATCATCGCCTTCTACCAGCATTTTGCCAAGGGTGGCGAGATTGCATAAAGAACTACGATTTATTGAAATGAAAAAGGAAGAGTCGGTTGGCTCTTCCTTTTTTGCATCATATTGTTCAGCAGAGGTCAATCTATGACATGCTGATAGAACGTCCCCTCCTTGAAGTTCTTGAGACCATCTTTCAGGAAGTTGACGAAAGCATCCTTGTCGAGGTCGTAAGCGCGGGGCTTCATCAGCAGGTTGCCGTTGTGGTCCATCAGGCAGTAGTAGGGCTGCGCATTGGTACCAAACTTAGAGATTTGGAAGTCGGCGTATTTGCGGCCGATGGTCTTCTTCTCCTTGCCGTCGTAGGTCGAAGTATACCATTCCTCTTCGGGCAAGGAAGTCTTATCGTCAACATATAAGGCGCAGAGGACGAAATCGTGGCGCAGCATGTCCTTTACGCGCGGGTCGCTCCAAACGTTGGCTTCCATCTCGCGGCAGTTGACACAGCCGTGACCAGTAAAGTCGACAAAGATGGGGCGGTTGAGTGCCTTGGCAGCAGCAAGGGCTTGGTCGTAGTCGAAATAGCCCTTCAGGTTATGCGGCAGATGGAAAAGGTCGGCATACTTGGGCTCTTCGTCAAACTCGCCAACGGCCACCGTCTCTCCTTGTGGTGCCACCGCCATATTGGCGAACTTGGCATCCACATAGTCGATGACCTTCTCGCTGTTCTCCTCGATAATGCGGTTAAGGTCGAAGTCAAGGGTCTGCTTTGGCGGCAGGTAACCCGAGAGAGCCTTCAAAGGAGCGCCCCACATGCCAGGGATCATATACACCACAAAGACAAGGTCGATGATGATCAGTACAAGGCGGAACACGCCCAATTCCTTGACTTCCTTCTCACCTTTGAAACGAATCTTACCCAAGAGATAAAGGCCGAGCAAGGCGAAGCACACAATCCAAATGCCGAGGTAGACCTCACGGTCGAGCAAGTGCCAGTGGTAGGTCTGGTCAGCCACACTGAGGAACTTGAAGCCCAGGGCGACTTCGATGAAACCTAACACGACCTTCACGGAAGTGAGCCAGCCACCGCTCTTGGGCAGACGCTGCAGCAGGTTCGGGAAGAAGGCGAACAATGCAAACGGAAGGGCGAATGCCACGGCGAAGGCAAACATCGTTACGATGGGAGCCCAGAACTCGCCTGAGGTCGACTTGATGAGCACCGTGCCCACGATGGGACCCGTGCATGCGAACGACACCAACACCAAGGTCAAGGCCATGAAGAAGATGCCACCGAGGTTCTTGGTGCTTTGCTTGCTATCGCTCTTGTTCACCATGTTGCTGCCCAACGTGATTTCGAAGGCGCCAAAGAACGAGGCCGCAAAGATCATGAACACCAGGAAGAAAATGATGTTCGGCAGCCAATGCGTGGCCAGCCAGTTGAAGATGTCGGCCGTAACGCTGTTGCCGCCCACGAGCCAAGTCACCAGGATGATGATGGCGATAGGCAGGGTGTAAAGCAACACGATGAAAAGGAAATACATGAAAGCCTTGAAACGACCTTGTGCCTTGGTTTCGCCCTCGCCATGCATGAAGAACGACACGGTCATGGGGATCATGGGGAACACGCAAGGCGTCAGGATGGCGGCAAAGCCCCAAAGGATGGCTTCGAGAATCATGCCCCATATATTGGATTTCTTGCCAGCAGTGGCTTCAGGCTCAGCGGCCTCAATCACAGCAGGTTCACCATATTGCAGGTCAACATCCTCCGCCAGAGAGACACACTGTCCGTCCTTGCAGGCTTGGTAGGTAATCTCGCCCGTAATGGGAAAATCACCATCCTTCAGCTTACGGAAAGTCTGGGCAAACGATGCAGTGCCTGCAAACTGTTTATACTCAACTTCAAAGATGTCGTCGTAATACATCGGCACCTCGGTGAGGTCGCGAGCCTCGCCCACAGCCTCGAAAAACTCCGAAGTCTTGATATCAAATACCGTCGGAAGGGGGCCGAGGTCTGGCATCGTAGTGGAATAGATGTGATACTCAGGGTCGATGGTGGCTGTAGCCACAACATCAAATTCCGTTTCGTTAAGATCTTGGACAGCAATTGACCACTTGACAGGTTCAATAATCTGTGCACGTACCTGCATTGGCATAACAGCGATGAAGGCCAACAGCAAGCTAAAGAAAAGACGTTTCATAAGTGATTTAGAATTTGTTTGCAAACAATGATACTTAGTATATTAAGGTGCAAAAATAATAAGATTTACAACACCATCGAGAAAAAATATGGTTTTGCCGACAAAGAACAAAAAGTCCGCTCTTATGACCGGCTCCATCTGCATTCAAAAACGGTCTTTGTGTCGTTGACAATCTTGAAACGGTCATCGATTCGGTAGCCAACCACCCAAAGGATATCGTTGTTGGCTGATGCCAACAGCCAGATGTTCTGTTTCTGCCATTCCGTAAATTTCTGATCCACAAAGAAATCACTCAACAGTTTGGAGCCTTTCATGCCCAAGGGATGGAAACGGTCGCCGTGATGCCAATGGCGCAGTATCAATGGAAACCTCAATTTGTCGTAATCCAATTGCGCTACTTCGGGAGACTTGTTGATGATGAAATCGGAGGTTTTGTCAAATTGTGTGAAACACAAGTGTATGGGTGATGTAATTCCCTTCTGCCCTGCTTCGATTTGAATCTCTTCGTCTTCAAGGGACTTAATTTCATTTAGTTGCAGTTCATTTCTACCGATAACCAATTGATGCGTTGGAGAAAAATATTTATTTCCGATGCCTGTTTCCATAGCTTCGAAAATGAAGTGGCATTGGTCGGTGTTGAAGCCGTATTGTCTTAGCCATTCAAAAAGCAATTGAAACGAGCAAGTCGGCCCTTCGACAGGCTCAGGGAACTCGGCTTTAATGATTTTAAAATAAGGCAACCTTTGAACATCACCATCTTGCTCCACAATTTGCGCCAGCTTCTCTTTCAATAGTGCCCTATAAAGCTCATTTTCAGCAGAAAGATATCCCAAAGACTTATACAAACCCTGACGCGCCTCAGGTTGTAATTCATCGAAAACGGGTAACAGCTGGTTGCGGATCCTATTGCGCAGGTATACCGACTCCACATTGGTATGGTCTTCCCGCCAAACGATATGATTTTCAACAGCATATTTTCGAATTTGTTCTCGCGAAGCCCACAACAATGGACGAATGATAACGCCATTGTGTGGCTTCATGCCTTTCAATCCGTTGAGACCTGCGCCGCGCAATAAGTTGATGAAGAAAGTCTCGGCTTGGTCATCGGCATGATGCGCTACGGCGATTTTATCATAACCCAACTCCTGCCTTAATTGCTCAAACCAGCCATAACGCAAATCTCGGGCAGCCATCTCGATGGAAATACCATGATTAGTCGCATATTTCTCGGTTTCAAAATGTTTTACAAAGCACTGGATCCCACGCTTTTCAGCAAACTTACGCACAAACCAATCATCACCGTTCGACTCCTCGCCACGCAAATGGAAATTACAGTGCGCCGCGACAAACTCTACCTTGGCTTTCAGCAGCAAGTCCATCAGCACCATGGAATCAATGCCGCCGCTGAGGGCCAAAATGACTTTTTCGCCCTCGGCAATCAAGTGATACCTATTAATATATGCCTGAAACTGCTCGAGCATGCTTATTTCTTTTTCTTCACCGAAAACCCGAAACCACCGATTTTCTCACCGAGGCCGTAGTACTTGCCATGGGAATAGGCCAAAGGCTTGGCGTGGTTGAGTTGGAAAGCGCCCGTACCCTTGTCGATGAGTTTTTCCTCCGCATTGACGGCCACCACCTCGGCAATGAACATATCGTGCGAACCCAGTTCCTTCAC
This sequence comes from Candidatus Limimorpha sp., assembly GCA_045117495.1. GTDB lineage: Bacteria > Bacteroidota > Bacteroidia > Bacteroidales > F082 > Limimorpha. The sequence goes on along the minus strand of JBGUNT010000093.1, from coordinate 43,819 downwards.
CTCCACCACCTTACACTCGATGCTCAACGGTGATTCGGCAATCAAGGGGGCTTTCACGATTTGGGCGGGCTCGGTGTGCAGGTGCATCTGCTTGAACTTATTGTAGTCGCGGCCTGAGCGCACGCCACACCAATCCGTGGCAGCGGCCAAGTCTTCCGTAGTCAGGTTGATGACGAACTCCTTGTTTTTCATGATGAGTTCGTGCGAATGGCGTTCCTTGCGGACGGAGATGTAGCACATGGGCGGGTCGGAGCAAATCGTTCCCGTCCAGCCGATGGTGATGATATTATAGTTTTCCTCGCAGTCGCCGCAAGTGACCATCACGGCGGGCAAAGGATAAATCAGCGTTCCGGGTTTGAAGGGGATTTTCATTTCAGTCGAATATTTGACGCAAAAATAGAAAAAATCCCGCCCAAACGAGCGGGATTTTTCAGTTTTTAAGATTGGCCAGTCGATGCCTTTTATCGGTCGGCCCTTCGACCCTTCGAGGGTCCTCAGGGACCGCGGGCTTAGGGGCCTTAGCTTAGTCGATTGTCCAGGTCGAACCGCTGTTCAGCAGGTCGTCCATGCACTTAATCTTCGAGTTGGCCTTCTCGTTTTCGATGACTTGGTCAAGGCTGTCGTTGAAGGTCGGGGCTTTCACATCGCGGATGACACCGATGGCGACGGGGAAATGAGGCGGCATCATGTGTGCCAGCATCATGTGGATACCCGTGTCCTCGGTGGTCTTGTCGTGGACGAGAATGTCCTTCTCGGTAATGCCGTTCTCGCCAATCTTCACCACTTCAAGTTGGTTACCATTGAGGCGGATACCCTTGTCGCGGTTCTTACCGAAGATGAGCGGTTGGCCGTGGACGCACTTCACCTGCATGTCGTCGCGGACGTCCTTGCCGGTGATGTTTTCGTGCACGCCGTTGGAGAAGATCATGCAGTTTTGCAGGACCTCGGTCACGGCGATGCCATCGTGCTTGTACGACTCCCAGAAGATCTCGCTCAGCTCCTTGGGGTTGATATCCACGCCACGAGCAAAGAAGGTAGCCTTGGCACCGATGGCGAGTTCGCCAGGATTGAACGGATCCTCGTAAGTACCTTGCGGCGAAGTCTTGGTCTTCGTGCCACGGAAGGTGCAGGGCGAGAACTGACCCTTGGTCATACCGTAGATACGGTTGTTGAACAGGATCAGGTTGATGTCGATGTTACGACGGCAGGCGTGGATGAAGTGGTTGCCACCGATGGCGGTGCAGTCGCCGTCGCCGGTAATCATCCACACGCTGAGGTTCGGGTTGGCCAACTTCACGCCAGTGGCGGCAGCAGCAGCACGACCGTGGATGCTATGGAAACCATAGGTATTCATATAGTAAGGGAAGCGCGAGGAGCAGCCGATGCCGGAGACGACAACGATGTCTTCCTTTTTCTTACCCAACTTCGGGAAAATGTCTTGAACGGCCTTCAAGATGGCGTGGTCGCCACAACCAGGGCACCATTTCACCACCTGATCGCTTGCAAAATCTTCTTTGGTCAGCATGACCTCTTGTTCGATATTCTGATTTTCCATAGTCGTATTATTTTAAAAGGTCGTTAAACTTAGCCTCAAGCTCGCCGAGGGTGAACGGCAGGCCTTGCACCTTATTATATTGTTCGCTCTTGTATTCCGGGAAGTTCATGCGCAGGTACTTGGCAAACTGGCCGCGGTTGATTTCGCAAACCACGATCTTCTTGTGACCTTGCAGCACTTCCTCGGTGTTACGCGGCAACGGCATGATGTAGTCGAAGTGGGCATGGGCAATGCTCTTGCCTTCTTCCATCAGCTTCTCGACAGCCGTGCGGACGGTGCCGAAGGTGCCGCCCCAGCTCACCACGAGCAGGTCGGCGTTCTTGTCGCCGTAAATTTCTTGCAGCGGGATGTCGTTGGCCACGCGGTTGATCTTCTCCTCGCGGAGTTCGGTCATAATCTGGTGGTTCTCAGGATTGGTGGACAGGTTGCCCTTGCCGTTTTCCTTTTCCAGACCGCCCACGCGGTGACGCAAGCCAGGTGTGCCCGGAATGGCCCATTCGCGGCGGAGCCATTTCTCATCGCGGCGGTAAGGCATATAGTTCGGGTCGTCGGCCTTGGCCAAAGGAGGCGTGATGGTCGGCAGGTCGGCCATGCGAGGGATGCGGAACACCTCGGAGCCGTTGCCCAACGAACCGTCGCTGAGCATGATGACGGGGGTCATGTGCTCCATGGCGATACGGGCGGCTTCGAAAGCGGTGTAGAAACAACCGGCAGAGCTACGGGCAGCGATGACCACGAGCGGAGCGTCACCATTGCGGCCATAAAGGGCCTGCATCAGGTCGCTCTGTTCCATCTTGGTCGGCAGACCTGTGGAAGGACCGCCACGCTGCACGTCGATGACGACGAGCGGCAGTTCGGTCATCACGGCCAGACCCAAGGCTTCGCTCTTCAGCGAGAGGCCAGGGCCAGAGGTCGTCGTCACGGCCATGCAGCCCGCGTAGGCGGCGCCGATCGACGACATGATGCCGGCGATTTCGTCTTCAGCCTGATAGGCCTTGACGTTGAGGTTTTTGTATTTGGTCAGCTCGGCCAAAATGTCAGTGGCCGGCGTGATGGGATATGAGCCGAGGAACAAAGGGCGGCCCGACTTCTCGCTGGCAGCCATCAAGCCCCAAGCGGCGGCAGTGTTGCCCGTGATGTTGCGGTACTTGCCTTTTTCGAGGTCGGCGGCTTCCACCTTATAAGTATTGGTGAAGAGCTCCCAAGTGTCGGCGTAGTGGTAACCGGCGTCGAGGACGGTGCGATTTGCCTTGATCACCTGATCCTTGCCTTTGAACTTCGTCTCGAAATAACGGTAGACCGTGTCGAGTTCGCGGTTGAACAAGTACATCACGATACCGAGGGCGAACATGTTCTTCGATTTCAGCATCGACTTGTTGTCCATGCCGAAGTCCTTCAGGGCCTCTTTGGTGAGTTCCGAGATGGGGGCCTTAATGACCTGATAGTCGGCCAAGGTGCCATCCACGGTGGGGTCAGCGGCATAGCCAGCCTTTTCGAGGGCCTTGTCGGTCACCGAGTCGGAGTCGAAGATGATGATGGTTCCGGGACGGAGCCAGCGCATGTTAGCCTTGATGGAGGCGGGGTTCATGGCCACGAGGACGTCGCACAGGTCACCAGTGGTGTGAACGGGTTTGTGTCCAAAGTGCACTTGGAAGCCAGAGACGCCAGCCACGGTGCCTTGCGGCGGGCGGATTTCAGCCGGATAGTCCGGGAATGTGGCGAAATCGTTTCCGGCAAATGCTGTTGAATCCGAAAAAAGATTTCCGGTAAGTTGCATACCATCGCCCGAGTCGCCCGAAAAACGGATGACGACATGTTCAAGGGCAACAACCTTACTTTTTGCTGTCATAATTCTTGGATTAAGTTATTGTAATACTATGATTATAAACGTGTTAAAATAAATAAAGCCCAAAGCAAAGCATAAAGGCTTTTGCTTTTCAATTTTGCTGCAAATTTATATAATAAAAAGGTGCAAACCCAAAGAAATTCAAGTTTTATTTTCCTTTTTAGAAACCAACTTACAACATTCTAAAAATCAACAATTTGGATATAATTCTTATTTAGACTGATTAAAAATTTCAATTTTGGTCGTATTGGAATGAAAGTTGTAGTATTTTTGCCGCACGAAAACACAACTAAACTCAAAATTAAAAACATTATGGCTTACAAAATCACAGACAGCTGCGTTGCTTGCGGCACCTGCATTGACGAATGCCCTGTGGGCGCTATTTCGGAAGGCGACATCTATGTCATCGATCCTGATACCTGCGTTGGTTGCGGTACTTGCGCCGGCGCTTGCCCGAACGAAGCAATCGTTGAAGACTAATCGAAAGAAATGACAACACATTAAAAAGAAAAAGCCTGCCAAAACAGGCTTTTTCTATTTTTTTGTCGTTTTTGAAAAGTTTGGCAAACTATTTGCTATATTTGCAACGTTCATAGAAACAAATACACATTTAAACAATAACTCAAGTTTAACTAAACAATTTAAAAAATGAAAAAATTAGCTTTAGCACTTGTGTGCTTCGCCAGCGTTGCTTTCTTCGCAAGCTGCCAACCCGAAAATCCGGAACCTACTATCGCTGTCATGAGTGGTGAAAACTACGTCACTGGTACCGTCGAGAATCCTACTATCATTGATCTCAACGATCCAAACGCCATCAACCTCAAGTACGGTTTCCATGTTGAATCTAATACTCAAACCAAGAAAGAGCTTGCCAGCTTGAAGCTTTCGTTTGAAGAAATCTACTCTGATGGCACTTACACTTTCGACACCACGATCGACCTTACAGGCATGACTTCTTATGATTTCTCTGACTTCCTCTTCGATCAGGAAGAAAGAAACATCATTGCTGAAGCCACTATCAAGGCTGTTGTGACCGATGTCAACAACCAGACCAACACAGCCACCATCGCCATGAAACTTGACCAAACCGCTGTCGAACTTGTTGAAGAGGACATCACTTGGGTTAAGACTGGCCACGAAGTGCAAGACCTTTCCGATTATGGCCTGATTTGGAAACCCCTCAACTTCAAGTCTCCTTTCACTCACATCGTTCCTGCTGAAGGCTGCACCCTTTTCCTGGTTGAAAATGGTGATGAAGACTATGCCAACATCGTTACCGACGTTGACCTGGCCTCCTACTATACCAACCTGACGGAAACCTCCAGACCTATTGAGGACTATAACAAGATTGACTGCAACAACAGCGCCAACTATCATGACCTGCTGATTGTCATGGATGCCAATGATGAATTGCATGCCATCAACATCAACCGCGCTGAAATCACCACTCCTTCTGCTGGCACACGCATTACCATCACCGGTAAGGCTAAATAAGAAATCCAAGATTTCTCAATAAAAAAGCAGCGCTCATGGAGCGCTGCTTTTTTATTCCGCTAAGGCATGACTGATTTTCCGATTGATTTGCAGCAGTCGACTCTCGTCCAACTTGACCGCTGCCCTATCGTAAGTCATTAAGCCATTGAGTTCGGTCTCACAGTCGGTAGTCTGCGTATAAACCGCTGCTGAAAAGCCTTGGAATGCCATCTTATAAAGCAAATTGGCGTACTCTACATAAGTATCCGTCACCTTTTCCTCCGTGTCAAATTCCACATAGCCCCATCCTTGGTCTTTTACCCAGGTGTGGCCTTCCACCTTACGCCCGATGCCGCCATACTCGCCCAACACGGTGGCACGGGTGGGGTCGTAAAGCACCATCTTTGGCTCCGGATAATGATGCAAGTCGAGGATGTCGCCACACTGGTAGAAATTGCCACCTGAAGCGGGATTCACCAGTCGTGTCGGGTCGAGTTTTTTGGTCATTTCCACAATCTCAGGGGTCTTGAACTGTCCCCACGACTCGTTGAAAGGAACCCAAACACCAATGCAAGGCACAGACTTTAGACTATTTATAATCTCCGCCCATTCCTTTTTATAGCATTCCTCTGATTCGAGCGTACGCAAACTCTCAGGGCCTTGGTAATACTGCGTTGTTTGCCACTCTGGGCCACGACCGCCGCTAGGCATGTCCTGCCAAACTATCAAACCGATACGATCGCAATGGTAGTACCATCGTGCTGGTTCCACCTTGACATGCTTACGAATCATATTGAAACCCAAATCCTTTGTTTTCTGCACGTCGTATGCCAAAGCTTCATCGGTGGGCGCTGTATAAAGTCCATCAGGCCACCAGCCTTGATCGAGCGGACCAAAATGGAAGATAGGAAGACCATTGAGCGTGAGACGCACGATGCCGCTGTCGTCGCGCTTCGCGCCGAAGCTACGCATGGCAAAATAGCTGTCCACTTCATCAATCACTTTACCCTTCTGCAGCACCTTGACTTTCATGTCATACAGGAATGGGTGGTCGGGCGTCCAACGCAAAAAGTCCTCTGGCATGTTCACCTCAACGGGTTGGCCATTGATGGACTTCGCCATAGCCACTGGCTCGCCTTCGTACGACACTTCCACTTGATAGAGAACCTCTTTGGTCGGGTTAGAAAAACCGACTTCCACATGAACCGTAGCCTTGTCGAAATCAGGTGTAGTGACGAGATTCTGGATATAATCCTCAGGCACATTCTCCAACCATACCGTCTGCCAAATACCAGTTACTGAAGTATAGAAGATGCCATGTGGTTTGATGACTTGTTTGCCATGAGGAATATAACTGTCGTTGGTGGGGTCCCAGACCCGAATGACCATCGAGTTTTGCTTCCCTTTAATCGCTTGGGTGATGTCGAAAGTAAAAGGCGTATAACCGCCCGTGTGGGAGCCCACCTTGATGTCATTCACCCACACATCCGTCATCCAATCGACAGCGCCAAAATGCAACAAGATGCGACCGCTTTTCCAAGTGTTTGGCACTGAAAAAGTCTTCTGATACCATAAAGCCTTGTCGGGGCCCACTTCTTTCTGAACGCCCGACAACGAAGACTCAATGCAGAAGGGCACTAAAATGTCACCCTCATAATGTTCAGGGGTCTTCTCCCCTTTCGCCGTGATGGCATATTGCCAAAGGCCGTTGAGGTTCTTCCATTCAGGCCTCACCATCATAGGACGAGGATATTCGGGCAGGGCATTCTCGGGCGATACCTGTTCAGCCCAACGGGTTTTGATTTTATCGCCAGCGGGGGCATATTGGGCGAAGGCAATGTTTGCTAGCAGCATTGAGATTAGTAAGAGTTTGATTTTCATATTATTGTTAGTTTATTGTTTCTTATTCGAGATTCCCTTCGGGAAATGCTTTGCATTCGACGGAGTCAATGGAGTAGGATTTGTTTTTGTAACCCGCGGCGGATTGTTACGTCTACCTACCTTAAGGTCTACCTTCCGCCGCTGGAAACCTTATTTGCATTTTCCATTCTCCGCAGGGGAATCTCATTCCTCCATCATTTCCTTATTAAACGCCTCGGCAGCTGCAATGAGACTGTGGACGGCACGTGGAATCAACTCCTCAACCTGTGGCGTGGCATCAAGTACTTGTTCGAAGCACATCCAAACGGAAGTTCCTTTGTCATGCTCATCCTCAAATTCGTATAACACGGCCTTCACCACCTTGTAGTTCCAATTGACATTGTTGCACGCCATGATGGCTTCAGCGAAGTTTTCATCTGTCACGTCAAAGACACCGGGAAGAATCAAGCGGAAAAACAAGGGATCGTCGGCATCGTCCCAAAAAAGGAAGTTCCATCCCTCATAGCTGAAATTCAATCCCAGCTCGTTCTTTTTTGAAACCACCCCAATTGATTTCAAATACCTAGATACCAATGTTTTAGTTTTTACCGCACTCATTTCTTATTAAAACCGATACGAGTCTTTGTGGAATAGGTAGGATTCTTGTATTTCAACACATCAACAAGAATCTTTTGAGAAATCGGAACATCGTTATAGGCGGCAGTCATAGCGGCTTCATTCACGGTTTCTGCGATGTCGCCTGCATTGAAGTCGTCCGACATTCTTGCCAATTCATCGAAGTCCAATTCCTCGCAAGGACGGTCTTTAAGATGTTCCATGAAGATATCCTTTCGAGCCTCAAAATCGGGCTGCGGAACAAAGAACACACGATCGAAGCAACCCACGCGCATGATGCTTTGGTCTATGAGATCGGGGCGGTTAGTGGTGGCAACCACAAGGATACCTTTCTTGGAGCATTCATTGATCATGCTAAAGAAAGCCGATATCTGGGGCGTGACGCCAACTGGATTGCCATCCATGTTTGGATTGGGCGCCAAGAACTCCAATTCATCGAAACATAGTACAAACGGCGCTTTGATTTCGGCAGCATCAAAAAGTCGTTGCAGGTTGTCGATAACGCCTTTCTGATAGATATTGCCGAACTGGGCGGCCTTGATAAGGGAATAATTGAAACCGAGTTCTTCGGCAAAGCTCTTCAGGACAAGACTCTTGCCACAACCTGGAGGGCCATAAAGAAGCACGCCATTGATTGCTGGGAGTTGGTATTTCTTTGCCTTTTCCGGATTCTGCAACGCAAATAGCACTTCTTTCCGGAGCTGTTCTTTCAACTCATCACGACCCGTTACGTTATCGAATCCATTTCCGGAGCCCTTTTGTACCGTAACCATCATGCCATTTTCAACAGGTTCCTGCACCTCGGGTGGCAGCGATGCCTCACCCTCTTCCATCATACGAGCAAGTTCGGGCATCAACTGCTCAGCAATAGCTTGTGCAAACTCGGATGCCGATTCAAATCTGTCATCAGGCTTTTTTGACAATGCTTTTTGCAGGATGGCTTTCATATAGTCGGGCAGTTTGACCGTCTCCGTCTCCAATTCCAACGGCTCTTTACGCGCTTTCTTAACAGCATCTTTGATTTGAGTCTTTAGTCCCTTGCAGGGATTCAGGTCAATTTCCCAAGGCGCTTTACCGAAAATCAGATAATACAACAATGCTCCTGTAGAAAAGATATCGCTCTTGATGGTGTAAACACCACGGAAAGTCTCTGGAGCTCTGAAGAAAGGCGTCAGGTCTTCAACAGGAAATGTCGGGCGTCCCATCACCATGAAGGAAATATGTCCCAGATCGATGATCGTAGGTAACAACATGCCGTCTTCCAATTCTTGGAGCATGATATTGGAAGGATGAATGTCATTATGGAGCAATGCCCTTGAATGGATAAATGAAAGGCCACTTAAAACACAAAGGGTAATCTGGGCTGCATCTTCTAAATCGAATGGTCCCTCTTTGGCGACGGCATCAGAGAGCAATTCACCCCGATAAAACTCCGTGACCAGATAATGGTAAGTCGTATTGTTCTTTTTGACTTCACCATTATCGACATAACGGATTACATTCTCATTATTATCGGTATTCAATTCCTTACACAACTTGATTTCATAAATCTCTTTGCCCTCAAACAGCATCGGTTTGGGAATGCCGTTAAAGTCAAATATTTTCATGAAATAGACCAAATCGTCAGGGCCAAGCACTGTATAAGATTCAGCCACTGGACCTTTTTTTATAAACGAGTTGACGACATACTTGCCGATCTTTTCCCCTTTTTTTAATGTTTCCATAATTGACGTTTATTGGGGGCAAAGGTCACGATAAAAAATGAAATCTGCAAGAGAGAAAACATTATTTTTTCAACAAAAAAGGCCGCTTTCGCGGCCTTTTAAATTAAAGACAACACTTCAATCTTATGCGTCGATGTTGGCATAGGTGGCGTTCTGCTCAATGAATTCGCGGCGTGGGGCCACCTCGTCACCCATCAGCATGGAGAAGATGTGGTCGGCCTCCATGGCGTTCTCGATAGTCACTTGGCGAAGCGTGCGGTGAGCAGGATCCATGGTGGTCTCCCAAAGCTGTTCGGGGTTCATCTCACCGAGACCTTTGTAACGCTGCACGTCATAACCGCTTACCGTGCCGTTTTTGGTCAGCTCGGCCATGCTTGCGAAACGTTCCTCATCGGTCCAGCAATAACGCACAGGTTTGGTGCCGCGCTTGATGAGGTACAAGGGCGGGGTGGCGCAATACACATAGCCGTTCTCGATCAGTTCGCGCATATAGCGGAAGAAGAATGTCAGGATCAGTGTGGTGATGTGGCTACCGTCAACATCGGCATCGGTCATGATGATGACCTTATGATAACGCAGTTTCTCAAGGTTCAAGGCTTTGCTGTCCTCTTCTGTTCCAATGGTGACGCCAAGGGCGGTGTAGATATTCTTAATCTCCTCACTGTCGAACACACGATGTTCCATAGCTTTCTCGACGTTCAGAATCTTACCACGCAGTGGCAGGATGGCCTGGAAGTTACGGTCGCGGCCTTGCTTTGCAGAACCGCCTGCAGAGTCACCCTCGACGAGGTAAAGTTCTGTCTTCGCGGGATCGCGCTCGGAACAATCGGCCAACTTGCCCGGCAAACTAAAACCAGACAGGGCGCCTTTACGCTGCACCTTCTCGCGGGCATTGCGGGCTGCTTGACGAGCCTGAGCTGCCAAAGTCACCTTGTCGAAAATGGTCTTGGCCTCTTTAGGATGTTCTTCGAGATAATCGGAGAGTTGCTGGCCCACGATGGAGTTGACGATACCCATCACCTCGTCGTTGCCGAGTTTGGTCTTGGTCTGGCCTTCGAACTGAGGCTCCGGCACCTTCACTGAGATGACGGCGGTGAGGCCTTCGCGGAAGTCATCGGGAGAGATTTTCACTTTCAGTTTCTCCAACTTCTCCATCAGACCACTCTTCTCAGCATAGGCATTGAACGAGCGTGTGAGACCAGAGCGGAAGCCTTGGAGGTGGGTACCGCCTTCAATGGTATTGATATTGTTGACATACGAGTGCAAGTTCTCCTTATACTCGTTGTTGTATTCAAGGGCGATCTCAACTGGCACGCCGTTTCTCTCTCCAGAGATGGAAATCGGTTCAGGGATGAGTTTCTCGCGGTTGGCGTCGAGGTAGGCGATGAAGTCGATGAGGCCGTTCTCTGAATAGAAGGTCTCACTACGGTATTCGCCGTTTTCCATTTTCTCACGCTCGTCGGTAAGTTGGATCGTGATGCCATGGTTGAGGTAAGCCAGCTCTCGCATGCGGTTGGCGAGGGTGCTATAGTCGTATTCCGTAGTTTGGAAAATCGAAGCATCAGGTTGGAAAGTAATGCGGGTGCCGTTCTTGTCGGTTGTCCCCACCACTTTCACGTCATATAACGGCTTTCCACATTCATATTCCTGTTTGAAAATCTGCCCCTCACGATAAACCTCAGCGGTCAGGTGAGTTGAAAGGGCATTGACGCAGCTGACACCCACGCCGTGCAAACCTCCAGAAACCTTATAGGAGCCTTTGTCGAACTTACCGCCAGCGTGCAGCACCGTTAACACCACTTCCAATGCGGAGCGATGCTCCTTAGGGTGCATGCCCGTAGGAATACCACGGCCATTGTCGAGGACACTAATGGCGTTCCCAGGAAGGATGCGGACATCGATTTTGTCGCAGTAGCCAGCCATGGCCTCGTCGATGGAGTTGTCAACTACTTCATATACCAGATGGTGCAAGCCACGGAAATGGACATCGCCAATATACATAGCCGGACGTTTGCGTACGGCTTCCAGTCCTTCAAGAACTTGAATTTTACTGGCACCATATTCTTCACTTGCCAATTCTCTTTTTTCTTCTTCAGTCATTTTCTGATTCTTTGGGTTTTTCAATTAAAGATGCAAAGATACGGTTTTTTCAGAGACAATGGATAAAAAAGTTGAAAAATTTGATTTTTATATAAAACGTCTCTACGGGGCTAAAAATGGGCAATTTTTCGAAACACCTTATTATCTCGCGCACGCGGGAAAGAAAAAGCCCCTTCGACGAGAAGGGGCTTTTTAAGGCCGTAGAGAAGTCCTTATTCTAGAATCTCAGCTTCACGCCAGCAAAAAGCTGTATTCCTGTTACGGGATAGTTATAATACAACTGATATTTTTGGCATGCCAGGTTGTCGATTAAAGCAAAAGCCGTGATCTGGTCGTTCACTTTATAGTCGGCACCAAGGCTGAGGTCGAAGACGTCTTTCAGTTTTTGTGTCGAATAGACATAATTGTAGCCATCAGCTTCAAGGGTTTGTGCATACCGGCCACCTTGATACAGGAGGGTGGTGTTGAAAGCCAGTTTGTCGTTCAGGTCGTAGGTCAGTTTCAGTTTACCCTCGGTAGCAGGGCGATACCAAGCGTATTCCGCCACCGTTGGCTTGCAGTTGTTGTAGGCGAAGCCCAAATCTGCAGTGAGGCTGTTGCGAAGCCTGACACGGGCATCGGCCAGCACGCTCACGGTTTGAGTCTCGTCGTAAACTATCATGAAAGTATTGAACGGATTCACAGACTGTGTATGGTCGATGTTGTGGTCATAAGGCACAAACAATGGGTCGCAGTCGGTATGACGATAGCGAACACCTAAATGCAGGTCCATCATATCAAGAATGTTGGTGCGTAGGCCACCATCGAAACCGAGTTTCACGTTTTGGAACAATAGTCCCGTCCATTTGCCCATGAACGGATTTTCTTCTGCCAACTGGTTAAATGTCATCATTTTACGACCACCGTTCAAACCAGCATAGAACTCCAGTTTCTTGTCCAAGACAAAAAGACTTCCACTCAAATCGGGACGGATACCTATATATTTGTCCTCATCTATGATTCCGAAATCGAAACCTGCTCCAAGATGCAGGCGATAAAACTCATCTTTCATTTCGAAGTAGGGGTTGACCTTTAACAAAGTCCGATGGTTGGCCTGGTGGTTGGCATCATACAAAAAGCCAGCATACTGGAGGCCCAAATTCACACCCACTTTTTGAGGTTGGCTCTTGTTGCCCCACCAATTCTGTGTGTAACCAAGGCCGTAATTCAAGCCAACAAAATGCTCTCTGGCTTCAAACCTGTCGAATGTGTAATGATAATCCAAACTGCTTGAATGACTTAACTCTCCCACGCGCGTTGAAGTGGAGGCCATACCGACATGCGCGCCAATGGTGTTGTAGGCTTGACGCGGGCAATATTGCTCAATTTGGGCATCCGTCAAAGGCGTTTCCACCAGGTTGACTCCATAATAATGGTACATATTGTTCTTGTAATACGCGCCGCCATCCACCTGGAAGCCGTCGAACTTGCTGGTTGTCAGATTAATATCAAAGGCATTGTTCATGTATCCCGAAGGTGCATAGTCCTTGATGTTGAGCCACGAGGAGTTATGCTTAATGCCTACGCCCAAGCCCAAGGTCTTGGTCAGCATGGAGTTATGCTTATAGAGGAACAGCGGTGAGACTCTCGTGCCGATGCCTGCCATGAGAAAGTTCTTGGTCGGTTCCACCAGCTTGTCTTTCTTGGCAGCATAGCCCGTAGGAGCTATTTTCTCCAGGTTGAGAGCAAACTTCTGCTTGGCTTCCATCGGATTAACCTCTGTGCTGGGAAAGTCATAGGACGGCTTTGGCGTCTCAGGTTGCAACAACAACTTGTCTACCTTGTTTACCTTAGGTCGGTATTTGCCTTCAACCGTGACTTGTTCATCGTGCTGAGCAAATACACTAATGGCCACAAAGACCATGCTCATTATCAGAATGTATCTTTTCATAGCTTATTCCATCTCAATAGGTTCAATACCGTTGTTGTTGCCCACTTTGGGCTCTTTGCGTTCCACCTCGGCAAGTTTGGCGCGGGCTTCTTGTTTCAAGTCGTTGCCCTTATAGTTGTCGATGACACTTCGAAGCGTCTCTTTGGCTTGGAAGAAATTCTCCTTTGCCACATACACATCGGCTAAGGCGATAAATGACTTAGCGACCCAATAATCATACTTCGAGAAATTGTCGGCGATGTTGAACACTTTGTTCTCAGCCTCATCATACTGTTTCACCTTGATAGAAGCCACAGCGGAATAATAGGCGCTCTCAGCACCATAAACTGACTTGTCGTTACGGGCGCTCTTGTCAAGCTTCTCGATAGCGGCAGTGTAGTTGCCTTTCTCGAAATACGACTTACCTATAATGTGGTTAATCTGGTTAACTTGTTCTTCGGTCAGGTCGTGCGATTGGCGCAGACTCTCTCCCATCTCAACAGCTTTATCGTAATTGCCCAAGAAGAAATTGCTCTTCATGCTGCCTTCGAGTGCCTCCAGACGCTTAAGAGGCTCGTCCGTAATACGAGACAAGCGTTCATAATACTCACCCGCCTTCTTGTAATTGCCTTTTTCATATTCAATACGTGCCATTTTCAACAGGGCATTATCGGTATATTCATTGTCGGGTTGCGATAAAATATAATTAAGGTGTTGGACGACTTGGTCCTGTGTCCCCACTCTTTCAGCACATTCCAGGCCGTAATAATGAGCTTTCAGCAGATATGCACCACGCTTGAAGTTGTTGAAGTAATACTGCAAAGCGGTCTGTGCCTTTTGGTATTGGCCATCGAGATAGAATCCTTCGGCGTTAGCAAAAGCCAAAGAGTCTTGTTGAGTGACCTTCACCTGTTCACCATTAGCATTGACATAACCGAAGTATTCATCCAACTTGTTCTGCTCCATATAGATGTTTCGAATAATACTCAACGCCTCACGTGATTCGTCGGTATTGGGATAGGAAGCGACCAAATTCTTCAGGTTTGCCAAAGCTTGGTCATATTGATTGTTGTTATAATAAACCATACCGACCTTCATCATCGCCTGTCTCGTATAACTTGAACGAGGTCTGTCCTTGATCAGACGATTGAAATTGGCGATGGCGGCACGTTTGTCGCCATGGACAAGATAGGTATTGCCAATTTCAAACAAAGCCTGCTCATAATAAGGTGTACTGGGATAAGTTTCCAACAAGTCATTAAGCATGGCGACTTTCTTATTTGCATCCCCTTTGGCACCATAACAAATTGCCTGTTGGAACAAAGCATAATCGGCATTGCGTTTGCTGATGCGCGTGGCCAAGTCGTAATAATTGATGGCGTTGTTGTAGTTTCTGTCCATGTAGAAACAGTCACCGAGACGGATATAAGCATCCGTTTTGAGGTCTTTTTGGGTATCATCTGCAGACTGGATGAAACGTCTGAAACAAGCTTCTGCAGCATCATAATCAGGTTTCTGGTAATGGATGTAACCCAAATCATAGTCAGCCAAAGCATATTCTGGCAGTCCGGATGCAGCTTCCATGTCTTTGAACTGATTCAGATATTTTGCTGCTTTGCTGTGATCGCCCAACTGATATGCCGATTCACCCATCCAGAAGCAAGCTTCAGCCTTATTCGCGGCCGATTGCTTGCTGTTCATGATCTTAGAGAAACACGCCTGTGCCCTATCGTAATTGCCTTGTTGGAAATGACTGATACCCGTATCATACAAAAGCTCATTATACACTTTCTGCAGTCCCGTGCTTCTGTTTCGCATGGCTTCGAGTCTTTCCAATGCTTGATCGTTTTCTTTGGCGTTGAGCAAAAGGTAGATAGCCATCTCCTGGGCTTCGGATTTTCGCGGCGACTTGGGATGTGCAGCAACGAAATTATCGAGCAACCCGACCGCTTCATTAAAGGGGTCGGCGCCAGGAATAAGGCTCAATTTGGCATAGTCGAACAAAGCCTCTTCGCTGACCTCTTCATCAAAACCAGCTGAATAAGCTGTATAGAAAGCGCTTCGGGCATACTTTGGCTCGTCAATCTTAGCGTAACATGAGGCAAGATAATAGGAAGCGTATTGCGCCATGATATCCGTATCTCCGGCAATGCGCTGCAAATCGCCAATAGCACCTTGGTAATCCCCAAGCATCATCTTACTGACGCCCATCTGATAGCATGCCTCGCGTGAAATGGTCTTTCCAGACAAGTTCTTATTATAGATCTGGTAATACTCTAAAGTCTTATCGTAGTCCTTCTGTTGAAAATAAGCATCCGCCACAATCTGTGCCATTTCCGACTTACGTTTCTTGTCCGCCTGTTGAATAGCGTCACGTCCTTCCTCGATGACAGACTGATAATCACCGTTAAGATAATCTATCTGCATGATATAGGCTGGTACTACTTTCGCATAATCAGGATGCGTTCGTAATTGGCGAAAATGTGGCAAAGCCTCATTATATTTCTCCTTGACATATTGAATGTGAGCATAATAGTATCGAGATTGTTCCCTATACTTTCCTTCGTTCATCATCAAGCCATGAAATAGCGGCATTGCCTTGTCAAGGTTCCCAGTCTGAAAATAAGCATAAGCCTTGTTGAATTGCATCTGTTGCGACTCCAAGGCGGTTAGAGAAGCTGCATTCGTCTTCTCATAAATCTCAAGCGCTTCCTTGAATTTTTTGTTTTGAAACAAATTGTTGGCATACAAAAAGTTGGCATGACGAGCCCATGTACTTCCCGGGTTGTCGTTCACAAAACGAATGACTTTAGCCGGACCATCGGCATGACCGAGATAAAGCGAACTGACGGCCTCGTAATATTGTGCATCCACACAACGCTGTGATTTGGCATCAACGGATTGGGCTCGGTATTGGTTAAAAGCAGAAAGTGCGGCGCCATACTCCTGATTTTGGAACAAAAGAACGCCCTCGTTGAACAACGCCTCAGGATCATAGGCCTCAACATGCTTTTGCGCTGATAAAGAACTGGTTAATAAAACGGAAAATAGCAATATCAAGCAGAATCGGTTTCGTGATTTCATAGGGCGAAATTTTTGACGAAAATAAAGATTATTCCCATTGGTTCAGCAAAAAAAGTTCAAAATTCATGCCGAACGACGACAAGAAAACGGAATTCGAGTTTTTTTATTATCGGTTTTTGGCCTTTGACGCGTAAAAAACAATATCTTTGCAGCAAATCTACGACTGGATGTCTGACACCATCACCATACGCAAAGGCCTCGACCTCCCCATCGGCGGGAAGGCAGAACTACGTCTCACCGATGCGCGCAGCATTACGACTTACGCTGTAAAACCCACTGATTTTGTGGGCCTCACACCGCGGTTACTGGTCGAGGAAGGCGCTATCGTGAATGCCGGTGACACCTTGTTTTGCGACAAAAACGACGAGCGCATCCGCTTCACTTCGCCCGTCGGCGGACAGGTGAAAGCCATTGTGCGAGGCGAGAAACGGAAACTCATGGAGGTGGTTGTTGAGGCTGATTTCAAATCCGCAGGCTCGGATGGCAAGTCTTTGCCAATCCCAATGGACGCCGATGAGATCAAAGCAGCCATGCTGCAATGCGGCCTATGGGCCATGCTGCGTCAACGGCCTTTCGGCACCGTTGCCAACCCTGACGACAAGCCCAAGGCTATCTTCGTCAGTGCTTTCAGCAGTGCGCCTCTTGCACCTGATTATGATTTTGTCATGCAAGGGAAAGAAGAGGCTCTTAAAAAAGGCATTGAGGCATTGACGCATTTGACGGATGGTATGGTGCATGTTTGTTTTAGGTCGGGACAGAAACTTGCAAATCTAGATTGCTTCGTTCCTCGCAAATGCTCTGCATTCGACGGAGTCAATGATGCGAAGCGACGACTAGAATTTCACCATTTGAAGGGTCCGCATCCCACAGGAAACATCGGCACGCAAATCGCGCATATCGACCCCATCAATAAAGGCGAGGTCGTATGGACGATGAACATCCAAGACGTTGCCGTGTTGGGCGAATTGGTCAGCACAGGTGTATACAGACCCGAGAAGGTCATCGCTGTGGCTGGACCAAACATCAAGAATGCTCATTATTACCGAGTGAAAGCGGGAGCTTGTTTAGCGGAAATCACTAAGTCACAGCTGCTTAATAATGACTACCCCAAGATGGACGCTGACAATGTCGAAAAGAAAAACCGCATCATCTCAGGTGATGTTTTGAGCGGTACACAAATCGCCGCCGATGGCTTCCTAGGCGCTTACGACGACTTGGTGAGCATACTTCCCGAGGGCGACTACTACGACTTCATGGGCTGGCTGATGCCGGGATTCAGGAAGTTCAGCTTCTCACGAACCTTCCTCAGCGGTTTCATGCCTAAAAGCACTTTCAAACCCTTTGGAATCACCTTGCCGCGCTTCGAAAACCTTTGGAAATTCGACACCAACACCCACGGCGACGAGCGTCCTTTGGTCTTCACGGGCAACTTCGAGCGGGTCTTCCCCTTCAGCATCTACCCCACCCAACTCATCAAAGCCTGCATCATCGGTGATATCGAGTTAATGGAAAACCTTGGCATCTACGAGGTTGAGCCCGAGGACTTCGCCCTTTGCGAGTTCATCGACACATCAAAAACCGACATACAAGCCATCATCCGTGAGGCCTTGGAGAAACTGAGAAAGGAGGCTGTGTGATGTTCAACAACTTGCGTCGTTTCATTGATAGAATCAAGCCTAACTTCGTTGAAGGCGGCAGATTTGCTTGGCTTCAGAGCACCTTTGAGGCCTTCGAAACCTTTGCCTTTACGCCGAATCGGGTTACGAAACGCGGCTGCCATGTTCGCGACGCCATCGACCTGAAACGCGCCATGATTATGGTCGTCATCGCTCTTGTCCCCGCCATGCTCTTCGGCATGTGGAACATCGGCTACCAGACCTCGCTCCATGCCACGGATTGGCCTTACGCTTTGGGCACTGCTGCCAGTTGGTGGTATTGCCTTTGGTTTGGTTTCTTGCGAATGCTGCCTATGTTGGCGGTGTCGTATATCGTGGGTTTAGGCATAGAATTCACCTTTGCACAGATACGCCATCACGAGGTGAACGAAGGCTTCCTCGTCACGGGCTTCATCATCCCGATGATTGTTCCGGTCACCACACCTTTGTGGCAACTTGCCCTCGCCACCGCCTTTGCCGTCATCATCGGCAAGGAGGTCTTTGGAGGCACAGGCATGAACTTCCTCAACCCTGCCTTGGTGGCACGTGCCTTCTTGTTCTTTGCCTATCCTACCCGTATGTCAGGCGACAACGTATGGATTGCCGCCGACCTTTGGGGCACTGATGCCATCACGAGTGCCACGCCTTTGGCTGAACTTGCCGCTGGGATACGCCCTTCGACCTCTGCTTTGGATATGCTGATTGGAACCATTCCTGGCTCTACCTGTGAAACATCTGTCATTGCGGTCGCACTCGGTGCGATCCTACTGTTGATTACAGGTATCGCCAGTTGGCGTGTCATGCTCTCTGTTGTCCTCGGTGGTGGCCTCATGGGCTTGTTATTCAATGCCATCGGCGCCAACGAATATATGCAAGTGCCTTTCTACTACCATTACCTGATGGGCGGCTTCATGTTCGGCGCGGTCTTCATGGCCACAGACCCTGTCACGGCGGCTCAGACCAACACCGGCAAGTGGATCTACGGTCTGCTCATCGGTATCTTTGCCGTGATGCTCCGCGTCATCAATCCTGCTTATCCTGAGGGTATGATGCTCAGCATCCTGCTCATGAACTGCTTTGCCCCGCTCATCGACCATTGTGTCGTTGCGCACAACATCAAGATGCGGCAGAAGCGCGCCATTGTCCAACGAAACAACTCCGCTCTATGAAAAAAGACATCAACAGCAACGGATACATTTTCCTGTATGCCACCATCTTAATCGTTGTCGTGGCGGTGTTGCTCGCGGCAACGGCATTATGGCTGCAGCCTTTCCAAGACCGCAACAAAAAGAACGAGAAACGCATCAACATCCTTACAGCGGCAGGCATCCCTGAGGTCAGCGCCAAAAATGCTGCATGGCTTTTTGAGAAACACTGCACGGCTTCATTCCTTTTGGACGAGAACGGCAATCCAACGGAAGAAGAAGGCCTGCCTGTGTTTGTCATCGACCGTCAGACCAGTGTCATCCCCATGCAGGGCAACGGCCTTTGGGGTCCCATCTGGGGTTACCTCGCCATTGCCTCCGACGGAAAAACGGTGGTAGGCACCACCTTTGGACATAAGTCGGAAACACCAGGCTTAGGCGGAGAGATTACCACCGAGAAGTTCCAAGGTCAATTTGCCGGCAAACAAATCATGAACAATGGCAGTGTAGTCCCCATAGAATTCGATGCCATCACGGGAGCCACCAAGACTTCAAATGGTGTGAAAGAAATGATTGACTATACATTAGAGAAGTATTCGGCCTATCTAAAGAAATTTGCCGAAAGAGGAGAATAAACCATGGCCAACGCAAAGAAACTCATCATAGAACCCCTGCGAAAGACCAACCCAGTCACCGTGTTGGTGCTGGGCATCTGCTCGTGCTTGGCCGTGACCGCCCAACTCAAGCCCGCCTTGGTGATGGGTGCCTCCGTGACCGTGGTGACAGCCTTGTCGAACTTCATCATCTCGCTGTTGCGCAAGGGCATCCCCAACCGTATTCGCATCATCGTGCAACTGGTCGTCGTGGCCACCTTGGTCATCCTCATTGACCAATTCCTGAAAGCCTTCGCCTACGATGTCAGCAAGCAACTTTCTGTCTATGTGGGTCTTATCATCACCAACTGCATCATTATGGGGCGGTTGGAAGCTTTTGCTCTCTCACACGGGCCTTGGGAGTCGTTCTTGGATGGCTTAGGCAACGGATTGGGTTACAGTTTGATCCTTGTCATCGTGGCTTTCTTCCGTGAGTTGTTGGGCTCGGGAACACTGCTCGGTTTCCATGTGTTTCCACAGTCGTTCTACGAAGCCGGCTATCAGAACAACGGCTTGATGATTCTGCCACCCATGGCCCTCATCGTGGTAGGTATTATTATATGGATTCAGCGCACTCGAAACCCCGAAATGCAGGAAAACAACAAAAACTAAGCGACCATGGAACTGTTTAAACTGCTGATAAAATCGGTCTTTGTGGACAACATGATCTTCGCATACTTTCTCGGCATGTGTTCTTACCTCGCTGTGTCGAAGACCGTCAAGACCAGCGCGGGCTTAGGGCTTGCCGTGACTTTTGTTTTGGTCGTAACCGTTCCCGTCAATTACCTGATTAACAAATACCTATTGGTTCCTGGAGCATTGGCATGGATAAGTCCCAAGTTGGCAACGGTTGATTTGAGTTTCCTCACCTATATCATCTTCATCGCCATCATTGCCGCCATCGTGCAGATCTTGGAGATGATTATCGAAACTTTCACACCATCGCTCTATTCCGCCCTGGGCATCTTTCTCCCGTTAATCGCGGTGAATTGCGCCATCTTGGGTTGCTCGCTCTTTATGCAGGAGCGCGCCTTCAGCAATGTAGGCGAGGCGGCAGTGTTCGGTCTCGGTTCGGGCATAGGCTGGTTGCTGGCAATTGTGGCCATTGCCGCCATCCGCGAAAAACTACGTTATTCCAAGATTCCCAAAGGCCTACAAGGCGTTGGCATCTCGTTCATTATCACAGGATTGATGGGCATTGCTTTTATGGCGTTTATGGGGATAAAACTCTAAGACTATTGCTTGTCTTCGTCTTTCTTTTTCGGGATGCGCGAACCGATGAGAAGAAACAGTACAACGACTATGGCACCCACTGCCATGCTTTCCGTCATGGTCCAGAAACCGCTCCAATCGTGTTTCCCATAAACGAATACCAGCAGATTGAAGGCCACCGTTGCCACAAGGTAAAGGATGCAGCCAACAAGGATTCTCTTTTGTTCTTTCGAGAGTTTCATAAGGTTGTGAAGTTTATTTTGTGGCAAAGGTAACAAAAAAAACTTCCGAAACAGAAATAAGCCTATTTTTGCACGACAATTCAAACGCAATGAATATCTCCTCAACCATTATTCTAAGCATCGCCGTTTTCCTCGGCATCGTCTTGCTTTTGGTGGCATTGCTGCTGTTTGTGCGCAACAAACTGATGCCCAAGGGGAAAGTGAAAATCACCATCAACGACGACAAGCAGTTGGAGGTGCAGCCCGGCAATTCCCTGCTGACCACTTTGGCCGATGAGCAGGTGTTTTTGCCTTCTGCCTGCGGCGGAAAAGGCAACTGCGGCCAGTGCAAATGCCGCTTGGTGGAAGGTGGCGGTACGATATTGCCTACCGAGGTGGGGTTCTTCACCCGCAAACAGATCCAAGACCACTGGCGTTTGGGTTGTCAGGTCAAGGTGAAAGAAGACTTGAAAATCGTAGTGCCGCAGTCGGTGCTCGATGTCAAGGAATATGAGTGTACGGTGGTCAGCAACCGCAATGTGGCCACCTTCATCAAGGAGTTCAAGGTGCAGTTGCCAGCCGGCGAGCACATGGACTTCATCCCCGGTTCCTACGCCCAAATCCGCATTCCGAAGTTCAAAATCAACTATGCCGATTTTGACAAGGAACTGATTGGCGCTGAGTATCTTCCGTCATGGGAGAAGTTCAAGATGTTTGACCTCCGGTGCGTCAACACCGAGCCAACGGTGCGCGCCTATTCCATGGCCAACTACCCCGCTGAAGGCGACGTCTTCATGCTAACGGTGCGCATCGCAACGCCGCCCTTCAAACCCGACCGCTCTGGCTTCATGAATGTCAACCCAGGCATTGCCTCGTCGTATATTTTCTCCTTGAAGCCTGGCGACAAGGTGCTGATGTCGGGACCTTATGGGGAGTTCCATGTGAAAGAGCATGCCACTGATGGAGCCGGCCCTTCGACGAGCTCAGGGACCTCGCTGCCAGAAATAATTTGGGTTGGAGGCGGAGCAGGTATGGCACCTTTGCGCGCACAAATCATGCACTTGACCCGCACTTTGAATGTCAGAAACCGCGAGATGCACTATTTCTATGGCGCTCGTGCCTTGAACGAGGTCTTCTATCTGCAAGACTTCCTGCAACTCGAGAAAGACTTCCCCAACTTCCATTTCCACTTGGCTTTGGACCGTCCCGACCCCGCTGCCGATGCACAGGGCGTGAAGTATACTGCCGGTTTTGTCCACAACGTGATGTTCGATACCTATTTGAAAAACCATCGCGCCCCTGAGGACATCGAATACTACATGTGCGGCCCCGGCCCAATGAGCGCCGCTGTGGTCAATATGCTTGATAATCTTGGGGTTGCTCCCGAAAATATCTTGTATGATGATTTTGGCGGAGGGGCACCTAAGTAATAAGCAAGGCCATGAACCCCATCGCCCTCCGACTCCTCAACCAGCAGCTCATCAGCCCTCAGTTCGACAAGCCTGAGGAGGTGGTGAACCACATGGGCGCGATGCTGGCGCAGGAATATCGCCTGATGCGCCCTGACCGCGGCTGAATACTTTGCTGTCGACAAGAACGAAAAGGTCGTCCATGACGGCGTGATTTGCGGCAATTGGTCGCCTTTTGGCAAAGACTGTCAAGCGGCGTTCTTTATGGGTGAACATGATACGGATTTGCGGGAGGAATGGACGAGATACAAGAAATTTCAAGAGAAATAAACAAATAAACCTATGGAAATGAAGTTCTGTCAGAGCTGCGGAATGCCGCTCACCGATGAAATCCTCGGCACGAATGTCGACGGAAGCAAGAACGAAGACTATTGCATATATTGCTACAAGGATGGCAAGTTCACCCGGGACTGCACGATGGACGAGATGATCGAGTTCTGCGCCCAGTTCGTTGACGAAGTGAACAAGAACATGCCCAAGCCCATGACCCGCGACGAGTACAAGGACATGATGCGGCAGTATTTCCCGATGCTGAAACGGTGGAAACAATGAAAAAACCGATGATCGGCGTCACCCCGCTTTGGGATGCGGAGCACCAAAGCGTTTGGATGCTGCCCGACTATTTGGATGGCATCAAGGCTGCGGGAGGCCTTCCCGTCGTCTTGCCCCTTGAAATGTCGGAGGAAGACGCGAATCAGGTTGTGGAGACCTGCGACGGATTCCTTTTTACTGGCGGACAGGATGTCTCGCCCGTACTTTATGGGATGAAGGATGCCACAGGGACCATCGTTGCCAGTCCAGAACGCGACAAGATGGAAACGCTCTTGCTGTCTAAAGCCCTGCAAGCGGACAAGGCTGTCCTCGGCATCTGTCGGGGGCTTCAGTTCATCAACGTGTTTTTGGGCGGCACGCTTTGGCAGGACCTGCCCTCGCAGCATCCTTCGGAAATCGTCCACCGGCAAGGCAAGCCTTACGGTGTTCCTTCGCATCAAGTCAAGTTGAGCGGCAACATTAAGTCATTGTTAGGCAAAGACATCCTCGAAGTGAACACGCTGCACCACCAAGCCGTCAAAGACCTCGGCAAAGGTTTGACAGCGATGGCCATCGCTCCCGACGGCATCGTCGAAGCGGTGCAAATGCTGGGCAAGCGTTTTGTCTGGGCCGTCCAATGGCATCCCGAATACCTTTTCAGGACGGACAAGGATAGCTTGGCGGTTTTCTCTTGCTTCGTGGAGCATTGCAAGTAGGCTCTAACATCGCCTCAATCGGCACGGTGCTGTCCATCAAGCCGATGCGAGTGTCGGAGGCGTGGCGGTTTATGCCAGTATATTCCAACGAGGCATCCTCGTAGCGGCGGAACTTCAGGATGGCATCGTTCATCTGGGCGCGGTTGAAGACACCGACACGCAACAGCAGGTCGAAGTCATCGATGGTCAGGCCGGTGACGCGCTCAAACAGTTTGGGTTCCAACTTTCGGATGACATCTTCAAGGCTCTCTTCGCGATAGTCTGTGAGATACATGAAGATGGGGATTCTGGTGGCGAACTTCATCAGTTTTTCCTGCACCTCGCGCCGCTTGGAACGGTATTCCTTCTCCTCAGCAGTGAGTTCCTTTTTCTTCTTTGGGTCGTTCTTATCGCCCGCCTCTCGCTTCAACTTCTTAATCTTTTCAGCCCGATTGACGATGTTTTCGATGATGTCGCTGCCCAAGGAACGGAAGCCCTCGATTTTCATGATGGTGGCCAAAGCCTCGGGGTTGTCAAGCACCCGTTGCAAGGTGGCATTATCGACATTGACCAATTGTGCGCTGTTCCAACGACGGGCAAGCAATGTTCCACTGGTGCCGTTATCGACAAAGTCAAGTATCTCTGTGGCATCGACCCGTTTCATGGAACTGCCGTCGAATTGCAGGATGGGCAGGAAGTTGATGAACTCATCCACCTTGTCGGTGATGCGGCGGTTGCTGTCCACGTCCAATTGGTTGGCGTAGGTCACAACCTCGCGCAAGGCACGGTTGGGAGCGAAGTCGAACACGTAGCAGGTGGGCTTAAGGATGGTGTGTTTCGTGGGGTCGTCCTCGTCCGTAGCCGTCCACGGACTTTGCACACGGAAAGCCGTCTGGAAGTAGGTCTCGGGACTTGAGCAGTTGCGCAACATCAGCAGTCCGCCCAAAGGACGCAGCGTTACGCCTGTGGTCAGTTTGCCGCAGGTCAGCGTGATGGTGCGCGTCTTCAACGGATTGTCGCCCATAGCCTCACGCACTGGTCCGAGGGCATCGATTCCGATACCTGCCTTGGTGCCACTACAGTTGATAATGGTGTAGTTCTGATAGAATCCGTTAGCCGGACGGTGAAGCAGTGCTTCCATGGCATCGCATGAAGCCACATTGGGCAGGAACCACATCGTATGGGCGCAGAGGTCGAGCAGACGGGTGTCCTCGAAGGGCAAAGCAGGTCGCACATTGAGCGGCGAACTACCGTCACCGAAGATGGAGGATTTGCCACGGATGATGTCGAGCCATTTCTGCACGGCTTTTTCATGGACAAATTTCTTTCCTTCTGCGCGGAAAAACTCGTTGAGATCGAAGCCGTCCATATCCCATTGCTCAATCATGGCTCCAAGGTCTTGCGGCATCTGGTAGGTCATCATCACCATGGTGGGCATCTCCAGATAGGGACCGCCAACGGCTTCTTTCCGTGCCTGCTCATCCTGATAAGTCCAGTTGAAGATTTGGCTTTCCATAAACTCGCCTGTGGCCAATGCTCGGAACGGCGTACCGCTGAGGTAGAGGTAATGGTTGCCAGTGATGGGCACATCCTCGTCGTCCCAAGCGCGACCACTTTCCACGTCAATGCCGCTTTCTGTCATCACTTCGTCCTCTTCCGTCTGTCGCTTTTTGGCATCGGCATCCCCAAGGTCGAGAAGGCTCTTGGCGTTGTCGTTCCAGGCCCCAAAATGATACTCATCCAACACAATCAAATCCCAATTGACACAATGCACCCACTCGTTTTTGGGCTTGATGTTACCGTAACGGTCTCTGCCGAGATAGTCTTGAAACGAACCAAACACCACCAATGGTTTGGGCGAGGACAATGAAGGAAACTCTTCATCCATGCGACTGCTATAGTATCTCCATCCCTCGAAATCTCGGTGGCGCAGCAGGTCATCGCGCCATGAGTCCTCAACGGCTGGTTTGAAAGTAAGCACCAGAACGCGTTTTGCTTTCATGCGTTTGGCAAGTTGGTAGGTGGCAAAGGTCTTGCCGAAACGCATCTTGGCATTCCAAAGGTAGTGGCTGGGACGGTTAGGCTCTTCTATGTCCATCTTGGCGAAATAGTTTGCCGTTTGCTTTACTGCTTGTTCCTGTTCGTCGCGCATCTTGTAGTCGAGGTCGCGCACGGTTTCTACTTGCGTGTCGCGGTGTCGCACGGCCACGTAAGCCGCCTGTGCCTCACGCAATGAGCAGCGGCACCACTCGCCAATGAGTTCCTTGCCCATGCGACGCAAGCACTCGTGCAGGTCGTGGTCGCTGAAACTCTCGCCGCTGCCGTCGGCATAGAAGGCATTGTCGTGCCACAAAAGATGGTAGGTCTTGTGTGGCTCGGTGATGGGATGTTGTTCATCGATGCGTTTCCGCACATCGGCGCGGGAGGTCTGTCCTATCTTTATCCAACCTGGAAAGGATGTGTCGTCGTACATGTAGATTTGCGGTATCGCGCGTCGCCCGTTAGGAAGTATCTGGTCTATCGTCTGCATAATCAAAGTCTTTTGTCATCATTCCATAGGGCGAATCATACTCTCAATAAAGGCAATCTCGTCCTTGTCCAAGTCGTATTTCTTGTACAGCATCTCGTCTGTCCATGGGTGGGAAAAGTCTTGCATTGGGACGAACATATAACTCGCTCGAGAAATATTTTGAGTGTTTTTTACCAATGACATCATAAATCTAAAAAATCTTGTTTTCATGTACGATATTAGATTTTCGCCCTCTCTTTTTGTATCAATTGATTTGATGACAAGATATGTTTCTGTACAGACAGAATTTGGCTCTGATAATATTGGAGAACTAATGATCGAATGGGGATATTCATCACCTCCTGGACTTGCCTTTGAAACTATCACTTTATATTTGTCAATTAAATGCGTGTTGTTTGTGACTTTGTCTATTGAAATAAAGCCACAAGTTCCAAAACGATATAGCTTAATTCTATTTACTTCATCTTTTTCACCAACAAAATCTTCAAAATTTGAACGCATTC
The DNA here is from genome assembly GCA_045117495.1 of Candidatus Limimorpha sp. Classification (GTDB taxonomy): domain Bacteria; phylum Bacteroidota; class Bacteroidia; order Bacteroidales; family F082; genus Limimorpha. Next base: position 17,018 of record JBGUNT010000093.1, on the reverse strand, counting down.
CAAAAGGACGGCTCACACTAACGTATTTGTTAAATGTATCCTCTTTAACCATTTGGACTTTGTGAAGGATTGAAATTGATTCATTATATCTAATTAGTACAGGACAATCAAACTCATTTAATTGTCTTACTGATACATTGATTCTGTTACTTATATGGTTCACAACTTTACACATACCTTCATATTCCCTATCCCATAGAAAATAGCAAACGCCTCCTCTAATGTTTAAACCAGGAAAACAATCGCTTGTTTCAGGGAAATCGTGTAATTCCCGTAGCCTTTTATCATGTATCATTTCGTCTCGAAATTCATCAAGACCTCTTCCGCCAGAATACCATCTAGCTGGAATAATCAACGAAAGGTATCTCGGAGACAATAGTTTAGCTTGTATTACAAATTTGTGGTACAACGGAATTGCAGCCGAATCTCTTCCTCCTCCATCTTCCAATTGATACGGCGGGTTTCCTATAATTACATCAAATTGCATGTTTTTGAAGATTTTGTTTATGTCTTTGTGAATGAATGGATAAGCGTAGGTCTCAATGGTTTCTACGCGGTCGTATTGGGCACGGTTGGCACCACAATGCTTACATTTGCCGTTCTCCCATGTGTGTTGGCAGCGCATATAGCGCAAGTTGCCTTGCACATCGTTGAAACAGGTGGCCACACTATACTCACCATTGGCCTGCTTGGTGCAATAGAGCGTGCGGCGGCTCATCTCGGCGGTGAGGTCGGTGCAGGCAATGCCGAAGACCTGCTGGGTCATAATATGGTCGATGCGTTGTTGCAAGTCTGGAAACTGCTCTTCCAGCCCTGCCAACAGCCGTTTGGCAATCTCGCGCAGAAAAACACCGCTTTTGCTACAAGGGTCAAGAAAGCTCGTTTTGCTGGAACGGAACAACTCCTGTGGCAGCAGGTCGAGCATTCGGTTGGCCAACTCGGGCGAGGTGAAGACCTCGTCGCTGCTCAGATTGGCCAAGCAATTGAGGATGTCGGGGCTATAATTCATAATTGATAGTTGACAATTGATAATTGAAATTAGACGACATGGCTATTGCTGAATAAACAGTTGGGTATAGTAAACAGGTGGATAGGAACAGATTGGCTCGTCGAAACTTTGCACTTCGCCTTGTTCGTCGAGAAGACTGTACTGGTGGTTTTTTGTGACAAGGAAATCAAACTGAAAGTCGCGCCGCGAGAACTGCATGCTGCCCGCGATGGGTGTCCACTCGCAGAAAGTGATGGGCTTGTCCTCGGCAGTGCGATAGGTCAGTGCATCGCCGCAGACGATATTCTTTTGCAGCATATATCGGAGGCTTTCTTCATAACCGTTTGTACAGCCCTTTTTGCCAACTTGGTCAATCACTTCGGCAAACAACCGCTCACGACAAGCCTCGGCATTGTCGGGCAGGATGTCGATGCCATAGCAGGAGCCTACGGCAATCAGGCTTTTGAACTCCCATTCCGTTTGGGATTTAATGTCTTGCAATAGGGAAAGTTTGCGGCGCAGAATCTCGATGAGGAAATTCCCGTCGCCACAGGCAGGCTCAAGAAAGCGGCTGTCGAGCCGAAACGACTCGTCGCGCACCAAGTCGAGCATGGCATTCACTTCGCGTGGATTGGTGAACACCTCGCCATGGTCAGCCACCCTTTGGCGGCTTTTGATTTGTTTTGTGTTTTCGTGTGCAGGCATAAAAAATCGTGGAACTTTGCCTATGACTCCTTGGGTGTTCCACGACCCGCACATCAGTAGGTAAAGCCCACGATATTTCGTGAGCGTTTACCGCTTTTACCTAATGTGCTTGATTTGTGGAACTTCAAGAAGTCAGTAGGAGCGAAAACGCTTTTATAATATGTTAGTTATGGCCTGTTTTGTTTGTTCAATATGTTGGGTGTTTTTTGTTTGTTTATGGGTGCAAAGATAGGGAATTTTTTGGAATTGCGGACACAACAAGTGCAGTTCTAAAGAAACTCATACATTTCTACTTTTCAAAGTCCAATGTGTGACTTATCCTTTTAGCAAATTCTCTTTGAATCAGATATTTTTGAAATCCGTTTTTTGTAATTTCTCATTCCTTTTATCCTGGGAGAATTATCCTCCGTTTCTTTAGAAAGAGCTATTTTGAACTTGTCAGTAACAGTCATTGAGTTGTTGAGCAGCTTAACTCCAGTAACTTCTGTAATGCCAGATTTATACGTTGTCTTTCCTTGACTAATCTTGAAACCGTGAGAAACTATTGTTTGTACTATTTCTGGTACGAGATGCTTAAAATCTGATTGTGATGAAATAGTTACATCATCCACAAAAGTAGTGAAACGCAATCCTTCTCGTTTTGCGATTGCTTGTAATTCCAAACCTGTTGGAATAAATACCAAGTTTGCAATGGTTGTTGACGTTGGTGCTCCCTGAGGTAAATGGCCGTGATAAGTAGTTAGTTTAGTCAATAGAGATGAAACATCATGTGAGAATCCAATTCTAACTAAAGTCTCGTATACTTTTTTATGGGTTATGTATGGGAAGAAGTCTTTCAAATCTGTTTGAAACACGTACTTTTGCCCCTTATGATAGCGAGCATTTCGGATATTATCCTTCCGCTTTATTCCGCCATATGCGTATTCAGGCATTGAGATGTGCTCTACCAAATAACTATTGATGTGTTTCTGAATATATTTCAATTCTTTTTTGGGAGGATTGATGGTCCTTGACCAATACTTTCCGAATTGAGAATACTTGGGTTTGTTTCGCCTTTTGTTGCCAAGTTTATCGGTTTTAAAACGTTTGAACTCTGAATAATACTCTTCTATATGTTCCACAATATAGTTCACCCGTTCCACTTCTGTGTGGAGTACATGCGAACATAATATAATGGTTTTTTGTATAAGCATGGAAAAATAAAAGGGATGTTACCAGCCAAGCCATCCTAAAAACAACAATGCGAGTTCAGCCAGTGCACCTAAAGCGATAATTACATCTACCGTTTTTAGTGCCACTTTGGCTATACTCTTGAAGATAGCGCCGAGTCTTCTGCGGCTTCTTTTCTTGCCATCATTTAAAAGAACGACTTTTCTGCTGGAGATGGAGCAACGGCTCTTTGAGCCAGAGAGCCAGGTACCTTGTACCCGCTTCTCACGAATAATTATTTTCGTCATATGGACATGTTTTAATTGTTTTGAGGCAACATCGCCCGTGTCCATTTACGATGTCACGCAATGTCTATATGCGCTGTTCCTGTTCCATCCCCTTTATTCCGTGTCCATTGAAAAAACACGATGAATTGAATTGTAGCAATAGCAAAATAGCTCCTACTTTATCAACTCTCATATCGCATGACCTCGTCTGGGAGTTCCAGAGGCGGTGGTGCGACAGACCTTATCGGCCCAAAGACCTTTCGGTTGTGAAACTAAATTCACTTCAAGAACTAAGCATCACGTGACAATAAACTATCTCAAAGAACTCGGCTGCAAAGATACTGCATTTTTCTGAATTATATATTCTAATTCATATATTTTATTCTGTAGATTCCATCACCCTCCCAATAAACCTCACAAACCCTTCAATATTCCCTTCCACGCTGGCTTGCTCCAAGGCCGCCATATATTCCTGCCGGCGCTCCACGGGAATCACCACCCAAGGGTAGCCTGCTGTCACCAATTGGCTGTTCATCACGAAACGCGCCGTGCGTCCGTTGCCGTCCATGTAGGGGTGGATATAGACGAAGAAGAAATGCCCTAAAATGGCACGCACCAGCGCATTTTCCTCCTCGGTCATCAAGTCCGACAAGGCACTCATCGCGTCCAATACGGCGTCAGGATTCAACGACATGTGCATAGAGTTTCGGATGTATACCTGATGCCTGCGGTACCCAATCAAATCCGAAGCCTTCACTATGCCCGCTCTAATGCATGGCTCAAACAACTGAAAGTGCCAGTCCTGATGCCCTTTCACATACAACTGTGCAGGAGCATTGCCCGAAAAACAGTCCTTCACGCCTTGTTTCAGCAGTTCGTAGGCCTGATAATACCCACGGGCAGCCAACGCATTCCTGCGCTCCTTGTCTTCCTCGTTTTTCTCAGGATCCCAGTTGCCACTCCGAACTCGCTCCAACAAACCCTCCGTAATCTTATAACCCTCAATCGACAAGGAGTTATAGCTGTCCTTTACATACGTCGCATCCATCATCGCCAGCACCGATGCCGCATCTTGCTGAAGTGGCTGGACTTGCAATGTGTCTATTACCACCTTCCGCATCTGCATCCACATCAAGCGGATGCGTGAGGCATAAGGCGATTCTGCGAATGTCACTATCCGCACATTCTCATCAAACGGATTCTCTTCCTTCACAGTATGTCCCACTTGGCGCATCATTCGCAATAATTCATCTGCCATCTCCACACGTCCGATGGAGCGCAACGCACCTGCCACGCGACCCGCCCTGGTGGTATGGCCGCCATCGATGGCCGCCAACACGATGGGCGAAACGTCACGCAGGCTTGCCAGGCACGTTCTTGCCTCCAATGCATCACGCCGATAATAGTCTGGCCCCACCATCAGTAAGGCATACGCCATCGGATACAACCGCACTCCATAGCGCGGCTCCCGTATCACCTCTGGCGGCAGGCTTGCCTTGATGTCCACAAGCGATGTTTCGAAAGGCAGTTGCAGGATGTTGTTCGTCCCTTTCTCGCAACGCACAATCAATTGCCTGGGAATCACCGTCTTTCCGCTGTAGAAATAGAGAGACAGCTCTGGCGACAGGCACCAAGTCCCGTTGAATCTCTTGTCCAAATAAGCCGTAATGAAGTGCCAGTACGACACATACCACACCGTGGAATCACCCTCGCTTCCTGGCGACGACGGGATATACCAGCCTTTCATGACCATTTGCAAGTATCCGCTGTTCACCAACCGCTCTGTATGTGTCCGTCCCAGCGTGTCCGCTCCTTGAATCACTAAATTGTCCCCATGGGCATCTTGATACGCCTTCAGCACTTCCAGCGATTCCGCCAATTTCTCTTGTATTGTTGCCATATTAGTATATTTTGCGCCGTTGTTGTTAGTTTATTTTGTTTTACTAACATTAGTTTATTTTGTCTTGCCAACATTAGTTTTTGACGCTGCAAAAATACAAATCTTTTTCTATTTCAACAAAATAAATACCATAAAAAGTAATAAAAACACTCCAATTATTATTGTAGAGGTTCATTATTTTTCGGTTGTTTTTATTAGTTTATTTTGCAAGCATTTTCCCACGCAGATGCTTCAAAGCCGCTGGAAGCTCCTCTGGCTCCATCATTTGAAGCGTGGCGTTAACCTCTTCAAGCAGTTCGGGATAATGTACACTTTGGGCGTATGCCAACTTGATGGCCAAGCTCTTCACGCCGATGGGTTCATCGGAAAGGATGGCGTTGAAGCAGAAATCGAGGAAATCGGTGCGGGTGTGGTCGGGGTCAAAAGAGGTTCGTTCCAAGAGGTTCATGATGAGGCGGCGTTTGGTGGTGCTGGCTGTGCGCATGGCCTCATCGATAAGGATGTCTTGACGTTCAGTCAGCCAGGAGTTTGCGGTTTTGGGCAGATGGGTCAGCACCCAGGCGGCGTTGTCGGAAGTGCGTTTGTCGGGGTCGAAAAGCAACTGAAGCAGTTCTTCCTTGAAGTCGGCTTTGGCCAACGCCTTGGCATCGTAGCCGCTGATTCTTCCACATAATATGGTTTTCAGTTCTGACATCCAATCGTGGTTTTATTTGACAAGCAGCTCACCTTTTGCCACAATAGCTGCCGTGCCGCCCACATAGATGGTCCCATTCTTTCGGATTTGTGTGGCCACCACCGAAGGCCGACCCATGGCCTCGCCTTGCATGAAGGCGCATTCCGCTTCGATACCGAGGCAACCGTTTTGCTGCAAATAATAAGTCAGTGCGGCATTGGCCGTGCCTGTAGCCGATTCCTCGGGCACGCCATACAAAGGCGCGAAGTCGCGAACATGGGCCGTGTAGCCATCGTTGGCAAAGGCAAAAACATGGAAACTGACGGCATCGTATTTCTTCGTTATGGCAGTGATAGCCTCCATGTCGGGATTCAACGTTTGCAAAGTATTCACATCAGACAAGGGAATCATCAGGTCGGGAAGGCCAGAATAGGCAATTTGCATAGGCATAGATAGTTGGTAATCACTGACACCCAATGCCTTATAGATTTCATCCGTTTCTTCAATGGTGGCAATAATACGCGGCATGGCCATCTGCATCATCACCTTCTCACCGGCTTCGATTCGTAAATCGCCAGCAAGTGTATGGCATAGGCAAGTCCCCGAAGCCAAGCCTTCATGGTGCAGCAAATAGAATGAGGCTATGGTGGCGTGACCACACAGCTCAACCTCGGCTTTAGGCGTGAAATACCGGATAGTAAACTCCTTATCGGAATGTAGCCTGATGAAAGCCGTCTCCGAATAGCGCAGTTCCGCAGCGATTTGCAGCATCAGCTTTTCTTCGGGGAAACGTTCTGATTCAAGTAACACCACACCCGCGGGATTGCCGCCGAAAGGCTGGTTAGTGAAGGCGTCAACTACATAGTATCTCATAGCTTATAATATCTGTGCCGTATGGTTTTTGGTATCCACTTTGCCGATAGCATCAACGATAATGCCTTGTTCATCAATGACGTAGGTAGTGCGCAACGTACCTTCGGTCACTTTGCCGTACATCTTTTTCTCACCCCAGGCCTCGTATGCCTTCAGAATGGTCAAGTCAGTGTCGGCGATGAGGTGGAATGGCAGGTTATATTTGGCGATGAAGTTTTGGTGTGACTTGGCACTATCGCGGCTGACACCCAGTACGTTGTAGCCCAAAGCAAGAAAGCGCTCGTAGTTGTCGCGCAGGCTGCAGGCCTCGGAGGTGCAGCCTGGAGTGCTGTCCTTGGGATAGAAATAGAGCACCAGTTTCTTTCCGGAAAAATCCGTCAGTTTTACAAGATTGCCGTTCTCGTCTTGCCCTTCAAAGTAAGGGGCTTTGGTTCCTTTTTGTAGCATGGTATGTATGTATTGTTCGTGAGTGCAAAGTTACACATTTTGACTCTAATTCTAGTAAAAACAAATAATTTGTCCGTCTACCAAAAAACCAGTAATTTTGCAGACGAAAACTACTCTGACATGAACCTCCCAAAAATTCATTCCATTAGCAAAAAGATCCTCGTTGGTGCCTTAGGCGCTTTCTTGAGTTTCTTCCTGCTGTTCCACGCCAGCGCCAATCTGCTCATTCTGAGGCATGACGGAGGCGAATGGTATAACGCTTTCTGCCACTTTATGGGCACCTACGTCATCGTCAAGATTCTGGAGATAGGCCTATTTGCCGCATTGCTGCTGCACGCGGTGTTGGCCATTTGGCTGGCCGTGACCAACAAGATGGCCCGACCCAAAGGTTACCATAAGCCGCAACGCTCCAAAACACACACCGGTTCCAAACTGCAAGTGTGGACGGGCATCCTCATTTTCGCCTCCCTCATCATGCACTTCACTGACTTCTATTTCGTGAAGATCGGCTGGGTGAAAGGAAAATATATGGCCAAAACAGAAGACGTCGTAGCCCTGAAAACAACGCAACCCGACGCATTCAACTATGCCGAACAACACGGCGAATACTCCGCCAAGGAGAATTGGCTCACCAACTTCGACAAAGAAGACAAGGCCGTCCTTGAGGCTGCTGGGCTTGAAGTCGAGCCTGACTTCTACCACCAAGCCCGCGAGAAGTTTAAGATCTTGCACATCATCATTGCCTATTTGATATTCTTTACCGTCGTATGGTTCCACTTGCGGCATGGTTTTGCTGCCGTGTTCCAGACCTTCGGGTTGTACAACTACAAATACGGCAAAGCCATTGAGGTGCTTGGCCAAATCTATACCTGGGTAGTGTGCCTGATGTTCGCTGTCGTGGTCATCGGGGTGTATTTCGGACTTTAAATGACTGACTATGAAACTTGACTCTAAAATACCCGCTGGTCCGCTCGCTGAAAAATGGACCAACTATAAAGCCTCGCAGAAGCTGGTCAACCCGGCCAACAAGCGCAAACTCGACATCATTGTGGTCGGCACCGGATTGGCTGGCGCCTCGGCAGCCGCATCGCTTGGTGCCATGGGTTTCAACGTCGACATCTTCTGCATCCAAGACTCACCGCGCCGCGCCCATAGCATCGCTGCCCAAGGCGGCATCAATGCGGCCAAGAACTACCAAAATGACGGCGACAGCGTGGAACGCCTCTTCCGCGACACCATCAAGGGAGGCGACTACCGTGCCCGTGAGGCCAATGTGTATCGCTTGGCCGAGGTCAGCGGTGCCATCATCGACCAATGTGTGGCCCAAGGCGTGCCTTTCGCTCGCGACTACGGCGGCCTGCTCGACAACCGCTCCTTTGGCGGCGCACAAGTCAGCCGTACCTTCTACGCCAAAGGTCAGACCGGTCAACAGCTGCTGCTCGGCGCATACGGTGCCTTAAGCCGTGAAATTGCCCGTGGCACAGTGAAACTGCACACGCGCAGCGAGATGATGGACCTCGTCGTGGTCGACGGCCGCGCCCGCGGCATCATCGTCCGCAACCTCGTCACCGGCGACTTGGAGCGCTATGCAGCCCATGCCGTGGTGCTCGCCACTGGCGGCTACGGCAACCTCTATTACCTCTCCACCAACGCCATGAACAGCAACGGCAGCGCGGCTTGGGTGTGCCACCGCAAGGGAGCCGCCTTCGCCAATCCATGCTATGTGCAGATCCATCCTACCTGCATCCCTGTGCACGGCGACTATCAGAGCAAACTCACACTGATGAGCGAGAGCCTGCGCAACGACGGCCGCATCTGGGTGCCCAAGAAAAAGGAAGATGCAGAAGCCATACGTGCTGGGAAGTTGAAACCTACAGAGATACCTGAAGAAAACCGCGACTACTATTTGGAGCGTCGTTATCCCGCCTTCGGCAACCTCGTACCGCGCGATGTGGCCAGCCGTGCCGCCAAAGAACGCTGTGACGCAGGCTATGGCGTAGGCACGGGCTATGCCGTCTACCTCGACTTTGCCGACGCCATCCAACGCTTGGGCAAGGAGGTCGTTGAGCAGAAATATGGCAACCTCTTTCAGATGTACCAAAAAATCACGGACGAGAACCCCTACAAAACCCCGATGATGATCTATCCCGCCATCCACTATACCATGGGCGGACTTTGGGTCGACTATGAACTACAGACCACCATTCCGGGACTCTTTGCCGCCGGCGAGGCCAACTTCAGCGACCACGGCGCCAACCGCCTCGGCGCCTCCGCCCTGATGCAGGGCCTGGCTGATGGCTATTTCGTGTTGCCCTACACCATGCAGAACTATCTCGCCGACCAAATCTATGTGGGGAAGATTTCGGCCACAACGCCTGAATTTGATGCAGTGGAAGCGGCCGTACGCGAACGTCTCAACAAATTGATAACGATTGGAGGCGATAAGACTGTGGATCATTTCCACAAGGCTTTAGGAAAGATCATGTGGGAGTATTGTGGCATGGCGCGCAACACCGAGAGCCTTACCAAGGCCAAGCAACTGGTGAAAGAACTGGAAGACGAGTTTTGGAAGAGCGTCTTCATCCCTGGAACGGCCAATGAGTTTAACCCTGAGTTGGAGAAGGCATGCCGTTTGGAGGATTATTTCGAGTTAGCCCAACTTGTCATAGACGACGCCATGCACCGCGAGGAGTCGTGCGGCGGCCATTTCCGCACCGAGCACCAGACCCAAGACGGCGAGACCCTTCGCGACGACGAACACTTTATGTATGTGGCTGCATGGGAATACAAGGGCCACGGTCAACCCGAGACCATGGAGAAAGAACCGCTGGTCTATGAACACATCCAAATCGCAAATCGTAATTACAAGTAAGCATGAAGTTCATATTACATATTTGGAGACAGGAAAACGCCCGCGCCAAGGGCCATTTCGAGACCTATCCTCTGGAAGGCATCTCGCCCGGCTGTTCCTTCCTTGAGATGCTTGACATCCTAAACGAGCAGCTCATCAACGACCGCATCGCGCATCCCGTATGCTTCGACAACGACTGCCGCGAGGGCATCTGTGGCATGTGTGGACTTTATATCAACGGTCGCCCGCATGGCAACGACGATGGCATCACCACCTGCCAACTGCACATGCGCAAGTTCAAAGACGGAGACGACATCTGGATTGAGCCTTGGCGCGCCAAGCCGTTCCCAGTCATACGTGACCTCGTGGTGGACCGTTCGGCTTTCGACAAGATCATCCAAGCGGGAGGCTACATCAGCACTACCACGGGCGGCGTCCCTGATGCCAACACCATCCCCATTCCGAAGCATAAAGCCGACATGGCCATGGATGCAGCTTCATGCATCGGCTGTGGTGCCTGCGTAGCTGCCTGCAAGAACGCCAGCGCCATGCTGTTCGTAGGTGCCAAAATCAGCCATCTGGCTTTGTTACCACAAGGCCAAATCGAAGCTGCCGACCGTGTCAAGAATATGGTTGCCAAAATGGACGAATTGGGCTTTGGTGCCTGTACCAACACCTACGCTTGCGAGGCCGAGTGCCCGAAACTCATCAAGCGGCAGAACATCTCAAGGCTCAACCGTCAGTGGGTTGGAGCATTGTTTGGCAGAGACAGACGATAAAAGAATTCATTTTATAAACCGACGATCATCATGTTGAATCTTTTCACTGGTTCGGGTGTAGGTCCCACCGTTTTATATCTCGCTTTATCTATTTTCATTGGCTTGTTATTGGGCAAAATCAAGATTGCCAAGATTTCTTAGGGCATCACATGGGTGCTCTTTGTGGGAATCGCTTTCAGTGCCTGTGGCGTCAACCTCAACGCCGAGATGTTGCATGTCATCAAGGAGTTCAGTCTTATCCTCTTTGTCGTGGCCGTTGGTCTGCAAGTAGGTCCCGGCTTCTTCCGATCATTCAAAAAAGGCGGCTTGGCCATGAATTTGATGGCCTTGGTCAATGTGGCGCTAGGCGTACTCATCACCTATATCATCGCCAAGGTTGCCCATCAAGACCTTGCCGACATGGCGGGCGTCTATACGGGTGCCATCACCAACACGCCTGGTCTCTCGGCAGCCCAGCAGGCCGTAACCGACATCGGCATTGAAGGTGCAGCCGACCGTTTGGCAGCAGGCTATGCCGTGGCCTATCCCCTTGCGGTGGTCGGTATGATTGTGACCTGCATCTTGTTGCGTCCGCTCTGCCGCATCGACTTGGCAAAAGAGCCCACCGACCTATCAGCAACAACTCTCAACTCTAAACCCTCAACTCTAAACTCAAATAAAGGTGGTTTTCTGCTCATCCCCGTCTTTGTCATCATTGCCTTGGGTATTATTATTGGCTCCATCCCGATTCCAGTAGGCATGAAAGCGCCCATCAAGTTAGGTTTGGCTGGTGGTCCTCTCGTTGTGGCCATCATCGGTGGCTGGCTTGGGGTTAAGAAAGGTTGGTTTAGCACCGACTTCACAGAGGGCCAAGGCGTGCATGCCTTGCGCGAGGTGGGCATCGCGCTCTTCCTTGCCGGTGTGGGACTAAGCGCTGGAGGGCAATTTGTCGCCACTGTACAGGAGCACTATATGTGGGTCATCTACGGTGTCATTATTACCATGGTGCCACCCATTCTAGTCACGCTCTTCGGACGTCTGGTCCTGAAGTTGAACTACTACACCTTGATGGGTTTCATTGGCGGCGCACACACCGACCCGCCCACTTTGGCCTTCGCCAACACCGTGGCGCCCGAAGGTTGCAAACTGCCCAACATGGGTTACGCAACGGTATATCCGCTAACCATGTTTTTGCGTATTTTCACAGCGCAATTACTGGTGTTAATGGCGGTGTAGCTATTCAAATCAAATCCTTTTCATCGATAAGATTATTCAGCAAGGCATAAACGGTAAGGCCGGAAACCGACTTGATTCCCGTCTTTCTGGTGATGTTTTTGCGGTGTGAAATGACCGTATGGATTGAGATATTCATCTGCTCTGCGATTTCCTTGTTCATCATACCTTTGGCGACGGCCACCAGCACATCGGTCTCGCGTTTCGAGAGCTCCACATCGTCGGCATTCTTCGTGGCTTCACTCTGCGCAAACTCATTCATCTTGCTGATGATCTTCGACCTTGTGTCGCTGATCTCGATGACACCATGGTAAGGTGTCAGCATGGAACGGTCAAGACAGGAAGTCGTCAAGGCGATGATGGTGAGTTGCGGATGCTCTTTACTCAGCTGCGAAAGGAATTCCCTATTATGGAAACCCAGCAGCACAGGGTCGATAACCAGCAAGTTGGCATCAGTGGCCACAATCTTCTCGGAGAGATGCTCGGGGTTGTCGAGACGAGACACAACATTGAACTGTGCCAAACCATCAATGATTTCGGCCAACCCTATGGAGATAATCTCCGAGGCCTCGCAAATGATGACACGGTTACTCATGGTTGTACGTTTTCAAGAGATTCGACACATGGGATGAGAATACGCTCCTCAATGAAGGAATGACGGCTCAGATCGTCGCTCAACTCCATGATATCGTATGAAATCTCCATGCGCTCCTTGGGCAGGATGTCGCCAGGAAGATATTTAAGCAAGATGTTCATCATGTCATCGAGGGTATCCTGGATGTTGGTATGGTTATGCTCGAACTCGTCAATTTTGTAGGAATCAGTATGCTCCCCCTTCAGCAAGGCTTCGATATAAGGGAATACCACCTCTTCTTCATAGTATTGGATATGCCGTATCACCTCCTGTTTGTATTCGTCATAAAAATGGCTCAACATCGGGCCGTATTTCTGTCCACAGGCATCGATGATACGGTTCAAATGCTCTTCTATATGTGGAAAACGATCATCGAGATAATAAAGGTGCGAGGCTTTCAAATAGGAAAGCAAGTCAATCATGTAGATGCTTTGAAGCTCGTGTTTTTCAGGTTTAAAACCGCTGTCAGAATATATTTCACAAATCATAAGGAACAGATCAGTGTTGACTTGGTTCATCTGACAAACTTGATCTACACTGCGGTCGCCAAAACCTATTCTAATGCCGAAACGGGGCAACAACTGCAATAACCTACGGTCGTCCGTCATCAACTCAGCGAATTTCGTGTCTTTCGAGAATGGAGTTTTCTTTTTGGGCATGGTGATTTGTTTTGTTGGGGCAAAAATACAAAAAGCCACCATACCCTTGCATCCTCATTTATAATGATTCAATTTCTCAAAAACCCCAATTGATTGGGATTGGACTGCGAGGACAAAATTTGGAATTTTGCAATCGAAATTGAACTAATAGTATTCTGCTATGAAACTAAAAACGATTGTAACATGTGCAGCATTTAGTTTGACACTAGGTGTCAGCACCTTGCAAGCACAAGATTCTATCAAACCAGCCCCTCGCCTCACCATCGGCGGTTACGGCGAAGCCGTCTATACCCGCAACTTCTATAGCGACAACATGTTCCGCTACTCCCATGCCGAGCGTTACCGCGACGCCAAAGGTCACGGTCGCATCGACCTGCCCCATGTTGTCGTCAACCTAGGCTATGACTTCGGCAAAGGCTGGAGCATGGGTAGCGAAATCGAGTTTGAGCACGGCGGCAGCGAAGTGGCCGTTGAGATCGAAGCCGAAGAGACCGGCGAGTTCGAGCATGAGATCGAACGCGGCGGCGAAGTAGCCCTCGAACAATTCTGGATCCAGAAGTCGTTCGGCAAGGGCTTCAACATCCGCATGGGCCACATCGTGGTGCCCGTCGGTCAGACCAACAACGCCCACCTGCCCACCGAGTTCTTCACCTGCTACCGCCCCGAAGGCGAGTTCAACATCATGCCCTGCACCTGGCACGAGACGGGCATCAGCCTGTGGGGCAAGCTCGGTGACTGGCGCTATGAGGCCATGGTCGTCCCCGCCTTGAACTCCAACATGTTCAACAACGCCAACTGGGTGAAGAACGGCTCCGCCTCGGGCTATGAGTTCCGCGTGGCCAACAACCTAGCTGGCGCCCTGCGCATCGACAACTACAGTATCAAAAATCTACACATCGGTGTAAGCGGTTACATCGGCAACACCTTTAATAATGACATCGTCACCAACGAGTTCAGCGAGACCAGCCAATACAAAGATGTGAAAGGCACCGTCGTCATCGGCACGGCCGAGTTCGACTACAAAGGCCACGGTCTCGTGGTGCGCGGCAACTTCGACTATGGTTACCTCGGCGACGCCAACCTCATCTCGTCGTGGAACAAGAATCAAAACCACCAAAGTTTCTCGCCTTATCCACGCTCCTTGGTCGGAGAGAAAGCTATCGCCTACGGTGGTGAGATTGCATACGACATCATGCACCCGATGCACAACACCGGCGACCAAAAACTTTACCTCTTTGGCCGCTACGACTACTATGACACCTATATCCCCACCGCCAATGCCCTCACCGACTACCAATGGACCGACCGTCATGTGATGACCCTTGGCGTGAACTACTACCCTATCAAACAGGTCGTCATCAAAGCGGAATATGCCAAACGCTTCCTGAAGGAGCAGTACAATGACGAACCAATGTTCTCGTTAGGCGTGGCTTATAGTGGGTTTTTTACGAAATGATTATAAAACAGATTCCCCTAAGGGGAATGGAGGATAGATGTTGTTGTTTCCAGCGGCGGCCTACAACACTACCCACAGACAACTTGTTCTTGCCGCCGCCATATAACATAAATAACACTCCATTCCCCATAGGGGAAACTCAATAAAGCAAGAAACAACTTTAAACAAATAATCAAATGAAGCAATTATTCAAATCCGCAGCCATAGTTGCTGCATCCCTCCTGCTCGCAGTGAACTTCAGTTCATGCAACAAGAATCCTCAAGACAACAACGAGGAAGCCAACAAAGCCCAAAAAGAGGCCATAGTCAAACAGTACCTTAACCACACGGTGTATCCCACATACGCCAACCTGGCTGAAAAAACCGACGCCTTGGTGGAAAATCTCGAAACCTTGAAGGCCAACAAGACACAAGCCAACGTGAATGCCGCCACCGTCACCTTCCTTGAAGCACGCAAGTGGTGGGAAATGAGCGAGGCATTCCTCTTTGGTGCTGCCTCCGACTTCGGCATCGACCCGCACATCGATTCCTGGCCGCTCGACGAAGACGCCTTCAACAACCTGATGGCCAGCCCCAACATGATTGCTGCCCTCGCCAATGATGAAGACGGCATGGTAGCCGGCGAACAGCTTGGTAACGCCCTGCTCGGCTTCCACGGCATTGAATTCATCCTTTTCCGTGAAGGCCAGCCTCGCAATGTGAACGAAATCAGCGACGACATGATGACCTACATCGTCGCCGTGTCGCGCGACCTGCGCAACCGCTGCTTCCAACTCGAAGTGAGCTGGAACGCTGATGCCCCGCAAGCCCACAAAGACCTGATGGAAGAACTGGAGTTCAACACCACCGTCAACGGCGGTGACAACACCTACGGTGAGAACATGCTCCAAGCCGGTCAAGCGGGCAGCACCTTCGCCACCTTCACCAACGCCCTCGAAGCCATTGCCGACGGCTGTATTGACATCGCCGACGAGGTGGGCACCTCCAAAATCGGAAAGTGCCACACTGGTGAAGACGTGACCTACGTGGAGTCGCCCTACAGCCAGAAGTCCATCACCGACTTCTACGACAACATCACCAGCATCAAGAACGCATATATGGGCGGCATGGAAAGCCAAAGAGACGAAGTCCTCTCGCTACATGCGTACATCCAGGACAACAACAAGGAGCTCGACAACAAGGCCATGAATGCCATCGAAAACGCCATGACGAAGATTCAAGCCATGAAGGCGCCTTTCGTCCAATTCTATGCCGACGCCAGCGCTGGCGAAGCCATGGAAGCCTGCCAAGAGCTCTCCGACGTTATGGCCGAGGTGAAGGCTGAATTGGGAAAGATCGACAGAAAGTAATCCCAGGGTCGCTTCGCGTCATTGCGAGGCACGAAGCAATCCAGAAAACACACTTAATTCCTGGATTGCTTCGTCGTTCCTCCTCGCAATGACGACAAGCGGCAGATAAAACAGAACAACAACACAAAACTCAAATATCATGATGAACTACAAACATTTAAGCATCATTGCCCTTGCAGGCCTCCTGGCTTTGGCCGCCTGTAACCCCCAAGACCCCATCCCAGAGGTCATCAGCGAAGAGACCTACGCCGGCGGCGAACTGGGCACCACCTTCAACACTTCCCAATCCGCCTATGAAGATCCAACCCCCGCCGTCGAGCAAGCTGGCTTGACCACCGCTTTCAAGTATGGCGAGTACTTCTTTGAGCGCACCTATACGCAAAACAACGAGCCTTTCAACGGCTTAGGTCCTCTTTACATCCGCAGCAGCTGCATCGCCTGCCATCCCGGCTACGGCCACGGCATGCGCATGAACCGCTACCGCGCCGATGATTGGGGCAATGGCTACCTGCTCGTTTTTACTGACAAGAACGACACTTACCTCAGCTCCTACACTGGCATGCCTCAAACCAAGGCCGTCGCTCCATTCAAGGCGCCCTTGGACGAGACCCAGATCCAAATCAACTGGTTGAGCTATACCGATGAATGGGGCAATCAATTCCCCGACGGCGAGACCTACAACCTCACCTATCCTGAGGTCTACATCCCCGAAGAGGCTTTCTATGTGCCACTCGAGGTGGGTGGCCAGCCCATCCCCTATAGCGATTTCGTCTGCCGTCTCGAATCGACCATCGGCATCTATGGCACTGGTTTGATCGACGCCATCCCTGACGACTCGCTGAGAGCACAATACCAAAAAGAATACGATGACGGCTACATGCCGAACGGTCTCAATCCCGCCATGTGGGCTGGCTCCGACTTCGCCCCAACAGGCTATTATGGCAACACCAACCATCCCAAGAAATACACCTATGCCCTCACACGTGGTCCTTTGCAGGATGCCCCCGGCGCCAACGCCATCTGGAACATCACCAACGTGACGCACCGCACCAAGAT
>JBGUNT010000092.1:0-75772 GCA_045117495.1 Candidatus Limimorpha sp. | reverse complement strand
TTCCGACACCCTCTTATACCATCAACACCCTGACAGTGCTTTCCGAACAATATCCTGATTGCCAGTTTGTGTTCATTTGTGGCATGGACAGCCTTCAGAACCTAAAGCGTTGGCGTGAATACCAAAAGATACTTGACAATTATGAAATTTTGGTGTTTCCTCGTGAAGGCTATGATGGAGGCGAGTTGTTGGATTGTCCTTCGGTGACGGTGTTAAAGACTCCAGTTTTGGAGATTTCTTCTTCCTTCATCCGACAATGCATAAAGGAAGGGCGGGATGTTCGGCATTTTATGCCTGAAAAGGCTTTCCTTTACATGAAAGAGAACCATTTTTACGAATAATTCCTAGAAATCTAGGTTGAAAGAGAGGTAAAACTGCGGTTTCTTTGCGATTTTACCGTCTTCGATACCCCATGCCATGTCGCCTCTCACAAAGTAACCGAACAACGTAGTGCGAAGGCCGAAGCCGACACCTCCTACGAAAGGCTCCTTCATCTCGGTCACGCTGATGTCGAGATTGCCATCATGGTAGTAGGAAGTGAAGAGAGAGTTATTGGGATCGTAGGGATTCCAGCCAGTCCAGGCAGTGCCAAAGTCGCCAAAAGCGACAATTTGGAAGTTCTTGATGAAGTTGTAGTTGATAGGCCGGTTCATGAAATAGCTGAACAAAGGGAATCGTAGTTCGCTGTTCAATACCACGAAATTGTTACCGTTTCGGATGTTTTGCCTAAAACCGCGCATGTTGGTCGCCAAAGTCTGATAGGCGTAGTTTTGGTTGTAGTCGATAGGGGTGCCGGGATTAAACGATGCCAATATCCAATTGTCGACGCCGCCCATGTAGTAGATGAGTTTCTGTTGCCCGAAGGAAGTGCTTCCAGCTATACGATTGGCCCAAATGAAGTTGCGGCTGATGCGGGTGTATTGGCGGTAGTCGAAACCAGCCACAATCATGTTGGCAGTGTTTCTTGCGATACGTTGGTAATATTCCGCAAATACCTTTCCGCGGGCTCCGACCAAAAGGTTCGTACCGATTTTCTTTGAGTTGTCGTAAACGAGTTCGGCACGCAAACCGCCCCAGTTTTCGTAAGTATCCTTGTCGGCCAAGCTGTAGTCGTCGATGGAAAGGTTGACCCTGTGGTCATTTCGATAGATGGCAGTGCCTCGCAGACTTAAGATCTCGCTGAAAGGATAACTCAAGGTGTAGAACGCCTCGTTGGTGAAGGTGCGGTAGTAATAGTCTATAGTATTGTCGGTGACATAACGATGCAGCGTGATGGATTTGTCGAGGCGCTTGCTGAGATCGCTGAAGCGGAGTACGTATTCGTTGTTGACCAAGCTGGTGTTCAGTTTTACGCCAAGCTCAATCCTATAGTCTTCCATGAGGTCTTTCAACGTGGTTCCAAGGAAGAAGTTGAAACCTGAATTTAGATAAATCGGGGAGAGGCCACCAGAGAAAGGCTGGTAGCTGTAGTTCATGCTCGAAAAGTCGATTTGGCTCATGAGCTGGTCGGCGAAGAGCTCCACATAATAGTTGTTGGGACGTTGGATGGTGTCCTTTTTTTTAGGTTTAGGCGTGGCTTCTTCTTTGTCGTCATAGGCCAATGGAGGCAGCGAGTCAATTCCCAGTTGTGTGTTGATTTGTTTCTTTCGTTTGGCAAAGCGGTAACTCGTCGAGAAGCGGTGCTTTGAAATGGGATCGGCTACCGAATCTTGCTTTTTTTGGACGATTTCGGCGAGCAATCGCTTCTGTGCGTATGAGTTCATCTGTTTGACACTGAGTGCTTTTCCGCGTAGTATCGGCGACATGAAGAACTGCTCGCCGTTTTGCCCTGCCATCACCATGGCGGCTTTGTGATCACGGGGCTGATAGGAATAGTCGATGATATTTTCAGAGTATTCCGTCAATTGTTCTTTTCTGCCGAAATAGCGGTAATGGATGGTCGTGTCTATAAAGCTGATGGCACTGTCGAATCGGATTTGATAGAGGTTGAAGCAGCCGCTGGTATCATTCAAATACAGTAAGCTACCATCTTTTAAAGGTTCAGGTAGGATGTTGTTTGAGAAACGTTGTTGAGTTAGGTTTTGTAACACCGTCCCCTTGCTGGCATAGTTGTAGGCGTATAAGTCGAATTGCTTGTTTTGGAAGCCGATCTGTTCATCTGCTTTCAGAGTGTCGTTTTGGCGGTTGGAGCTGAACACAATTTGTCTGTCGTCGAAAGTGAAGACGGGATTGAGGTCGGTGTGATAGTCATTGGTGATTTGTTCCAACGTGTTAGAAAACAGATTGTAGACATAAACATCAGGTTTCCCACGACGTGTGGCAGCCAAAACGATTTTACGGCTTTTGTGGGCGTAGGAGAAAGAACTAACTTTTTGGAAATCAAATAAATAAGTGCTTGCTTTCTTGCCGCTGACAACGTCAAGGTTGTAAAGCTGTATCTTGCCTTCTTCTTCGATGATAAAAGATAGGATCTCGCTATTGGGATGCCAAGCCAGAAGGGGGAAAGAGGTGTCGATGTTTTCGTCAGAATGATAGCCTGCGGTGAACAGCTTTTGCTTTTTTCCGCTTTGCAGATCTTCGAGCCACAACCTGATCTTTCCTTCGTCATTGCTGACGTAGGCGAAATATTTCCCGTTAGGGCTGAAGGTGGGTTGGGTGAAGGTGCGGTATTTTTTGTACCCCAGTTTCATGGCGTCGTTGGGGCGGTTGACAAGTTGGGCCTCAAAGCGTGCTTTGTAGAATTGGTACCAATCTTCTACCAACGCCTTGTATTCTTTGCCTGTGACGTATAAAAGCGCTTTGCGTACATTTTGTGTATTTTCGGCCAAAGTTAGGATGTCGTTGAACGACTTGTTGCCATATTTTTCGTCGATGAAATTCCAGAAAGAGTAACCGGCAATCAACGCATCGTCATTATACAAGTGGTTGATTTTCTTATAGCTTCCAGATATGATGCCGCGCTGAAGTTGGGCTTCTTTATAACTGTCCCAATTGCTGGCGATGTAGGCTACCAAACCGTCTTGAAACCATTGGGGAATGTCATATCGGTATGAATTGCGTATCTGGGAGCCGACAGAGATGCCGTTCATGACTTGACTGAACAACAGTTTGGCAATTCCTTCACGGATTTGTGCCTCAAAATGGGTATAGTCTCCGTCAAAATACAATATCACCTTTGATCCGATGATTTTGGTGATGCCGCCCGTATTGCCGTTTTCCTCTTCCTCCAAGTTGATGTTGCTTTGTTTGAAATCAGCCTTGTTGTTGAAGACAAGGAACTGGATCTTTTTGCTGAAGCGACTGTTAAGCCGATTTTCTAGTTGGGGAATCTGTTCTTTGGCATAGGCTTGTGTATAACGCGCCAAGTCGTCGCCACCTTGGTAAAAATACACGTCAAAGTTGTCGTTCAAGTAATACGACCAGTGGAAATCGGACCATTGCACACGATTCTTCCCGAAAGGCATGTTCATGCCGTTGTAGAACTGAGCATGGACCAAAGGCACTGTGGTTAACAGCAGGGCAAGCAAAATCGTATATTTCTTTCTCGACAACATTATTGCCAAATTAGCGGACAAAGATAGTCAAAATCTTTAGAATGCTGAGGAAAAATCCTTACCTTTGCGCCGAAATCTTGAAATCATGCTCCAACTCGAATCCTTTGTCTTCAATCCTTTTGCCGAGAATACCTATGTGGTATACGATGGTGAAACCAAGGAATGCGTCATCATTGATCCAGGCTGTTCCAACGTGTCCGAGGAGAACGAGCTCTTTGGATTCATCGACGGCCATGGCTTAAAACCCCTGATGATTGTCAACACGCACGGCCACATCGACCATATCATGGGCAACGCCGCTTTGAAGAGGCGTTATGGCATTTCTGTGGCGGCACATCCTGATGTAAAAAGCGATTTCACCCGTTCCCAGCAGCAGGCGATGATGTTTGGTCTTCCTGTTGTGGCTCAATGCAATTTGCCCGATCAGGATCTAAAGGATGGCGAGGTCATCAAAGTCGGGGGGGGCACCCTCGAAGTCATCAGCACACCGGGCCATGCTTGCGGTAGTATTAGTCTCTACGCTGAAGTTGAGGGTTGGGTGTTCACTGGTGATGCACTCTTTTGTCGTAGCATCGGCCGCACCGATTTTCCTGGAGGCAACTACGAACAGCTCCGTGAGAGCATTAGGGAACGTTTGTTCCATTTGCCCGACGACACCGAAGTGTATTCTGGGCATGGCGAAAGCACTACCATCTTTGACGAGCAACGATATAACATGTTTATTTGATTGATATGCGACGATTCCTGTTTTTCGTTTTCTTATTATTCGTTACGTCTGGAATGGCGCAACAGGAGACCCGTATTGTGGATAGCCTTATGGATGCCTTGATCAAACAAGATGGCAGGGAAAAAGTGCTGACCATGATAGAACTGACATGGGACTTCTATGATGTGTCCTATGACGATTGTCTTGATTGGGGTGAAAAAGCTATCAGGGAAGCTCAAAAAATAGGTTATGGTGATTTGGAGGCGAAAGCGAATTATGCATTAGGCATACAATATGCGTATCACGGTGATTTGGATTTGGCAAAACTCTATCTACAGCGTTCTTACTCTCAATTTGTCGCTTTGGGTGATACCAAGAACGCGTTTGAGTCGTTGTGGAACATGGCCACCTATGAGTTGTCTTTGGGGAACATTGATACTGCATATCAAGTGTATGAAAAGGCCATCCCCCTTTCTCATCAGCTGGATGATACGGGAGCCTATGCAAGTATAATCTCCAACATGGCATTAATATGGTATAACAGGAACCAATTGGATACAGCATACAGGACGTTTGCCGAGGCCACCAACTTGTTCGAGTCCATTGGTGACGATCTGGATGCTGCTAAAACGAGGTCCAGCATGGCAACAATTTATTATGAAAAAGGGCGTGCTGTGGAAGCGAAAGACATGTTCAAAGAAATCATCCCAACACTTGAAAAGCATGGTGACAATTATTACTTGTTGTCAGTATGTGGAATGCTTGGCAAGATATATGAAAATGAGTTGGTCGATTATGATTCGGCAATGTTTTATTTGCAAAAGGCTGTTGCACATGCCGATATGCCGATGGTAATGAAGGAAGACAAGGTGTCGGCCAACAAGGAGAAGTCGGAGGTGATGACAGAGATGGCCAAGGTCATGGAGCGTCAGGGGAGACTTCAAGAAGCTTTGGAAGAATATGAGGCTGCATTACGACAAGCCGTAGAGAACTCTTATCTACAGGGACAGATGGTCGCTTGCCTCGGTTTGGGCCATTTATATGGGCGGTTGGGTGAAGCGTCAAAGTCTCTTTCTTATTTGAATCGTTTTTTTGAGCTGGAGAAGGCTACAGGTATCACGAAATACCATCAGAAAGCCAGAAAGCCCTTGATTATGGATTATGCCCGACTTGGCTTGTTCGACAAGATGGAAATGGAAATGACTACTTTCGACGAAGAATTCACGTCGCTTGTTGGCGAAAACATCGCTTTAGACGAACAACATCGTCTTTTTGGTCAAGAAATAGAGGATTTGCTGCGGAGAAATGAGACTCTTGACGAACAATTCCAAAAACAACAAATGCAGTTGCATCACTATAGACTTGCCTTTTTCGGATTGTTGGCAATCATACTTATGGCAATGGCTTTGGGTTTGGCCCGAAAAATTGTTCGGAAAAAACGCACCAAAAGTGTGAAATCATGAAATAAAACCCTACCTTTGCAGTTCAAATTATGGATCTTAAATTCTAAATCTTTAAATAACAAATCATGATCGAGAAAATCACATCATCGCAACAAGCTATGGACCTGGAAGCCAAGTACGGTGCCCATAACTACCATCCGCTGCCGGTCGTCCTCGCCAAAGGTAAGGGCGCCAAGGTTTGGGATGTCGAAGGAAAAGAATACTTTGACTTCCTGTCGGCTTATTCTGCTGTCAACCAAGGCCATTGCCACCCCAAGATCATCAAGGCCATGACCGACCAGGCCGAACGCCTCACCCTTAGTAGCCGCGCTTTCTATAACGACGCTCTCGGCGTATGGGAAAAATATGTAACCGAATACTTTGGCTACGACAAGGTGCTGCCCATGAACTCGGGCGCCGAAGCTGACGAGACAGGCCTGAAGCTGGCCCGCCGTTGGGGTGTTGTCAAGAAAGGTATCCCGAACGATAAGGTAAAGATCGTTTGCTGCGAAGGCAACTTCCATGGCCGCACGATTACCATCATCACCATGAGTAACGATCCAGAGTCGTATGCCAACTATGGCCCTATGACTCCCGGTTTCATCCGCATCCCTTACAATGACCCCGATGCTCTGGAGCAAGTGCTGGCCAAGGAGGGTAAGGAAATCGCTGGTTTCCTGCTGGAGCCCATTCAAGGTGAAGCTGGTGTTTATGTCCCGGATGATGGCTACCTGAAGAAATGCTACGATATTTGTAAGAAGTACAACGTGCTGTTCATGGCCGACGAGGTGCAGTGCGGTATCGCCCGTACAGGTAAGATGCTAGCTTGCGACCACGAAGGTGTGCGCCCCGATATCCTCATCCTGGGTAAGGCTCTCGGTGGTGGTGTGGTGCCAGTCTCCTGCGTGTTGGCCGACGATGACATCATGCTGAACATCAAACCCGGTGAGCACGGTTCGACCTTCGGAGGCAACCCTATCGCTGCCCGCGTAAGCATCGCCGCCCTTGAAGTCATCAAGGAAGAGCACCTGATGGAGAACGCCGAGCGTCTCGGTAAGATCTTCCGCGAGGAAATCGGCAAGATCAAGAGCCCGATGATCGAGAAGGTGCGTGGTAAAGGCTTGTTGAACGCCGTTATCATCAAACCCAAAGACGGTAAAGAGGCTTGGGACGTGTGCCTCAAGATGCGCGACCTCGGCCTACTGGCCAAGCCTACCCATCAGCACATCATCCGCTTTGCTCCGCCATTGGTCATCACCGAGGCTGAGCTTCGCGAAGCCATCGAAATCATCAAGAAGGCCATCGCCTCGTTCGAATGATAAAACGAATGAAAAAGCCCACCACGGTGGGCTTTTTCATTTAACGACTATTTCCTTGAAAATGGTCTCAACGGCGTCTTCGTATTCCTTCAACGCATTGATTTTTTTTATCTTTCGCCAAACTACCTGAGGTTCCTCAAAGCTGTTCATCAGATATGACCACAGCTCCTTCATGCGCCCCAACACCTTGGGGCTGCCTCCGGCATGGCGCAGGCGATCTTCGTATAGGTCGAGGACATAATTGTGAAGGCGTTCCGTTTTGTCATCTGAGTCCGCTATATCGTTTTTAATCTGTTCCGCCAAAAAAGGATGGGCCAAAATGCCTCGCCCCAACATAAACTGCTCAACAGTTTTGCAGGCTCCTGAGCCTGTCGAAGGACCGTCATTCAGAATGCCATTAATCCTTACAAAGCTTTCCACCGAAACGATATCCCCATTATACACCAATGGCGCATTTATGGACGGCACCAAGGCCCTAAAGCGTTCCACATCGGCTTCACCCTTGTACAGCTGCTTTCCGATGCGAGGATGGATGATTAATTCGTTCAAAGGATACTTGTTGAAAATAGGGATGATGGCGTCAATCTCTTCCGGATTGAAATATCCCAAGCGGCACTTCACACTGAACTTGATGTCGATTTCGTCGAAAACCCTATCCAGCATATTCTCTACCTTGTCGGGATAGGGAAGGAGGCCGCATCCTCGTTTCTTGTTGGCCACGCGGGGAAACGGACAACCCATGTTGAGATTGATTTCCTTGTAGCCTAGCTGTTGGCATTGCTTGGCGAAACGCAGGATCTCATCGGCGTCGGTGCTGAGAATCTGGGGCGTCAGTGTTTCCACGTTGTTGTATCTCGGGTCGATTTCCTCACCTTGCAGGTTTTTGGCGTGTTCTTCCTTGTGTATGCCTGTAAAGAAGGGCGTATAGAATTTGTCGACGCCGCCGAAATGCCGCTTAAACACGTTCCGAAACGGTGCGTCGGTGATGCCTTGGAAAGGGCCTAAGGAAAGCACTGGTTGGCTCATCTCCTCGTGCTGGTTTTGGTGGCCTTTCGGTTTTTCCCGAAGTCTAAGATCGATTTGGCAATCCATGTGATGAGCAGCACAAAGGTGAGATATACCGCAATGCGGCTGAGATAGTCGCCATGCTTGGCGTAGAAGGTCACCTTGTCATTGGCTTTCAAGGTTTCTCGGATGGCATCGGGCACCCAATATTGGGTTTGTTGCAGCACGTCGCCGCGTTGGTTGAAGAATCCAGACCTTCCCGTGTTGGCTGACCGCGCGATGCACCGACGATTCTCGATGGCACGTAACTTGGAGAACTCGAAATGCTGCTTGTAACCAGGCGTATCGCCCCACCAACCATCATTAGTGATGACGAAGAGCAGATCAGCACCTTTCTTGCAGAATGAGCCGACGTATTCGCCGAAGGCTGATTCATAGCATATTGCCACACCCACTTTGTGGTCGCCAAAGGCCATGACTTTTGACTCGGGGTCGGTTTTCAAGGTGCCACGTGCAATGCCCATGGTAATGCTGAAATTTTTCAGGAACCCCATCCATTCGGGAATGGCCTCCACACCAGGTGTGAGCTGCGATTTGTTGCGGTATTGCATGTCGTCTGCGTCAATGAGAAGGGCGGAGTTGTGGCAATAGTAGTATTTGTCGCTATCGCCGATTTGTCGTGCAGGGAAGTCGTCTTCCATGCCTTGAGGCACCCATTCGTAGGTGGTGCCGCCTATGATGAAAGCCATCTGGGGAAAACGTTGGATGTAGTCGTGAAGTGTATTCAATGCACGAGCATCTTGTGTTTTGTCAAGCCAGATGCCTTCTTGTATGGCCGATTCGCTGCTAACTACAAATCGTGTGTTAGGCGTTACCAAAGGCAATGACAAATTGATGTTGTTTTGTATGACTTGTGCATCAAACTGATGGTCAAACTGCTCGTTCCAGGGGTCGCAGTTCTGCTGCACGACGATGACTTCGGTTTCCTTGCCCTGGTCTTCATAGTGCTTATAAATGTAAGTACTGAAGACGATTGGCAGAAGGAGAAGTGCTGCCTCGGCGCCGATATTGATAAAAAGAGGCTTTGTTTCTCTTGACTTGAAGAACTGGATAATATTG
Source organism: Candidatus Limimorpha sp. (assembly GCA_045117495.1). Classification (GTDB taxonomy): domain Bacteria; phylum Bacteroidota; class Bacteroidia; order Bacteroidales; family F082; genus Limimorpha. Next base: position 66,627 of record JBGUNT010000092.1, on the reverse strand, counting down.
GCAATCATTATGTTGACCAACAATATCCAGAGCGTACCTCCGGCCACACCTGTGTATTCGTACCATTGGATCCATTCGTGGTGGGAGGAGAATACGTTACCCAAGTTGAGCCACGGCCATTTGGCAGCCCAGAGGTAGGTAAGTAACTCGAAAGCCATCCAATAGGGGATGAGAATGAAGTTGCCCCAAGGCTTATTGAACACTTTTTTCTTGGTGAGGTGGAACACGTTAAACACGATTGCCATGAACAACGCGTTCAGTACCCATGCGGCGATGGCGGCGGGAGTGGCATTCCAAACCCACCAGGTGGTGGCCACGTTCCATATTAAGAAGGTTAGGAATGAGAGCCAAAACAACTTGCCTTTTTCGCCATGAGCGATGCGGTCTTCAAGTAGCAACAAAGGGACGAACCCGATGAACACCAGCGGTGCGATGCCCCACGTGGGCCATGCAGCCGTGAGTAAACCTCCACTTAAGATTGCCAGTAGTATATTGCGTGTTTTCGGCCCCCGATCTTGTCGAACCTTAGCGTTCTGTTTTTTCACTTTCTTCTGTGCCATGATGGTTTTCTATAATTTCGTGCAAAGGTACGGTTTTTTGTCGGTGGGAGGTCATTTGTTGGTTTTCTTGTGACAAAAAAAGCCAGACGATTGTCTGGCTTCTTCTGGTGGTACCGACGGGAATCGAACCAGTGACACGAGGATTTTCAGTCCTCTGCTCTACCAACTGAGCTACGGTACCTCCGTATTTGCGCCTGCAAAAGTACGACAAATTTCTTTTCCGACAAGAAAAAAAAGAAAAAAGTAGTTTTTTTTTATTTTTTAAATTCGTTTGTTGTTGTGATTCAGGTATTTATAAAATTGTCATTAATATGAAGGCAATAAAAACTTGTTCGTCGCGATAAAAAATCGGATATTTGCAAGCTCAAACGACACATCCTAATTAATTGAAAAAAACGGAATTCATAGCATGAAAGTTTCTTCGTTGAAAGGTATAATGCTTGTCATCATAATGCTTGTCTTGGGTCAAAGCGTTTATGCCCAGGCAGACGTGAATTCGCCTTATTCCTTGTTTGGCGTGGGTCAGGTTAAGAATAAATCGATGAATGTCAGGCTTAAAGGTATGGGTAAAGTGGGTAATGCCATGTTTAGTGGCAGTATGATTAATCCTGCAAACCCTGCTTCATATGCCAAAATCGATTCTTTGGCCTTCCTTTTTGATGCGGGCTTCTATTTCAAAACATCGACCTTTAGCACTTCATCCTTGTCAGAGAAGGCCAGCAATGCCTCGTTCGATTATGTGGCGATGGCTTTTGGTGTGGCTCCATGGTGGAAGATGGCTTTGGGCGTCCAGCCATATAGTACAGCAGGGTATACGATGGTCGTGAAGGACTATGACGAAAACGTGGGTTCTTTTTCTACGGCCTTCAAAGGCTCTGGTGGATTGAACCAGGCTTTTTGGGGCAATGGCTTTAAGATTGGGGACCATTTTTCGCTTGGCGCCAATGCCATTTATGTTTTTGGTGACTCCCAATCGAGTGTGACTGCCTATTTCCCTGATTCCACTTATTTTCTCGCCTCAAGAAGGACGGAAGACCTGATGGTCAGTTCTTTCATGTTCAACTACGGTGTGCTTTTCAATGCCAACTTGGGTAATGACATGAAAATCGGCGTGGGTTTGACTTATGATCAGGGTGTAAAATTGAAGGGTAAGAAGACCACTTTTGTCCGTCGCATCGAAAACAATATGGAGAATGATGTAGAATACATTATCGATACTATCTACTATGCTGAAAAAACAGGTTCCCGTTTGACAATGCCACAAGGTATTGGCCTTGGCGTCATGTTGCAAAAGAACAACAGGTGGACAGTGGGTGCTGATTTCAACTGGATGCAGTGGTCGAAGTTTAAACGTGACGGAATCGAAGAATCGCTCCAAGACTCATGGAATGCTTCGTTGGGTATTGAATATATGCCCAAGCATACTTCCGTATCAGGTTATTTTACGAAAGTGTCCTATCGTTTGGGCGGCTTTTATGAGAGGAGCTACTTGAATATTAATGGCCATTCCTTAAACAAGATGGGCTTGACGGCCGGCATGTCGTTGCCGCTTCCTCGTTCACAATCTAAGGTGAATCTCGCCATCGAAGCGGGTCGATTTGGCACTAAAGAAAACGGTTTGGTCCAAGAAGGTTACCTCAATTTGAGCGTTGGTGTATCCATCTATGAGCGTTGGTTTATGAAACGAAAATACAATTGATTTGTAGTTTTCGTGATTTTGGAACGATATTTGAATTGAAATAAAGTAAGTTTAACCATAAAATGACAAAGAGATGAAAATGAAAAGATTTGTGTTGGTTGCCATCATGTTTGGAATGGCAATGAGCGTTTCCGCACAAGAGACGGGATCCAAATACGGTACCGACAGCGTCGCCTGCGTTACCAACCTGTCGATGTATCGTGAGTACTTCAAACAATGGGAAGCAGCCAAGTATGCCCCTGAAGCCTTCAGCGAGGAGATGGTCACTGCTTGGCGCAATGTGTTTCTGAACTGCCCGCGTGCCAGCCAACTGGTCTATACGAACGGTGAGAAGATCATGGATTACTACATCCGTACCGATTCCAAGAACAAGGACGCTTATATCGACACGCTCAACATGCTGGCCGACACCAGAGCTCAGTACTTCCCGAATGATCCGAAGACGGGAGCTCCCCAGGTCGCTAGCATCATGGGTAAGAAAGGTCTTCTCGTTTACACCTATAACAAGAATCGCTATGAGGAGGCTTACAATATCCTGAAAGACGCAGTCGCTCTTGATCCTTCACAGCTGCAAGGCGCTTCCATCGACGCCTATTTCAAGTCAACCATCGACATGGTCAACAATGGCAAGGAAGAGAAGATGACGGTTATCAATGTGTACCAGGAACTCTCGGAGGTCCTCGACGACAACATCAAGGTGCTGGCTGAAACGGTGGCACAGTTGGAAGAAGCCAAAGCAACGGCCGAAGAAGCAGGTGACGATTCTGGTATTGCTGGATTCGACAAGCAGATTGAAAAGAGCGAGAAATCCATCAATATTAATAAAGGTGTAAAGAACAACCTTGACAACCTGTTCCAACCCTTCGCTTCTTGCGAAGACCTGATCAAGGTATTCAGCGCCAAGATGGCCGAAAATCCGAACGATGTGACCTTGCTGAAGCGCATCACCACCATCCTCGATAAGAAGGAATGCACCGATTCGAAGCTCTTCCTCGAGGCTGCTGTCAAACTTAACGAGCTCGAACCCAGCCCGGAAGCTTCTTACAGCCTTGGTCTGAAGTTCTTCAAGGATAGAAAGTGGAATGATGCTGCTACGTTCTTTGAGCAGGCCACCAAGACCGAAAACAACGACCGTAAGTATCGTGCCTACCGTAACTTGGGCATGTGCTACCAAAACATGGGAAGCCTCTCTCGCGCTCGCGACATCTTCAGAAGGGCCGCTCAGGTCGACCCGACCAACGGCGAGCCTTACCTCCTTATCGGTATGCTCTACGCCGAAAGCTCCAAGCAGTTCAGTGGCGACATCGACAGCAAGGCAGTGTTCTGGGCAGCCGTCGACAAGTGCGTCAAGGCTAAGACCCTCGATCCTTCGATTGCTGACAGAGCCAATAGCTTGATCCGCTCCTACTCACAATACTTCCCGTCGATGGAGACGATCTTCTTCAACGACTATAGTGAGGGACAATCCTACAATGTGGGTGGCTGGATCGGCGAATCCACTACGATTAGAGCCAAGAAATAATTGAAAGGCTTGGTTAAGATAGCAATACGATTCAACATCACAGCCATTTTGGCTGTGATGTTGTTTTCGTGTGGGAATCCCGATTCCGTGATCAGTGAGCTGAGCTCCGAGGATACGCTGTCAGGCATCGTTGCCGATAGCGTTGTCTTTTATAGAAGCGACTCTGGTATCGTGAAAGTGGAGCTGATTACCCCACGCATGGTCACTATGGAAAGCGACAACCCCTTCTTGGAGTTTCCGCTTGGTTTTGTGGCCCATTTTTTCGATGGAAACCATAACAAAACTACTGATTTTCAAGCAGATTATGGGAAGAGCTATAGCAATGGCGGACTCATCGAAGCTTGGGGAAACGTTAAGATTGAGAACTACGACAGGCAACAGGTACTATATGCAGATAAGTTGTATTGGTACCAGGACACCAAGATGATCCATACCCGTTCGCACGTCAAGATCGTCACTCCTGATAGGGAAGTTGAGGCCGATAGTTTGGTTGCCATGGAAGATTTTTCGGAATATACACTATACTCTGGCAAAGCCTTGCTGGATGTGGAGGAAGAAGAGCTATAAGGATGAATATCTGGATTATTGTTGCGATAGCCTTGTTTTTTTCGGCACTCTGTTCAGGCCTCGAAATCGCGTTCAATAGCATGAACCGGCTTCAGCTGGAGGTGGAACTGACCAAAAACACTATGGCTGCCCGTATCATCAGCCTTTTTTACAAGCACCAGTCTCGATTCATCACCTCCTTGCTTCTTGGCAACAACATTGCACTGATTGTATATGGCATGTGCATGGCAAAGCTTTTGCTTCCTGTTGCTCAATGGATGCTTCCAGAGGCAATTACCAACGACTTTACGATTTTGTTGGTCCAGACTATCTTGTCCACATTGTTAATTCTGCTGGTGGGGGAGTTTCTGCCTAAAACATTGTTTCGTATTAATCCCAATGCGATTTTGTCGTTTTTTGCCCTCCCTACCCTCGTATGCTACTGTTTGCTTTATCCGCTGACACTGGTCTATACGGTCATCTCAGAGTTCATCATCCGTTATGTTCTTCGACTCAAAGTAGACAGGAAGGAATATGGGTTTAGCGTTGTCGACTTAAACGATTTTATTGCCGAATATGCAGATCCTGAAGAAGCTGATGAGGACATGCAACAGGAGTTGCAACTGTTTCAGAACGTGATGGAATTCAGGTCGGTGAAGCTTCGTGAATGTATGGCTCCTCGCAACGAGATTGAACCTGTGAAACTGACCGATAGCATTCAAGTGGTCAAAGACCGTTTTGAGGAAACCAAGCATTCCAAACTGATCGTTTATTCCGACAACATCGATAACATTGTTGGCTATGTCCATCTTAACGATGTGGTCAGGGTTATTGCTGAAGCGAAAGACGTTACCCTTGCCGATATCATGCGTCCCATCGATTTCTTCCCAGAGACCTATACTGCTGACCGTCTTCTAAAACATTTCATCCAACATCGTCAAGGCATTGCTGCAGTGGTTGATGAGTTTGGAGGCACTGCGGGTATCGTGACCATGGAAGATGTGGTGGAAGAGATTTTTGGCGAGATTGATGACGAATACGACGTGGAAGAAGAAACCGAGAAAAAAGTCGATGATCATACTTATATCTTTTCGGCTCGTCTCGAAATCGACTATTTGAACGACACTTATAAGCTCGACCTGCCTATCTCCGACGACTATGAGACCTTGGCTGGTATGATTCTCCATTATTGTGAAAGTATACCGGAACAAGGGGAAGAGTTGACCATTGGAAAATATAAGGTGAAAATCTTGAAGGCTTCCGATATGAAACTTGACGAAGTTGAGCTTAAGCTTGCTGATAATTAAAAGATATCCAATTAATTAAATCAATTTGACGGCAAGAAGTTTTTCTTGTTGAAAAATAAAAATTGATCAATTAATTCAACGTGTTGAAATCTTTACTAACTTTGCGCGCTCAAATTGCAAGTTTAATAATAAAAAAATAGATAATTAGAATTATGGCAGCAATTGAAAGAATCAGAAGACATTCTGGCTTGTTGATCGCAATCATTGGTCTTGCATTGTTAGCATTCGTGTTGCAGGACCTTTTCCAAAGTCAAGGTAGAAACCGTGAATACAATGTCGCGGTAATTGATGGAGAAAAGATTCCGTATCAGGACTTTGAGACCTTGAAGGACAAGAATATGGAAAGCAGAAGAACTTCAAACAACAACCTCTCTTCTGCTGAGACGTACAGCATTTACAATTCCACCCTTGATCAAATGGTGAAAGACCACATCATGGGTAAGGAGTATGAAACCGTTGGCATCAACGTTTCCTCTGACGAGCTTTACGACCAATTCGTGGGCGAAAATCCTCATCAGTGGGTTGTGCAGAGCTTCAGCAACCCTGATGGCAGCTTCAACAAGGAAATGGTTGAATATTATCTCCAAAACCTCAACGATTTTGCTCCGGACGCTCGTGTGCGTTGGCTGGATTTCGAAAGAGCCGTGAAAGACAACCGTCTTGAAACCAAGTTCAACGAACTAGTGAAGGCTTCATATCATGTTCCGGCCGCTCTTGCTGAGAAGTATTATCAAAACAAGAATACAAAGGCTTCTGCCGATGTCATCGCATTGCGTTATGCCACCATCCCCGATTCCACCGTCGTCGTGACCGACAAGGACAACAAGGCTTTCTATGAAGAAAACAAGTTTAGATTTGAAACAGACGAAAGACGTGACATTGATTACGTTGTTTTCGAGATCAAACCTTCACAAGAAGACAGACAAGACGCTCTCAAACTTGTGCAAAGCATGCGTGAAGATTTCGTTAACACCGACAACGTTGTCAACTTCGTCAATGCCAATTCAGACCGTCGTTACGACAGCACTTGGATGGGCAGAAAAGATGTTTCCCAACAAATTGAGAAAGCTATCTTTGACAATGGCAATGGTAAAGGATATGTGTATGGTCCTTATGAAGACAATGAGACTTTCAATTTGGTTCGCATCGTCGACATGCAGAGCCGCCCCGATTCCTTGAAAGCCAGTCATATCCTGATCAGCTATGCTGGTGCCGCTAACAGTCAGGACACCATCACTAAGGAACAAGCTGAAGCAAAGGCCAACGAATTGCTCGCCCAATTGAGAAGCAATCCTAAAAATGAAGGTCTTTTCGCTGAACTCGCTGAAGCCAATTCGACCGACCCAGGTTCAAAATCTAAAGGCGGCGACTTGGATTGGTTTACCGATGGCGCCATGGTGGCTCCTTTCAATGAGTATGTCGTGAACAATCCCGTTGGCTCACTGGGTATTGTCGAAACCATTTTCGGTTATCATATCATCAAAGTGACCGACAAGACCCAAGCACAGCCCAAAGTTCGTCTTGCTTATTTGACGCACGAAATCACTCCGAGCACCAAGACTTATCAAAACACTTTTGCTGAGGCTAACAAGTTTGTCACGGAAAGCAAGAACTACGACCAATTTAACGCCGCTGTTGAGCGTGAAGGTCTGACCAAACGTACGATGCCCAGAATGAACGCTGCAACTTATCAGATTACGGGCATTGACAATCCGCGTCAGATTGTCCGTTGGGCTTTCGATGACAAGACCAAGGTCGGTGATGTCTCTTCCATCTTTGACTTAGACGACATGTTTGTGGTTGCCGCTTTGACCAATATCGTTCCAGAGGGTTACGCTCCCATGGAGGCCATTATTGACCAAGCAAAGTATCAAGTCATCAACAAGAAGAAAGGCGAGATGGCCGTTGAAAAGATGAAAGCTTGTGCCAACGATGTGAACCGCATGGTCAACGAGCTGGGCGCCGAATCAACTTCCGTTTCCGATATCACCATCGACTCCCGTGTATTGAGCAACTTTGGCGTTGAAGCCGATATCATCGGCACGTTGCTCGGCATGAAGGAGGGCGAAGAAGTTGGTCCTATTGCAGGTAATTCAAGTGCTTTCATCCTTAAGAATGTGAAATTGACTCCTGCTGAGGCCACTACTGATTACAGCGATATTCTTAGGGAAAAGACAAGCCAATTCAATAACAAGGTGCTGAACGGATCCGTTTACAATGCCTTGAAGAACTTGGCCGACATCAAGGACAACAGAGCTGTCTTCTATTGATGAGGCAATCTGTCAATGGTTTTAAAAAGGTGTGCCAAAAACGGTGCACCTTTTTTTCTTTTCCAATAATAAAACGGTATCAAGAGCGTTATAATTAATAGTGATAATCCAAAATAAACAAATATGAAAAGTTTCAAGAACTCTTGTATTGTAGCAGTCGCACTCCTTTTGTTGGTGGGCTGTGGAAAAAAGATTGATGTGGTGTTCCCCGTCAACACCTTCACTGTTGCTCCAGAAGGTGAAGAAATTATGGTTGCACTGAATTCAAATGGTGAATGGACAGTGGATGCCACCCCTGAGTGGATCCAGGTGTCGCCTAACTCCGGCAATGGCGATGCTACGCTTACCCTTACTGTCGGTCCCAACAGGGAAACCGAGAGTCGTACTGGCGAGGTAAGAGTCTCGTCGAAAGACAATAGCGCTTCTTTAACCGTCAACCAAGATGCATTGGGGTTTTTCATCGATGTGAATCCCAACAGACTTGAATTTGACCAACAAGGAGGTTCTTCCGATGTGACAGTTTCGTCAAATGTGGAATGGACGATAATCAGTATGCCCGAATGGATTACCTGTCAGGCATCGGAAGAAACAGATTTTGTTACTGTTGCCGTTGGCGAATTGACTGACCCGTCCATTTCAATTCGTTCGGGAGAAGTTGTATTTGGCAACGATGAGGTGCAAGCTACATTGGCGGTGTTACAGCATTCAGGGTCGCAAAGCTATATCTCAATCCTTCCCGAAGTTCTCTTGATGAGATATGAGGGAGAGACAAAGGAAGTCTCTCTGTTCTGCGGGGAATCGTGGACGGCCGAGATTGATGGCAATCCGGATTGGATCACTCTAAGCCCAATGACAGGTGAAGGTGATGCTGATATTTTGGTGACCGTCACCGAGAACCCGTACTATACAGTACGTGAAGTGCCGGTGGTGTTTACCTCTGCTTCAGGCCTTATTGCCAAACTTGTCGTCACCCAAGAAGCCGCCCCTAATCCCCATTTCCTTGAGGTCGACCCCGATAGTTTCTCGTTTGGAAAACAAGGTGGTGAAGCTGTAATGCATGTCAGTTGCGACAAAGAATGGAGCGTTAGGGTTGATTCTGACTGGGCGTCTGTTTCGGAGACAGAAGGTAATGGCGATGCCGACGTGAATGTCGTTGTCGCTCCCAATGTGTTTTCGGAACCTAGAAGCTGTGAGGTTATTGTTGAGTCTGACGGTTTGTTAAGGAGGATCAATGTCAATCAAGAACCTGGCGACGAGCTTCTTTATGTCAATATGTCGCCTGACACTCTGTATGTATCCAGCGCCGGCGGTGGATCTTCGTTTGAGATCGCATCCAATACCAATTGGAACTTGACTGTGGAATCGTTGGGATCGTGGTTGATACTTACATCTGGCACATCGGGAGAAGGAGATGCATTGATAGGTTTGGTTGTTGACTATAACCCGACTCCAAACATTAGAACGGGTGTCGTCAAGGCTTTCCACAACGGAGAACTGATGAATGAGATTGTGGTCGTTCAGGAAGCTAAGCTGGGCATCTTGGAAGTGAATATGACAGAAATTAACGCCACAGCAGAAGCCGAAAAGTTTTATGTAGACCTTGAAGCTAATCAAAATTGGACGATCACTATGGACGCTTTATGGTTGAAATGTGTCCCCGACAGTGGTAACGGCAACGAGGAAATCGTTGTGGTTGTTGATGCCATGCCAGCAGGACAGAACTCTAGAAGTGCGCACATCCAAATCGTTGGAGAGTTGGGTAATACCGTGGTTATTACGGTGAATCAGACCCGTTGAGTGCTCTGGGTGAAAACGAAAAAAGGCGAGCTTAGCTCGCCTTTTTTCGTTAAGGCATTCTTTTAAAAGCCGAAGCTAAACCAGTACCAGAATTTGTTTTCCATTTCCTTCCAGGCTTGGCGCGTTGATGCTGCGAAGTCGGAGGTGTATTGGTTGAGGAGTTCAGTAGCATCTTTGGTCTTGCCTTCGGCGATTAAGGCTTTGGCCCTGCCTTCTACAGCGGGAATCTCGTCGAAAGCCTTCTGCTCGAAGCGGTTGGCAGTGCCGAGCAGGGTTTCTTTGGTGCGGCCCCATTGAACGGTAGCCAGCTTGTTGGCTTTACGATAATGCCAAATCCAGGCCTCATCGCGGTAACGAAGTTGACCGCATTTGTCGAAGCCTTCGGGCAGTGTGGTGGATCCTGAGAAGATGGGGATGCGCGGGCTTTGCCCTGGGTTGTCGCAAGCCATCCAGCAAATGGCACCAATTTCGTCTGGCATCCAGCTGCGGCATTGGATGATGTGATGGTAGCTGCTCCATGCCACGGCCACAGTGCGCTGGAAGTTGATGGTTCCTGGAGCCAAATAATTAATGGTGTTCATCATTGCGCTGCCGACCCATGGGTTGGCCACAGGGCTGATGATAGTGTCTTCAACCACGCCATCATCGGTGCGTTTCTTGGCAACCATCTTAACGTTGCGGGTCATGTCCATGTCGGTGCCTTCGTAGGTGCTGCGGAAGAGTGCCATCACCTTGCGCACGTCAACGTTTTCGTCAGGTTTTACTGAAAAGGGAAGTTCGGGCATGTCGCGGTTGAGGTTCAATGAGGGAGCCAGTTGGCTGAGGATGAAGAACTCACGGTCGCTGTAGTTCTTGCCGCCGCCATATTCGGCACGGAAGGCCTTCCAGAAGACGAAGTCACCTTTGCCGTCCCAGAGGCCATATTTCTTTGCTACGGCCTCGCAATTGTCGGAGCAATAAAAGTCTTTGCTCTTGCGTTCTAGCTTGCCAATGCGGGCGATATTGGCCGAAACGCCTACTTCGTCGTCGGGGATGCGTTTGGCTGCCCATACGCCGCCGATTTTGTCGGGACCTTCTCCGAGGATTTCCATCTGCCACACTTCGTTCTTGTCAGCAATGGTGATGCATTCGCCACCATCGCCATAGCCGTATTCCTTCACCAGTTTACCGATGAGTTGGATGGCGTCACGAGCATTGTCACAGCGCATCAAGGCCACGCGTTCCAGTTCTTCGATCATGAACATGCCTTTGTTGTTCACCAAGGTGTCGGGACCGGAGAAAGTGGTTTCACCGATGGCCAATTGTTTTTCATTGAGGCAAGGATAGGCCGTGTTGAGGTAGGCATAGGTATGTGCCACTTGAGGGATTTCCCCAGCCAGTTCCACTTTACGGTTGTCGAAAGGGTCTTCGGTGTGCATGGTGCCTTTATACACCTTGTGCATCTCGCCTTTTTCATGATCGGTAGCGGGCTCCCAGCGCATCCAGGTGCGGTAGCGACCGTCGCAGGTGTGGGAGGTGATGACGGAACCGTCAGTGGAGGCTTTCTTGCCCACCATAATGCTGGTGCAGTTGGCGCCGACGCGTTGTTCGTTTTCGTCTTGTGCCATCGTGTTCAGGCCGATGAGCAGAAGAGCGGATAGGAGTAATGATTTGAGTTTAAGCATATTGAATGTGTTTGTGTTTGTATTCAAGAAACCGGCCCTTCGACCCTTCGAGGGGCCTCAGGGATCGCAGGCTCAGGGACCTTAGTCCGTCATAATGATTTGGGAGTCCAAAAATAGGAAAGAAAATGGTTGATAAGGATAAAACTGGGGTTTTTTTTTGGAATAGTAAGACTAATGGAAAAATAGTATAAATTTGTACTCAGTATTCACTTAAAATCAAGCATTATGAAAAAGTTATTGTTACTATTTGGAGTGGTTATCCTTTCTATGAATGTTTTTGCACAGAACAAGGGAGACATGTATGTTTTGACTTCGGTAAAAGCATCATTTGGTAAGATGTCATCGTACCAGATTTACAACAATCATTCGTCATTATATGCGGAGCAGCCTATGGACACCCAATTGGGCTTGGGAATTGGTTTTGGTTACTTTGTTGCAAACAATTTTCGATTAGAACTTGTTGTTTCAGGATATTCGGTGAAATCACCACGTGAGGAGGCTTCGTCTGTTTGGTTGAACGATGTCAATAAAGGTGTCCAACTCAACCCAAATATTTCTTATTTTGTCAAACTTGCTGACAGATTCTATTACACGCCTGAAATCGGAGCTAGTTTTGATTTTGGTAAGTATGTATATGAAGAGACTGTTGGTAGGTCAATGACATATCCATATAGAGGATATAGCCTGTATGCCAATTTGTTGGCTTTCCAGTTTAAAGTGAGTCAGAGGTTCTCGTTGGGTGTGAATGCTGGAGATGTGCAGTATACCCATGGTACGTATTACGATTCTGACGAGCCATTTTTTGAAAGTAAATCACTTGGATTCAGGTGGAATAGTGGCTCAATTGCAGCGTATTTCTATTTCTAATTTATTCCCAGAACAATTCCTCGGCCACGCCGTCGGCGAAGAGCATCTGTTGGTCGGTGAGGTAGAGAAATTCGCGTGTCTGTGAGAGGCGGCCTTGGGCGATAAGGGGCTGGGCATGTTGCTCGCAATAGGTGGAGAAACGTTCGCCCATCTCGCGTTTGAGCCATTTCAGGTCGATGCCCCAATGGGTGCGGAGGCGCAGCATAACGTACTCGTCGTATTGCTGCTCCAGAGAGAGTTGTTCTTTTTCAATTACTGGTTTTTGGACACGCTTTGCGTCATTGCGAGGAACGAAGCAATCCAGATTCTGAAGCTCTTTGCCTGGATTGCTTCGTCGTTCCTCCTCGCAATGAAGTGAAGCGGCAGAAAAAGTCTCACAATACTGCTCAATGTTAGATGCATTCCATTGCCGTGAATCACCATCAAACGAATGCGCCGAAGGCCCAAAGCCTATGTAAGGCGTCCCAAACCAATAGCTGGCGTTATGCTTCGAGTGCATCCCATGACGGCAGAAGTTGGAGATCTCATAATGCAAATAACCGTTTTCAGTGACACGCTGGCATAGGATTTCGTAATCGCGCAAAGCATCCTCCTCGTTGACGGGTGGCACCTTGCCCAATTCGATTTGTTTGGTCAAAATGGCGTTGGGTTCCAGAGTGAGTGCATAAGCTGAAAGGTGGGGGAGATTATATGCAAAGAAAATGTCCAAATTTTTGTTCCATTGTTCGACGTTGGAGGAGGGCAGGCCATAGATGAGGTCGATGCTGATGTTCTCGAAGCCGGCTTGTTTGGCCCAATCGATACATTGTTGGGCGTGTTGTGAATCGTGGCGACGGCTCAGATACTGCAAGTCGTTGTCGAAAAAGCTCTGGATGCCGATGCTGAGGCGGTTGACCCCAAGTTGGCGCAAGCCTTTGAGATAGTCTAACGACAGCGTGTCGGGGTTGGCTTCAAGGGTGATTTCAGCGTTTTCGGCGACGGGATACGTCTCCTTAATAAGTTGTAGCAGCTCGCTGATTTCCTTTATGGATAGTAAGGAAGGCGTACCACCGCCGAAATAGATGGTGTTGATGGGAGGGGTGTGATGGCTCTCCAAAAGCGAAGGAGATTGCGGGTCAGGCCCGCAATGACTCCTTTGCTTTAAGTAATCCTTTCGTGCAACAATCTCTGCTTTCAAAGTCTCCAAAAAGTGATCTTTCAACTTCATGGAAGGCAGCGAATAGAATCCACAATAGGCGCATTTCGAGTTGCAGAAAGGAATATGGATGTAGATGCCAGCCATCTTACTTTTCGATAACCAGTTTCACGGTCTTTTCTCCTTCAGTGGTCTTGATGCGGATAAAATAGATGCCGTTTTGCAGGTGGCCGATGTCGACTGTCTCAAAGTTTTCGTTGATGTTCATCACGCTTTGACCCATGATGTTGAACACTTCCACTAGAATGACATCGCTCCCCTCCACATGGAGGATATCATTAGCGGGATTTGGATAAATCTTGGCTTCCTTTCCGTTTTCATGGATGGCATCCCAGATCACAGTCACAGAAAGCGGGTCAGACTCGGCCTCACAACCGTCATCGAATATGGCGATAACAATATACTCATGAGTCTCGTCGAAATCAACGTTGAGGTCGAAGTATTCTTGTTGTGATTGGGGCAATTCTTCCATAATAATCCCGTCTTTCAAAATCCTATAACCTAAAAGATTTCCTGTTGAGCCTGACTCGGGTTCAGTCCACCTCAGAATCACTTCCGGCATGTCGCCAAAGGCTTCGGCGTAAAGGTCGCGAACGGGATTGCAACTGATAACCACTTCTTCCTCACGAATCCAGCCCATGCGGTCGTTGCTGCCTTTGTAAGTGCCATAGACAAGGTTTTCAACGGGTTGGTTCAAAGCATAGGCGGTCACATAGACAGGGTCTTCGGGTGAGAAATTTTGCACGTAGGTCAAAGTTATGATTTCTAGCATGCCATCACCGTCAATGTCACCGAAGTTGGCACCGTTCATATAGGAGAGACCTTGCGGGCGGAGCGGAAAGCTTTCGGTCACTTCGGTGCCGTCCATCTCCCACGCGCGGATGTAGCCTTGTTCGCTTTCCATCAAATTGAAGGTGGTGACAATTTCGTTTTCGCCGTCCCCGTCGATGTCGGCTACTGAAACGAATCCTTCTATACCGGCATTCAGGTTGAGTGGGAATCCAGAAGCCACATTACCATTCATGTCGTATTGGTAGAATACGTTGCCTTCGCCAGAGACACCCAAAAAGATGGCGTATTCGTCGCCGTTTTTGACCACTGTCGGTGCGGAGTAGGTCCAATTGGAAACAGGCTTTGGCCAACCTGCTCGGTAGGCTCCAGTGTGCGCATCGCGCACGTAATGGTTCGGGTTGTCGCCATGACAGGCCCCCACCAGACTCCAGTTGCCTTCGCCTTCGAAATCAACCACGAGTGGCGACTGGTAGGAATACTTGTAGGCTTCTTGTGAATCAACCGTGTAAAGCTCTTCGCCAGTATGGCTGATGCAATACAGTACGGAAGTCGTTGAAGCGAAGATCTCGGGGAAGCCGTCGTTGTCGATGTCTGCCACGGTGGGCGTGAAGGCGGGCGTTGAAGGCATTTCGAAGGGAAAGCCTTCGATTTCTTCGCCTTGTAGGTTCCAGGCATGGATGCCAGCTGAGATACTGGCTGAGGCTTTTCCGCGACCGCAGAAGATGAGCTCCAATTCACTGTCGTTGTTAAGATCGGCCAAAACAGGAGCGCAGATGAGTGGATTGTTGTTGGTTACCAAGGCCATAAGTACGTTGCCCGATGCATCAAAAACGTTGATGCCGCCGCGGGTGTTGCCGTAAGCGGTAAGGGCTACGATTTCAAGTATTCCGTCATTGTTAATGTCGCCAACAGCGGCAGGATACTGTGCCATGCCTCCGACCAAAGGTTGGGTCCAAAGGATGTTGCCTTGTCCATCGATGACGTTAATTGCGTCGTTGTGACAAAGGATGATCTCATCGGCGCCGTCGTTGTTAAGGTCGGCAAGGGCCAGACCACGCATGGGCTTGTAGGTAGTGTTAGAAGGAAATGTCAAAGGAAAGCCTTGCATGGGTGTCAGACCGTCGCGAGCTGCTGGGGGCAGTTGGGTCTGTATGGTTTCGGTACGGATTATGCCATCTTCATCGATGAAAGCTCGCGTGGCAGGTTGCTGAGCAACCAGGCCTAATGACAGCGAGAAGAGGGCAAGCAATAGTATTGTCTTTTTCATAGTCGTTTGTTTTAGTAAATGCAAAAGGCCGTGCCTATTGCCGGTATTACCAGCGAATGACACGGCCTTTATGGGTTTAGTTACAATCGAGGATTATTTATCCTTCTTACAGCAGCACAAGCCTTTGTAGGCGAGGCCAGCGAGACCGGCACCGACGAGCGGAGCCACGATGAAGAGCCAAAGATGGCTGAGGGCTGAACCGCCAGCGAAGATGGCTTGTGAGATGGAACGGGCCGGGTTGACGGAGGTGTTGGTCAACGGGATGCTGATGAGGTGGATGAGCACCAGGGTCAGACCGATGGCGAGGCCAGCAAATTTGCCGTTGGCATGGCAACCGTCGGTGACGCCGAGGATGACCATCAGGAACACGAAGGTGAGGACAGCTTCAATGATGAAAGCGCCACAAGCGTTGATGTTCCAGTAATTGTCGCCGCAAGCGGCAAGGTCAGCACCGAAGTCGTTAGCAGCGAAGTTGCCAGTGGCAACATCACCACATTTGGCAATGGCGTAGATAACAGCAGCTGCAACGATGGCACCGATGATCTGTGCCACCCAGTAAACCAGCATTTCTTTGAAGCTCATGCGACCATTGGCCCACACGCCGAAGCTGACGGCAGGATTCAGGTGAGCGCCTGAGATGTGTCCAATGCCATAAGCCATAGCAATAACGGTTAAACCAAAAGCGATGGCAACGCCAAGGAAACCAACTGCTCTGCCGGCGAAGATTGCAGTACCGCAACCGCCGAGAACCAGAACGAACGTGCCGAAGAGTTCGGCGAAGAATTTGTTACAAGTCTTCATAATACGTTGATTTTAAATTAGTTAATATTACATTTAGGTTTATTATCCTGTTTCTTTTTTCTCAATTGCGTAGAAATGAGGCTCTGCAAATGTACAAAATAATTATCTGTATGCAAGTTTTAGTCATTAAAAATGAAGTTTGGTTTTCGAAATTGTTATTTTTGCAATCCAAACCCTTATCTTGTATGTAATCACCATGAATTCATCAATACTAAAAGTCATGTCCTTGCTGATGCTCCTTTGGATGTCGCTTCATACGGTGTCATCCTGTTCTTTCAATAACAACGCCTCCATCGAAGCTGTTGCTGATACGATAGCCATAGATACCCTTGAAAATGTTGTGCTGCAACGTTCGGAGGTCGCTTATTCCGAGATGAACGACAAAAGCCATTGTTTCATTGTTGTTTCCAAACAAGAGCTAATGCTCTATGTTTGCGAAGCGTTGGATGACGATACCGTGAGGCTTGCTGAGTATCCTGTTTGCATGGGTAAAAACAAGGGCCACAAGCAGAAGAAAGGCGACATGAGAACGCCTGAATGCTCCTGGGAACAGCCTTTTATGATTTCGCAGATCCAAGATGCTTCCACATGGAGCCATGACTTTGGCGATGGACGTGGCAGTATCCTTGCCTATGGCAATTGGTTCATGCGTTTAGTCACGCCAGGCTTCTCGGGGATTGGTATCCATGGCAGTACCAACAACGAAGATTCTGTTCCGGGACGCGCCAGCGAAGGATGCATTCGTCTGCTGAACGACGATTTGGACGATCTGAAGGCCAAGTATGCCTATGAAGGCATGAAGGTAATCGTGAAGGCTGAAGAAGAAGGCTTGAAGCCTTTCGAAATGAAGTATTATTTGTAAAAAGTAGTTGTTTTCTTGCATTTTTCATAGGGACAAAATTTTGTCCATGCCGAAGTTACATCATTGATTTCCAATGAAATAAATTTTGACAATCGAAAAACACATGGACAAAATCCGGAGGCTCCCCAAAAACCTCTTGACAAGCTTTTTTTCTGTATATTTTTGCATCGACGGACATGGGACCGGGGGTTACGAAATCCCCCCTGAGACCGTCATTGCGGGCTTGCCCCGCAATCTCCTGAATGAAAGGGATACGTCTTCGCACACAGGAGATGGCGGATGTCCCTCCGCCATGACGGTAAAGGGTGGAAGGGTAGGGTGGCCCAGTCAAAAGTCCCGAGTCAAAAAAAGAACGCCTATGAAAGCAACACTAAAAACACTTATCCTAACGACCCTCGCCCTCGGCATGGCGCTCGCAGCGTGCGACTCGCCCGCCAAGCGACAGCAGCAGGCGCGCACCTTATATAAAGAAGGTGTAGAGCTGCGCGAGCAACGCCTCTCGGAGGAGGCCGCCGAGTGTTTCCTGCAAGGCATCGCGCTGATGCAAGGCATCGCGCCAACCACTGAGAACCTTCAACTCGAAGGCGACCTCAAGGACAACCTCGGTGCGATGTACAACAAACACGGCCTCTTCGACGATGCCCTCACGATGCACCGCGAAGCCATCGCCGCCTTCAAGCAGGTGGGCGACACGGTCGGCCTGATGACCGCCTACCGCAACAGCGGCCGCGTGGCGAAAATGCTCGAACAGTTTGCCCAAGCCAAGCAGTTCTACGACACGGCCTTCAGCATCGCCACCCTCAGGAACGACGAGGCCATGATCAACGACCTCAACCTCGAAATGGGCCGCGACTACTACCTGTCCGTGGGCAACTATCCCAAGGCCATCGACTGCGTGACCCGTGCCATGCAAGGCGGACTGGAAGGCAACGACCTCGGCATCGCCAACATGACGCTCGGCGTGCTCTATTACTACACCGACGATTACGCCACGGCGAAGACCCACCTCGAAGCCGCCCTCCTCAGCGAGCGCGCCGGGCTGAAGATGTCGGTGTACCAAACGCTCTACGCCATCGCCTACAACGAAGGCCATCTCGAGCAGGCCATGGAATACCAAGACCTCTTCACGCAAAATATGATGCAGGCCGACAAGGAACATGCCTCCGACAACCTTCAACGCCTCAAGGCCGAATATGAGCTGAAGGCCCAAAAGAGCGAGATGGAGAGTCTGCTCCGCAACCGCAGCCTCAAACTCTGGCTCATCATTGCCGCAGCGGTGATTGCGCTGTTGGTCATCGTGCTGATTGTGAGGAAGAAGGTGAGCGACCACAAGTTGGCCGTGGAGCAGTTCCGAAGCCAGGTGGAGCGCGACCAAAACCGCATCCACGAGTTGGTGAGCGACATGGAGAACCTCATCCGCACTAACGACGACCTGCGCCGCGACCGTCAGACGCTCTCGCAAAAAGACCTGCTGATGACGAGCAAGATCATGGGGCGCAACAAGGTCTTCACCACGGCGCAGAGTCTCGGCGAGCAGGTGACCGCCGACACGATGAACTTCGCCCTCAGCGACGACGACTGGGCCGACTTCATCAGCCTCACCGACTTGGTCTACGACGGCTTCTCGCAGCGCCTTTTGGAACTCTATCCCAAACTCGGCAAGTGGGATGTGCGCATCTGCTGCCTCTCCAAGAACGGCTTCTCCAACCAGGTGATTTCCATCCTCTTGGACACCCAGACCGAGTCGTACTACCGTCGCAAGACCCGTATCAAGCAAATGAAGATGAACCTCACGGATGACACACGGACTTTTGAGGAGATCGTGAATGCGGTGTAGCTTCTGGCTTTTGGCAGATCCCCCACAGAGCCTCGTTGCGGGCTCAGACCCGCAATCTCATGAACAAGGGGGACAGCCAGTAGACAGCAGCATAATAATGAAATTAAATAATTAACAATTAAATATTTAGAACAATGAAAAAGTTATTATTAATCATCACGGCCATGGTGGCTATCCAGGTAAGTGCAATCGCACAAACTAACTTCGACTTCTCGGCAGTATGTGCGTCGGGGCAGACGCTCTACTATCAGATTACCGATGCCGATGCCCATGAAGTGGCTTTGGTTCCTCCTACAAGTGGCGGTTGGGGAAGTTATCCTCGTCCTCATGGAGATATCATTTTCCCCGAAACGGTTGAACACGAAGGCTCTTCTTACGACGTTGTGGCCATCGGGGATAGTACTTTTTATAATTGCAGGGGCATTACGGGCAGCATAGTCCTGCCCGACAATATCCGTACCATCGGTAGTGTCGCTTTCTATGGCTGCTCTGGCGTTACGGGTAGCCTGACGCTTCCTCAAAACCTTGAATCAATGGGATATGGCGCGTTTTGGTGGCTCGAATATTTGACGGGCCCCATTACGATTCCCCAAGGCGTTACAAGAATTGAAGAGAGAACCTTTGCTGCAAACAGACGCATCACGAGCTATGATATTCCAGCATCGGTGACTTACATCGGCTATCAAGGTTTGTGCTGTGGAAGTAGATTGGAGTCCATTCACGTTGACGAAGCCAACCCCAATTACTATTCCGAGAACAACGCCTTGATTGAACGAGATTCAAAAATTCTGATCCTTGGCACGAAAAACACAATTATTCCTGATGATGTGGTGAAAATTGGATGTCTTGCTTTCTATATGGCTGGTGTGGGGCAAGAATCCCAACCGCTTGTCATTCCAAACTCGGTCAAGATACTTGATGATTATTCTCTTCATTGTGCCAATTTCAATCCCCTCACGTTGCCTGATTCTTTGACTTATATCGGAGATAATGCTCTTTTTCAGAACACTCTGGCACAGTCGGAGATTCCCCCAACGGTAACTCATATAGGCGAATGGGCTTTTGCCTATTGTGGAACACTTGACGGTGGTTTAGTCATTCCCGAAGGTATAGACACCATTGGTGACAATACCTTTTATCGTTGTCAATTGACAAGCGTTTCTATGCCGACCTCTGTCGTGAGTATCGGTGAAGAAGCCTTCTGCGGGTGCAGGGATCTGCAAAGCATCACGTGCAATGGCGTTGTTCCTCCTGAATTGGGCGCTACAACCTTCCAATATACCAGCAAAGACATCCCGGTTTACATTCCATACGGAAGCCATGAAGCTTATACAAATGCACCTTTTTGGAGTGAGTTCACCAATTTCATCGAAATGACGGATGGGCCTGCCTTAAACACGGAATGGTACTACGAAATCCAAAACGAAAACGGCAGCATTACCTACCAACATCTGGAATGTGCTGCTGACACGACCATCAACCACAAGGAAGTGACCATCATTATCCGAACCAACACCTTGTATGATAAGGGCGAGCATAGTGAAGTGACACGTGAATATGTGTACGAGGAAAACGGCGTGTTGTATTGGTGGAACAAGGATTTGCAGGAATTCACCACGCTTTACAATTATAACGCTGAAGAAGGCAGCGAGTGGGAGGTCACTGTCGGCTTGGACAGCATCACCATGCATGTTGACGCTGTGGATGAGTACGAATACGAAGGCAAGACGGTGAAGATGCTGCACGTGAGTGACGACAACAATGTGTTCAGTGGAATCATCTTCTGTGGCGTTGGTCACATGACTAGCTATTTCCCTGAAAGGCTGATGCAAAAGCGGCAGGACTATCGCGTGGTAGGCATCCGCTGCTTCTGGCGCAACGGCGAACTAGTGTTCAAATACGGTGAGAGAGATTGTAATGAGGTGTATGAGGGATACCATAATGGCATCGAGGAAGACGGCCCTTCAATGAACTCAGGGTCCTTCACCATTTATCCTAACCCGACCAATGGCGTTTTATTTGTAGAGATGCGCCATGGCACGTCTCTACCGACCCAAACCTACCGCATCACCAATCTCATGGGCCAAACCGTCCAAACGGGCAGCCTCAATGCTGAAACCCAACAGATTGATGTATTGGCTTTGCCGCAAGGTATGTATTTCATCAGCGTCGGCGATATGACACAGAAATTTGTGGTGAAATAAAAACGCGGTCCTGTAGGGCTGTCGTGGTACGACAGCCCTACAGGCCGAATAAATGAATAACAAACGATCAACTAAAATTACAACATATGAATAAGACTGTTTTAACCCTGGTGCTGGCCCTTGCCTTCATGCCAGTTTTTTCGCAAGCTACTTTGAAGCATACCTTCACCAACAATAGTGGCGGCCTCCATAGCGTTTTCCAGAATTCAATTCATGAATATGTCTACGAGATTCTTCCTGAAGTTTCGTATGTCGTTTGTGAATTGGATGAGGATGAAGCCATCACAGGCTTCTCAGTGTATGATGCCGATTTCCAACTGACTAAAGAAATTCCGTTCACCGTAGAGGGGAAATGGGGCATCAGATACAGCTCTTTTGGTGTGGTCATCGCTGGGAAACACCTTTTTAACAGTGATGACAAGATTGAGATTTGCCTTACGCCTTGGAAGCAAGGTGGCAAAATGTACACAATGATCCTCAACGAAGACGGTGAGGTGCTGTTTATGCAGGAGGGGTCGCTGATTTCCTATTTGTACAAGGCTGGAGACGAGCTGAGATTCGAGATTTCGAATAGTTACGACAATTACAACATTGAGGTTTATGCCACCCAAGGCAATTTCTCAGCAGATGAGATGATAGTCACGACCCAAAATCCCTATCCCAATCCAGCTAGCGCGATGGTGTCCATCCCATACACCCTTAATGGGAAGTCGGCTGAAATGCACATCTATGACTCCCGAGGCGTTTTGGTGGATACCAAGACCCTCGATCCCGATGCAGAATGGGTTGACCTTAATGTAAGTGCTTATCGTCCTGGTATCTATGTTTATGAATACAATGGTATGAGTAACAAATTTGTGGTGCGATAATTGTGGCGCTTTAATTGTCATGCAAAAATCATAGCATTATGAAAAGAATAGCATTGATTGTGAGTTTGTTATGCTGCGTATTGTCAGCATCGGCTCAAAACACAAAGGGATGGTCGTTGATTCCCTACGCAAAAGTGGCTGGCTCCATAGATTTCCTGTATGGGCCTTATGAGAGCAAGTTTCACGGCGACTTGGGCGTGGATGCCAAATATGATTTCAACGAGCATTGGTCTTTGTTGGGCGGCATTGACTACCAATATAGGAGAACCAATTCAGACAAACCAGAGAATTGGGAAGACGGCGTGCCTGGCACCGGATTCAACAATTATTTCCGCCTGCCTGTCCGCGTCGAATTCAGTTACAAATGGTTTTATGTAAACGCTGGCCCCTATGTCGAACGTGCTGTCAATCCATGGCTTGATGCGCGGACATACGAGCATTTCGGTTTCGGTGGCATGTCGGAAATCGGAGGTCGAATCAAATTGACGGAAAACAGTCGGTTACGATTGGGACTGCAATTCATGATGGGCCATGATAGGATTACCTATAAGGTGGGCCATGCAGAAGAGCATTGGACATGCCTGTCATTCATCGGATTACCTTTCTCGGTGGGTTATGAGATACATTTATAAAACCTTAAAGCCATGAAAAACACATTGAAAATTATGCTGTTGCTGCTTGCTTTGGCAACTTTGGGTTCCTGTGTGAAAGAACCCGTTAAACGACGCAACATTGCTCCTAAACAGAACGAGATTATCTATAATACTACCAACTATAAGATGAGCGTCAGCCCCATTGAGTCGTGTCAAGACGAATTCGATATCGTGACAGAGTCAGAAATGGATTTCTTCGGCCCTCTGATGCGTTTCCATTTTTATGGTATTCCTAGTGTTTTGTTGGGCCATACCGTTGACTTAACCAAGAAGTCGGACATTCCGCTTTCCTTCGATTTTGGCAACCGCTTGGAATGGCATTCCTCACCTGATGAGATATCGGGAGCTATTGCCGAAACCAATATGGATCCTCAAACATCCTATCCCGACGAATCGCCTTTTGAGAGCGGTTGGATGGAGTTTGTGGAAAAAGAGGACGGCATCATCTTTATTCTTCGTGGAGTGTTGAAAAACGGGGATACCATCCGGATGGAATTGTTTGTGCCATTGGAGCCTTGATTCTATTTTTAACCAATAAAAACCTGACAAAATGAAAAACACACTGAAAATCATGGCCCTGCTTCTGGTGGTGGCAACCATGGCAGCGATGACATCCTGCAACAAACAACCCCAGGTCTATGGGAAATGGAAAATCACCGAGGTGTCGATGACCATAGGTGGCGAGTCTTTCGATTACTTTGATGAGTTTCTTAACGAGGCTGTGGTCGGACACAGCATCGAATTCAGGAAGGACGGGACTGCAATCGCGGACGACAATGAAGAGAATGGTGGCAATTATACCTTGAAGGGAGACAAAATGATCATAAAAGACGGCATTCGTCACAAGGTCAACGATACGGTGATGTTATATGATATGACCGGCACCATCACAACATTGACCGAAACAAATATGGTCATCGACTTCCTCAATCCCGCCGAACTTAATGACATAGGACAGGATGTCCATTCGATCATGGGATTCGTGAGGGAATGATGCTTATAGCAATAATGCTGTTTTAATCATTATCCTAAAACGCCCGAGAAGCGATTCTTGGGCGTTTTTTATGTTTGTTACAAATCAACGACCTCCCAATGGCCTCCTTTGTCGGGGCCGATGCGGCGAAGCAACCCTTCTCGCTTTAGATGGGCAAGTTGCTTCTCTACACCTTTGGATGAAATGCCCATTGCTTGTGCTAAACCTGCCGTGGTGAGTTTGGGGTTCTCACGTAACAACTCAAGGATTTTCTCCCTACTGTTTTTGTTTTTCTCCCTACTATTTAAGATTTTTCTCCCTACTTCATTTTGCGAATCAACAAAGGATTGGATGTCTTGCTGAAGGTTTTTTCTTAGCGTTTTGAACATGAAATCTCTGAAAATCTGCAAGTTTTCATCTCTTCGAGTGCCGATAAGCGCTTGAATGTATTCGGATTTGTCTTCTTTTAGGATTTTTGTGGGTATTAGGCCGTATTCAAATTGAAGATGATTCATGAGCAGTCGGGCCATTCTTCCGTTGCCGTCCACCCATGGATGGATAGTCACCAATTCATAATGCGCATCAAAACTGAGTTCGTATTGGCTTTTTTTGTCTTCTTTGCTGATGTTTTTTCGCTTGTCATTCAGAGTATTGCAGAAGTTCTGTAATCGATCGGGCACCTTGTGGAAATCCATGTATGAAGCACCTCCAATGCCAGCACTTACATTCAACAGTCTTAGGTCTCCGTTGGTGGATGAGAATTCACCCAAAGCGGTTTTATATGTGCTGCCCGTGCTTTTCATCACCAAGGCAGCCATCTTTTTTAGCCATCCTGTCGTTATTTCAGTGTTGGCTTTTGCCATTGAAATACTGGCTTCGTAAGCCGCCTTCAAGTCTAAGTTCATCAAATACTCATTGATGTTTTTGCCTTTGGAAGTTAAACCTTCGTCAAACAAGAGTTGGTTCTCCACCTCAGTGATGGTTGAGCCTTCAATGGCGGTAGAGTGGGTGATAAGTGAGTATAAGTAGAACTTGTCGTAGTCTACTTGTTGCCCAATGCCCAAAGTTTCGTAGGTCTGTATCAGTTTTTCTATTTCTTCCCAGATGCTCATATTGTGTTTTTTGCCGCAAAGATACAACTTTTCTCCCTACCAATATATTTTCTCCCTACTTTTTTAGTGTTCTCTGTTCACGAATAGAGAATGGTTGGATGCAAATGATTGAAATACAATATAATAAATTAAGGCTATCGCAACCGCGACAGCCTTAATTATCAATTATAAATTTTCAATTATCAATTACTTAAACGCGTTCTCGCTCAATCCCTTGCCACTCAAGGCCAAGTCCTTCATGTAGCCAGGCACCTCCTTGCCGAGGTACTTGTCCACATACAATTTGGCGAGGTATTGGCCGAGCATGAAGCCGTGGCCGCGCAAGCCAGTGAGGATACCGACCTCCGGGTCGACGATGTAACGCGGCTCGGTGTAACGACCAGCCCAGCAAGCCAAGAAGCTGACCTCGCCCAAGTTGGGAATCCACTCGGCGAAGACCTCGGAGACGATCTCCAAGAACTCCTTGCTGTTGTACTTGATGTTCTGCCGTGCCTCGTAAGCGTCGGTGTCGGGACTGGCGCAACCGATGATTTGTCCGGTGTGTGCCCATTGTTGTCCGTAGACGGCGCTGAAGCCTTTGTAGTGACGACGATCGATAATCATGTCGAGCGGACCGCCATTGGGTCCCATCATGGGCAAACGGCGCGTGATGAAGGCTTGGTGCTTCACGGGATAGAGACCCGTATCCAAGCCCAGCATGTCGTTGAACTTCTCGGCGCCCCAACCCATCGCGTTGACGAAGTGGTCGCATGTGTATTCGATGAACTCACCCTCGTGGGTGCGCACCAAGGCGATGTAATGTCCATTGGCTTTCTGCACGTGGAGCAGCTCGCAGTCCTCGAAGTAGCGACCGCCTTGCTGCACGCCGATCCAGCGGATGTAGTCGATGACGCGGCCAGGCGTGGCTTGCCAGCAGTCGCGGGTGATGAGGGCGTGGCTGTAGGTGCCCTTGCTGTCGTCCCACAGTGGCGAAATCTCTTTCTTGAAGTCTTTGCGCTCAATCATGTAGGCATCGCTCCATGCGCGTGAGGCATCGAGCGAGTTGTAGGTGGCTTCATCGTGTACCAAGTTGACGTAGTGCGTCAGGTGGTAGTTGATGTTGTGCTCCTTCTGCATGTTCTTGAAAATCTCGTGGTTGTGCACGGCGATGTCGGCGATGTCGGGGTTGGAGAAGGCCGGACGACCGCCGCCGATGCAACGCCACGAAGCGCCACGGCTGTAGTTGATCATGACGGGCTTCTTGCCAGCTTCAGAGAAGTAACGGAACAAGGCACTACCCGCAATGCCGCCGCCCGCGATGAGAACTTCGATTTGCTCTTTCTTCACGCCGTTCATTTCGGGGAAGATGAAGGTTTCTTTGGTGTGCGGGTTGTAGAGGTCGGCGAGGCTGACTTGGTTCGACAGCGGGGCACGTGGCGTGGCGTCGCCAACCAATTCGATGCCGTAGGAACGCAGAATCTGACGGGCGCGTGGGATACAACGCTTGCCACGGCAGGGACCCATACCCATGCGGGTGATGTGTTTCAGCTCGTCCACGGAAATGGTCTTGCGGTTGCCGATGACGCGCAGGATGCGGTCTAATTTGATGTCTTCGCAGTGGCATACGTAGGTCTCGCTCTCGCCTTCGGCCAGTTTCTTCTGGGAAATAGGCGTAGTGAGTTCCTTGTTGGCATTGTAGCGGTCTTTCAGGATGAAGCCTCTCACGTCGGTCAGCTCGAACACGCGGCTTGCCTCACCCGACGGACGCGACGAGCGGGCTTTCACCCGAGCCACATTGGTCTTGTTCGACTTCTTGAGGATCTTCTCGATGACGCCTTCGCCAATCTTTTGGCCGTCGTTGTCGACGAGATAGACCTCTGCGCCTTCCTGGGCTTCATATTCGATGGGCAGGAAGCAAAGCGACTTCTGCACATCGTAGCCGAAGATGGCCAAGCCAGGGCAACTCGACACGCACAGCATGCAGCCGATGCACTTGTTGTAGTCGATGGTCGGCGTGCTGCTGGTGGAGGGCTTGGTGATGGCACCTTGCGGGCAGCTGAACGAGCAGGGGTTACAGGCGAAGCCATAGAGGCAGTCGGCCTGCACGAAAGCCTTCTGCATCATGCGCTCAGGTGTGGGCAGGTTGGGCTTCTCGAGGAGACGCACAGGATGCTGTTGCGAGTCGATATATTGTCTTGAAATCTCAAGATAATCGTCATAGTTGAAGCGCACGCCGATGGCTTGGGCCACCTCGTAGGCGACTTGCTTGCCACGCAGCACGGCGCTGGTGCCTTCGCCGATGCGGATGGCATCACCGGCACCATAGGTGTTGAGGCCAAAGACCTCGCGGCCTTTCACCAACAGTTGGTTGTCGGGGATGAGGCCCGTGCAGATGTTGATGATGTCAATGTCGTCGATGACTTGCTCAGTGCCAGGGATGGCCTTGAAGTTCTCGCATTTGGCGATGACGGCGCCCGTGATGCCGGTATAGTCGGCATTGGGGATGGCGCGCACCAGGACGTAGCTGGTCATGATCGGGATGCCGAGACGGCGCACACGGTTGGCCTGTACGGGGAAGCCGCCTTCGCGGGGCATGGCCTCGATGATGGCCTTGATGGTGGCACCAGCCTGCATGCCTTGGTAGGAAGTCAGGTAGCCGATGTTGCCTGCACCCACGGTGAGGACTTTCTTACCCAGCAAAGTGTGCTCTTGGTTCATCATCTTCTGGAACACGGCAGCGGTGTAAACGCCAGGTACGTCGTCGTTCTCGAAGGTCGGCATGAAGGGCACGGCACCCGTGGCGACCACGAGATGTTGTGCGTCGATGTAGCCAATCTCGCCAGTGACGATGTTCTTGATGGCCACGCGACCGCCTTCAAGCAGGTCCCAAACGGTGTTGTTCAGCAGGATGCCTTCGTGGTTGTCGCCCGCCAAGGTCTTGGCGATGTCGAAGCCACGCATGCCGCCGAATTTCTTCTCCTTTTCGAAGAAGAAGAATTGGTGGGTCTGCATGTTGAACTGACCACCGATGTTAGCATTGTTGTCGACAACGATATTGCTGATGCCGAAGGCGTTGAGTTGCTCGCGGCAGGCGAGACCTGCGGGACCGGCACCGATGATGGCGACCTGGGTCTTGTAGACCTTCACCTCGCGGGGCTGTTGTTCCTTGGGTTCGGGAAGGATGGTGTCCTCCTTGTCGATGCGGCGCACTTCCTTGACGCCATCGACTTTGGTGATGCAGATACGGCGTATTTTGCCATCGACCAGCATCTCGCACGCACCGCACTTGCCGATGCCGCAGTTGAGGCTTCGGTTGCGGCCGTCGAGCGAGTGGCTGTGGACGGGATAACCGGCTTGGTGAAGGGCAGCGGCGATGGTCTTGCCGCGCTGACCTTTGACGGTCTTGCCTTCATATTGGAATTCCACAAGGTCTTCCTGCGGGATGTCCAAGATGGGGTGTTTTTCGATTTTGTACATATAGAATGTGTTTTTGAGTCGTTATAAGACCGCAAATTTAGGAAAATCAAAAACAACAAATCAAAACGTAGTTCTTTTTTTGATGAAAACATACAATTTTAAGATGACGCAGGGTGTGATTGTTTTAAAAACCAATGAAAAAAGGACTTGTGAGAAAAAAACACATGGTAGGTAACAACAATTCAAAATATTTCTGTATTTTTGCAGCCCGATTTTAGGCAGATGGAGAATAAAAACGAATTCCGCATCCCTGTCAGCGGCCTTGCCTTGGGGAATCATACTTATCGGTTCGAGATCAAGGATGATTTCTTTGCTGGTTTGGAATATTCTGAGATTCAACAAGGTAATGTGACCGTAAGGCTTGATGTTGAGCGTGAGGAGACGATGATGACCCTCAAATTCGGCATTAAAGGAGAGGTTCGTGTACAATGTGACAGATGCGCTGATGAGTTTGATTTGCCCATCGAGGATGAGAGGGTTTTCTTCATCAAGCTTGGCGATGAGAATGCCGAAGAGTCGGAAGACGTGGCTGTCGTTTCTGCCGATCAGGCTGATTTCGATGTCAGTTCTTTGATTTATGAGTTCATCATCCTTGCGATTCCGATGCATCGCGTGCATCCCGAGGGAAAATGTAATCCTGAAATAATGGCTCTGCTGTCATCGGATCAAAATAACGAGGAAGATATTGATGACAGCAATGAAATCGACCCTCGTTGGGCCGCTTTGAAAGATTTGAAATTGAATGATAAATAAACAATTGGTAAACAACAAGTTAAAATAGTAGTAAAATGGCACATCCTAAAAGAAGACAGTCTCATACCAGAGGCGCTAAGAGAAGAACACATTACAAGGCTGAAACCCCGAACGTGACCATCGATCCCACCACCGGCACCATGCATGTGATGCACCGTGCTTATTATGTGGACGGCGACCTGTACTACAGAGGTCAGCTGGTCATGGCTGCCAAGCAGTGATTGCTGGCGCGTACATGCGGCACCTGTGAGACAAGGAAGGGGCTGATTACATCCCGACAATAAATTATGTTTGGGAAAACATCAAAAAAATCTCCTAAACGTGCCGTGACTGACAAAAAATGCTTATTTTTGCATCGGTTTTGATGCTAAGGCATTGAGAAAACTAAATACGGATTTTTTTCATAATCTTTATATTGTTTTTCCCCACCTTCTTCCCCAGGAGGTGGGGTTTTTTGTTGTGTTTTTTTTCTATATTTGCATCCTCGTTCGATATGACAAGCAAACACATAACACAATGAAAAAACTATTCTCATTAATCGCAGCCTTAGTGCTGTCATTGTCAGTGGCCCGCGCCGACGAAGGCATGTGGCTGCCTTATTCACTGAATGGCCAAAACCTGGCCGAGATGCAAGCCATGGGTTGCAAGCTCACGGCCGAGCAGATTTTCAGCTTCAACCAGCCCAGTATCAAGGACGCCATCGTGCAATTCGGTGGGGGCTGCACGGGCGAGATTATCTCCCCCGAAGGCCTGCTGCTCACCAACCACCATTGCGGCTTGAGCTATGTGCAAAAGCACTCGTCCATTGAACACGACTACCTCACCGATGGCTTCTGGGCCAAGAGCAAGGGCGAGGAACTGCCCAACGCCGGCCTCTCCGTCCTTTTTTTAAATAGGGTGGAAGACGTCACTGAAGCC
This sequence comes from Candidatus Limimorpha sp., assembly GCA_045117495.1. Classification (GTDB taxonomy): domain Bacteria; phylum Bacteroidota; class Bacteroidia; order Bacteroidales; family F082; genus Limimorpha. The sequence goes on along the minus strand of JBGUNT010000092.1, from coordinate 36,703 downwards.
GTGCTGAAAGGTGTTACTGCTCAGACCAGCGAGGCTGATCGCGAGGAACTTGTGGCAAAGAACGCACGTCAACTTGAGAAAGACCGTAAGGGAGACCGCAACGTACGTATTGAGATTGAGCCTTTCTATAGTGGCAACCAATATATCCTCTTCGAGTATGACGAATACAAGGACGTACGTCTCGTGTGCTGCCCGCCTTGGGGCATCGGCAAGTTTGGCGCCGACACCGACAACTGGACTTGGCCGCGCCATAAGGGCGACTTCAACATCTTCCGCGTCTATACCGCACCTGACGGTAGTCCCGCCGAGTACAGCGCCGACAACATCCCGATGAAGAGTAAGTGGTACCTGCCTATTAATTTAGGTGGCGTGAAGCCTGGCGACTATGCCATGATCCTAGGATATCCCGGCTCGACCGACCGTTATTCGACCTCTTACACCGTGAAGAATGTCATCGAAGAGGAAGGCCCTGCCATCATCGACTGTCGCACGACTAAACTCGAGAACTACCGCAAGCACATGGACGCCGACCAAGAGGTGTTCATCAAATATGCCTCCAAGCAGGCCAGCGTGTCGAACTATTGGAAATACTACATTGGTCAGGTGAAACAGCTTAAGCGTAACCATGTGTATGAACGCCGCCAAGCTCAAGAGGAAGATTTCGCCAGATGGGTCGGCGCCGATGCCGGACGCATGGCCGAATATGGCGACATCTTCAAAGACATTGTAAAAAAGTGGAACATCCTCGATGAGATTCAGAAGTCGTTCGTCTACCATCGTGAGGCGGGTTGGAACGGTGGCGAGGCCGTTGCCTTCAGCCGCAGGTTCATGCGCATCAACCAGATGTTTGAGGCCAAGGCCGACAAAGCCGATATCAAGGCTGCTGCCGAGAAAATGCAGCCCGCCGTGGAGACCTTCTTCAAGGATTATAGCATGCCTTTGGACAAAGATGTGACCGCTGCCCTGCTTGCCTTGTTCTACAAGAACAATGAAGCCAACCTCATGCCAAGCGAGATCCTTCGCATCGGATTGGAGAATGGTGGTGATTTCACCGAATATGTGTCCAAAGCCTTTGAGAAGTCCATTTTCACCGACAAGGCCCGTCTTGAGAAGTGGATGCAGAAGCCTAAAGCCTTGGACAAAGACCCGATCTTTGCCTTAGCAACGAACATTATTGACTCTTATCAGGCTTTGTATGCCCGTTATCAGGAAGCCCAAAACCTTGGCAACCAAGGCGAGCGCCTTTACATGAAGGGCTTGATGGAGATGCAGAGCGACCGCAACTTCTATCCCGATGCCAACTTCACCATGCGCCTGACCTACGGCACTGTGGAGCCTTACAAGGCCGCCGATGCCGTCAACTACAACTACTACACCACCATGGATGGTGTGATGGCCAAGTATGTGCCCGGCAACTGGGAGTTCGACATCCCGCAGGATGTGCGCGACCTTGTAGCCAAGAAGGACTACGGCCGCTATGCGAACGAAAACGGCGAGCTGGTCGTTAACTTCATCACCACCAACGACATCACGGGTGGCAACTCGGGCAGTCCCGTCATCGACGGTGAGGGCAACCTCATCGGTCTGGCTTTCGACGGCAACTGGGAAGCCATGAGCGGCGACCTCAGCTTTGAGAACAAGGTGCAGCGCACCATCTGCATGGACGCCCGCTACCTGCTTTGGTGTATCGAGAAGGTGGGCAAGTGCGACAACATCATCAAGGAGTTGGTGATTAAATGAGCAGAGGTTTCATCAAAGAAGGCGACCAAGAAGAGATTCCAAGGGTGCCGATGCGGGCATACCTGCCCGAAGGCGTGCCCAACTATGTCACAAAGGAAGGGCTTGAGGCACTCAAAGAGGAGTTGAAGGACCTTGAGGCAGAGCGCGTCAAGGCGGGTGACAACTACATCATGGTCAACTTCATCGATGCTTCGATTAAACTGCTCGTTGACCGTATCAACAGTGCTGTGGAGGTCGACCTTTCCAAGTCCAACAAAGACACGGTGAGCTTTGGGGCGTGGGTGCGCTACAACGGGCGCGTGATGCGTATCGTAGGCGTGGATGAAGCCGACGTGAACAAAGGCCTCATTTCATTCATCTCACCCATTGCCAAGATGTTGATAGGGAAGAAGTCGGGCGACATCATCGAGTTGAAAGGCTCGGAAAAGATAAAAGTGGAGGAGGTGTTGTTTGAGCCGATGGAACTTACTCAAATTATTAATGACAAGCCGACCAAGACTTCGACAACAACAGAAAAACGCCCCCGAAGAATCGTTGAAGAACAGCACGATCCGATAGCACAGGCACAGTCGATTGAGGAACATGTGGACATAACCTCGCCCTTTAAAGCAGAAGGCCCACACAGATTTGAGCCTGAAGTGAACCCCATAGAATTCCTGCCCATCGTCAATGAGCGGGGCAATATCGTGGGGAGAGCCATGTATGTGGAGTTGCACCAAGGTAACAAGATGTTGCACCCTGCCGTGCATCTTCATGTCATGAATGGCAAGGGGGAGACCATGAGGCTATATTGGTGGCATGTGGCGTTTGGCGACACGCCTGAGAAAACGCTCAAGCGGAAGATGGCGGAAACGCTGGGGCTATCGGGAGCAAATCCGAAGTTGAAGCGGCAATATATCAGGGAGACCAAGACCGAGAAGGAGCTTGTTTATGTCTTTACGGTTGTTTCTGAAGAGGATTTGCCTGTCACGCCAGAAGGGAAGGAGTATCTTGAGTTGTTTGAAAAAGATTAGCATTCGCAATTATTGCAAGCCCGACATTGCATGTCGGGGTGTGATAGGGCCGCCCTTTGACTACGTCGAATCTTCGATTTCAGGGCTATAAAAAAGTCGGGGAAGCAAATGCTTTTCCGACTTTTTCATTGGGTCGACCTCCTATCAAGGTATTAGCGTTAAAGAGTGTCTCTCGTTTTTTACGGCAATCAGCCCGACTTCATCGCTGTAATACCACAGATGCCAATAGTCGCCAGAGGATGAGCTGACATGTACATCCTCGTAGGTCACGCCATTCACATCCACGGTCTCCGTCTCACCTTTGAGATTGATGTACGGTAGCGTTATTCCCATTTCATAGTTCCAATTGAAATACAGGAATTTTTCGGGAATCACTGTGAATATCAATTCAGGGTTGTTGCTATCGGAATCGCGGCGCAGTCCCACAGTTCGAGCATAACACCAGGGCTGGCGGATGATAGACATTTTAGCGTCGTAGGGATATTCCCAATAGTCTTCCGAGAAGGGTTTTGTCTTATCGTAGGTGACGGTGAAATTCAGTGTGTCGCCATTTTCGTCCATGAAGTTGACAGTCTGTCCTGTATGATAAGGGATGGCGGCAGCGTCTTCAGCAGTAAGACGACGAAGGATGGACGGTTCTTTCACGCAAGAGGTCATCACGGCCACGAGGGCGATGCAAAATATCAAGTGTCTTTTCATGGCGTTTACTCCTTATCTTTTAGTCCATAACGAAAACCGAGGCTGATGATGCCTTCCATACCCAAGCCGAATTGGATGAAACCAGCGTATTGCTTCGTGCCGACTTCCACCCCAATGGGAACAAACTGGTAGGCGTAGTTAATCCTGTCTGTGAATTTGTTGGACGGCATGTTGATTTGATACAAGTCAGGTCGGTATTCCTTGAGGTTGTAGCCCCAAGCCATGATGCCCTGCCCCACTTTGCTGTAGAGGTTCACATACTTGGTGTTGAGCCAGTTGATTTTGAGGTGAAACATGAGTGTGTGGCTCGACTCGCCAAGGCGGCAGATCAGGCCTTCTTTGGTGCTGGGTTTTTCATAATAGGTGTAGACGCGTGGGTCGAGGCAATAGGTGGCTCCGATGCCGATGACCTTGGTGAGGCGGCGTGTGTAGGTAGCATAAATGGCACCGACGTGTTCCTCCAAGGGATAATAGTGATGGCCTGGGCTATAACGGAAACTGCTTGAAGGTTTCACGCCGTAGCCGAAACTGAACTCGTTCTTGTTGCTCCGGATGGTGTCACGCTGCGCGAAAGCAGGTACCGCAATGGCGACGAGCAAGCCGAGAATGATGAATTTGGTTTTCATAACTATTTGGATTTGAATCATTTACTTTCCGAAATGAAAATTGTATGCATAATGCAGAAATACTGCAGGTTTCAGTTGGTTGTGGGTGAAGGTTAGGCAACCTCCGGGAAGAATGTCCGGCCATTCGGTACTATACTCTTTCATGTTGACGAGCTGCCCACCAATGCCAATATCGGAGTGGCTGATGGAATAGCCAAGGATGAGTTGAGAGTAGAACCCTTCCACTGAATACCAATTAGGGTCTCCGTTTTCATGCTTGACGTATTTCAAGCGAAAGGCATATCCGGCACGCAGTTCTGCATAAGGTCCTGACTTTCCTATGCCGAAGCTGTATTTGGCATCGGCAAAGATTGGAAGGTATTGAAGCGCGTGGTGTGCGCAATAATTGGCCCCTATGCCGATTTCCAAACGGTTTCCCACTTGATAGCGCAAGACAGGACCTACGGCTCCTTCAAGGTCAATTGAATTAAAAGTGCCTTGATAAGGATGGCAGAACAAAATGCCGGCATTGGCTTCGGCTTGAAGCACGAATTGTCCCTTTTCTTGAGCGTGGAGGCTTCCTAATGTAAGTAATAATCCAAATAACAACGTTAGTTTTCTCATAAAATCAATCTTTGAATTTCAAGTTTTTAGGTTTTAAATGAAATACTCTCTTGATTTCCTTATTCTGCTTGGGTATAATCCTCTTCATTAATTGTATAGGTAAGATACCCATAACAATCATAGCGCAGGAGAAACATACTGCCTCTTTTTGTTGTCCAAGTATAATGGTCACCTTCTAAATCGAAAGGCCCATTTCCTTCTTCTTGAGTGTAAACCAAGCGCTTGCCATCATCAAAAGTAAAAATAATAGTATCGCCATAAACCATAAGCAAATTGGCTTTTGCAGTAGCGATATTTGCTGACCCCAAACCATTACTAACAAAAAACACGGTGTCTTGTTTTGATTCAATTGTAATACCATTAGGGTGATTTCCCCAAAATCCTTGGTATTCAGGGTTGGAAGTGAATGTTACTGCGTGACCACTATTGTTGACAAGTTTGAAATCAATGCCGTATTCGGGGTCACAAGATGTTAATGCGATAACTAACAAGCAAAGAATGAAAAATGATTTCTTCATAAGGCTTTGAATTTTAAATCTTTAAATTTTGAATCTACTGCTTTGGCCTAACGGCGGCAAACCTGAAGTTGAAGAACCATCCTTCGGCTTCGTCGGTGCCGTTGTCGATGACGAGATGATAGCGGTTTAGCGGCTCGTCGCCCATAAAGTATCTCCACGATGCATCTTCGTAAATTCCGATGGTTTCGCTAGTAACCAAAGAACTGTCTCTGCTGGTAATGCTTATCGTGCAGTCACCGAAATCTTCATAGAAATAAACCCAAACCGTTTTTCCTTCCATATATGCCTCAATGTTCGGGCTGCGCATGTCGCCATTGGAAAGCGAACCCTTGATATCGATTTTGCTCTTGTCGTCGGTTTGGTCGGGATATTTGGTACACGCGGTAGCCAAGGCCATCGCAATGAGTATTCCTATGGTTAAAACTTTGTTTTTCATATGTTTATGATTATGGCATCCTTGTCAGAGAGCAATCACCTTTCTCGAAATAGAGTAGGCCAAACTCCTCGTTGTAGTACCAATCATAAAGCAACTCGCCCGTGTGTTGGCTGTAAAGGATTTCGTGGTAGACATTTTCGTAGTTGATGCCATTGATGGTGCAACTGTCGTTTGAAAACAGGCTGAAACTCAGGCTAATGTCACCAGAATAGAAAGAAAACTCCCTTTCGGGACGTATGGTGAAACAAAGCCACTGGCCGTTGCCGTCTTCACGGGCAAGGATGACGGTTCGGGCATAGCACTCAGTTGAATTGTATGCCGGATGCATCACCTCTCCGCCATGTATCGCATGGATGTATTGTTCTTCGTTGTAAGGATAGATTTCGTCGTTAATGACTTGATAGGTCAGTGTGTCGCCGTTTTGGTCGAGAAATTTCACGGTTTGTCCCTTCTGGTAAGGGATGGCTGCTGCGTCTGCGTCGGACAACAGCATGTAAATGTCAGCGTGTTTCACGCATGAGCTCATCATCAGGAGCGTCAAGCCAATCATCATTATTTTTTTCATGGTGCTTTATTTGTTGAATTTGTATCTGATTCCAATGCTGTAGCTGCCTTCCATGCCAACACCGCATTGGGCGAAGCCTGCAATGCGCTCGTTGCCGACCTCGATGCCGGCAGCGGCCTGCCAGGCGAAGCAACAATGCTGGTCGGGGAGTTCTACGCCGAAATACTCTGGCTGGTATTCCTTCAGTTTGTAGCCCCAAAAGCAAATGCCTGCGTCGAACTTGGTGTAAAGGACGAAGTGTTTCTTGTTGATGCAGTTGAGTTTCAAATGACCCATCACGGAATGGCACGACTCATTGAGTGTGCAAACCATCGGATTGTTGGTGACAATGCCGTTGTAGGTGTAGTCGATGATTCTCGGGTCAAAGCAATAGGTGCCACCCACGCCGACCACCTGATTGAAAAAATGGGTGTAAGTGCCATAAAACGCGCCCGCTTTGTCGTTCCAATGGCGGAAATGCGAGGCCTCTAGGTCAAATTCGCTGCCGCTCACTGGATGGAATCCGTAGCCGATGCTGATTTCATCGCTGACGTGACGTTCTTTTTCTTCCTCTTGCGCCAAGGCTGGCAGACAAAGAGCCAAAGCCAAGGCAATCATGATGTGTTTTTTCATATACTATTGAATTTTAATGATTTATTACTCTTCAAATAGGACTTTGATAGGGACGGGTGCGCGGTTAGGCGATTCTGCATTCTCGAAATGGAACCATGCCGAGGCTTCCTCCGTCTCGTTGGTGACGTAGAGTCGATATTCGCCTGTGGGTTCGTTTTCCATGTAGATGCGGATGGTGGCCGGATACTGTTTCTTCACGTTCCTGGCGTATATAACGTCTCCGTTTTCGGCGGAAAGGGTCATCAGGCAGGGTTCGACGGCCTCGTTGAAATAGACATAAACTGTCTTTCCCACCAACTCCGCGTAGATGTTGACATACCGCATGTCGGGTTTCAGCAGCGAGCCTTTCAGGTCGATTTTGTCTTTTTCGTTGCCCGAGACGTATTCCATTGTGGGCTTGGAGTTTTCAAAAGGATTGAACTTCTTGCACGAAACCACCATTAAAAAGATAGCAGTGAGAATGATAAAAGTCAAATTTCTGTATTTCATGGTTTTATGATTATTCCTTCATTTTATTGTTAAGGCTTGCGCGAACTTTATCCACATTATAGACGCTGCAACCGAGCACATCGGCATATTCTTGGCGAGACAATTTGAAGTTCGACAGCAAGCAATAGCGGAACTCTGTTTCGGTCAAGTCGTGATAATGCTCTTTGACCGAGGCGATGAAGCCCGGATGCACGCCCTCGAAGGCCGCTTCGAAACTTGCCCAATGGTCTTCGCCCTCAAAGAGAGACTTCTCTAAGTCCTTGAAAGCCATTGGGTTGCTTCTGTCGCGCGACAGCACTTCAAAGCAGCGGATGATGTTGCATTTCTGTAAGTATTCGTCTTTCAGCTTGTCGCCGAATTCTGCTTGTAGTTCATTTTGTTGTGCGTTCTGTTTTTGCAGTTCATCGTATTGTGCTTGCATTGCAGTCTGCTCTTGTTGTTGCTGCGCATTGCGCTTCTTCAGTTCCAGCAGGTTCGCATTAATCTCGGCTTCGATGCGTTTCTTTTTCAAGGCGTTGAGAATCAATATGGTGACTAAAACCAAGGCGGCAATCAAAACGATGGTCAGCACGATGATCAGCCGTTGTCGCGAGAGCATCTGACGGTTGTGTTGGTTGACCTGTGCTTCAAAGTCATATTTCTTCTGTATTTCGAGGACGGAGCTTTGACTTTGGTCGCTGAGGAGTTCCAAGGCCACCTGTTCGTGCTGTTTTTCATATTGATAGGCTTTTTCATAGTCGCCCACCGCCAAGGCATCCTTGATGAGGAAGCCGTAGACGGCGGCTTGGGTTTCAGGACTGCATTCCACAGTTTTCATCGCGTTGAACATCTGTGTTTTATAGTAATCCAAGGAATCGCGATTATCCAATGCCAAATAGACCTTTGCCAAATTGAGCAAAGCGACGGGGCGGCGTTTTTCGTCCACCAGAGGTACGGATTTACGAAGGCATTCCAAGGCAGCATCGTATTTGTCAATCAGTTGATAGGCAACGGAATAGTTGTTCAAGACGGAAGCTTCGGTAACTTTGTCTTCAGCGGTTTGGGCTAAATCCAAGGCTTGGTCAAGATAGACAAAGGCGCTGTCATACTCATCGATGACGAGGTCCATCATCGCCACAGCGTTGAGGCAGCGGGCCTTGCGCGAGAGGCTGTCGCCCCACAGTGCGGCGGCGGCTTTGTAGTTCGTGATGGCATCGGCTTCGTTGCCACTCGCGTTGAGCAGGTCACCTATATAATATTGTGCAAAGGCCGCGCTAACCGAGTCGCCAGCCATGCGGCCGTAGCGGTCGGCTTCCTTGTAGCAATTCATCGCCGACTCGTATTCCTTTTTGGCTTGGCGCACACAGCCGCTATAAAGCGCGGCAGGGGCGGCGTTTCCATAATCTTTTTGCTTCACGAAGAAATCGTAAGCCTCAAAGATTTGGTCGTCCTGGCTGATGTCCTCGTAGGCCTTATATTTGGTGCGCACCTCGTCGACTATGGCTTGCATCCTTTCCGACTTGCTTTTGGAATTGCAAGCGGGGAGGAGCAGGACCACTCCGAGTAAGAGCAAAAAGCGTTTTTTAATCATGACCGAAATGCAGTTCATATTGCGTTCGTTTTTCAAACGCAAAAGTATAAACTAAAAAACATGTTTTTTACACGCCAAAAGACCATTACAAACTTTTATAATATATTTGTTTTGATAATCAATGTGTTGATAGAATGTATTACAAACTTTTTGATGCACAAAAAACTTGTTTCCCCTCTTTCGGGGTAAGAAATTCTGTGTATTTTTGCAGCCACGAACTAAAAAACAAGATAAAATGAACAACAAGAAACTCTATCGTTCGATGGCCGACAAGAAGCTCTGCGGCGTGTGCGGAGGCATTGCCGAATACTTCGATTTGGATCCTACGCTTATCAGATTGTTGTGGGTTGTGATGACGCTGTTCACGGCGGCTTTCCCCGGGGTGTTGGCCTACATCATTTGCGCCATCATCGTGCCGCAGCAGAATCAACTGCCCGAACCGTAATTCTAAACAATACCATAAAGAAAGAAAACTGCGTGTCGAAGACACGCTATCCCATTATCCCCATACGCGCAGTGTGGGGGCGTGCGTCCTACACCGCCCTGCTCTCCACACTGCCTGACTCTCCAAGCCGCGTGTCGGAGACACGCCACTACTCATCTCGTAGAAAGTATCGCTCGTCGATACTGACTCCGTTCTCCGTCAGGAACCCTCGATGCTCCTCGGCAAAAGTCTTCTTACGGTGATGTTCCTTTTGCTTCATGATATAGCCTACGATCATGTCTTTGTCGCGCAAGCTGTAGCTGAATCCGGCATATTCTCGTCCCCAACCACGAAAGTCTGGGAAATGTGGATTTGCTTTCAGCCACTTGCTGCTGTCTGTCTTCACTCGCTGCACGAACGAGGCCAGTGACAAGTATGACGGCAAGGATACAAACATATGTATATGGTCTGCTATACCGCCTATGCGGTAGGTTTGGCATTTCAGGTTCTTTGCTATGCCATAGATGTAGGCGTATAGTTCCCTCTCGTGTTCTTCGTTGATGGTAGGTTCGCTGCGGTAGGTGCGGATGACGATGTGGTAGTAGGATGTTGTGTAGCTCATGGTGATGTGTTTTGTGGGCCCCACACTGCATGTGGGGCAGATGGGGTGGTGTGTGTCGCCCCACACTGCATGTGGGGTAAATAGGATGGCGTGTCTTCGACACGCTTTCTTTGGTTTAGTCCTCCTCTTGTGGTGGGTTGTCGAAGAAGTGTTCACGTTTTAGTTCGGCGAGTACGGCTTTGATTTCACCGTATTGGTATTCTTCGCCGAGTACTTCCTTGGCTGCTGTGAGATTGGGATCGAAGGTTGATTCGAAATAGTCCAAGATTTCGTTATACTTTTCTTTGCCAATAAATTGAGATGCATCAATCAGGCCTTGCTCCACCAAATGCGCCAAATGGCTGTAAATTGTGCTGATGACAAAACCTCTCTCTTTGGCGATAGCCTCGACCGACATACCATTGTCGAACATCGATTTGGTGACAAGGTAGGTTCCGCCTTTTTGTTTCTTCATAGGCTCTTCAGGCATTTCACCAAGGTCGGCAGCGTCAGGGTCTCCACCCATGAAGCGTAGCACGACATCGAGGATTTCGGCACCGAATAGCTTTACCTTTTTGACCCCCATGCCTTTTACTTCTTTCAGTTCGGAAAGAGTAGCTGGTTTTGCTTGGGCAATGGCTCTTAGGGTAGTGTTGTGTGCAATGGTAAAAGCAGGGACGTCAGCGTCTTGCGCTTTTTGTAGTCGCCAAGCCGACAATGCAGAATAAAGCGGACTCTTGTCCATGACATCGTCCTTGATTTCCACCTTCTTCTTCCCGCTTTTCTCTGCCTCGATAGCTTTCACCGACTTGGTCTTTTGGTATTCCCTGACCGTGAAGCCGTCTTTGCAGGCTTCCAAACAGCAACCTTTCAGATAGATGTCTTCTTTGAGCGACCTCAATGCTTCGGTGAGTTGCTCATTGACGGCTTGGTTGTCGGTCTTGAAAGGCAAGTCGAATAGACCTTTGGCGATGGCTTTCAAGTGCTCGTCGAAGTAGGCTATTCCTTTTATTAATCGTTCTTGCAAGGTGGTGTTTTGTTCGCACGAAGGTGCTTGGTCGTGCAGTTTTCGAATCTGGTCTTCGAATTTGATGCCGACCGAACACAATTCTTCATGTATCTTGTTACGCCGCTGTGAGAGGTCCAGGATCATCGCGCTTTCGAAGAGGGTGTCGTTATCGTAAACCACCTTCATCAGTCGGCCGAAGTCCTTGTAGATGCCGTCGAAGTCGATGAGTTCGAGCATGGTCTCCAACTCGTAGTCGTGGCGCAGTTGGTCGACTTTCTCTTGCGTGGGTTCTTTCTCGGGAAGCATTTCCACGAACTGGTTGACAGAATAGTCGTTGACCAAAGTGTTAGGAGTGATGCGCGTCTTCAACACGAGGCCTTCCAAGGAGGTGCAACGGCTGAGGGCGACGTAGACCTGTCCGTGGGCGAAGGCCTGCCCCGCGTCGACGATGACCTTGTCGAAAGTGAGGCCTTGGCTTTTGTGGATGGTGACCGCCCATGCTAGACGCAAAGGTATTTGGGTAAAGCTGCCGATTTCCTTCTCTTCGATATCCTGGTTCTCAGCATTGATGGTGTATTCCATGTTCTGCCATGTCAGCTTCGGCACGGTGATGCGCTCACCATCGCTCACCACGGTGACGGTGCTTTCCTTTTCATCGTAACCCACCAACCGACCAATCTTGCCATTGAAGAAAGCCTTCTCTGGTGTGGGGTCGTTTTTGACAAACATCACTTGTGCCCCGACTTTCAGCTCCAATTCTTCTTTGGTAGGGTAGGTGTTCTCGGGGAAGGTGCCATGGACTTCTGCATTGAAAATCAGAGGTTTCTCCTTAATGGCAGCCAGTTTCGACTCGTTGATCTGGTCGGCTTGGTAGTTGTGGGTGGTCAAGGTGATGTAGCCTTCTTCGTCCTTGGGCACGAAGCCCGGTTTGAAGCGGCTGTTGAGCACCCTTACGCAATCGGCATCCATTTGGTTGTTGCGTACCTTGTTCAATAAAGTGATGAAGTCGTCGTCATGTTGGCGGTAGATATGCTCTAGTTCCACGCAGACGTAGGGCGCCTTTTTCAGCACCTGGCTACCGAAGAAGTAGGGGGTGTCGTAATAGGGTGACAGCACTTCCCATTCCTCGGGTTTGGCCACAGGCGCCAACTGGTGTACATCGCCAATCATCAACAATTGCAGACCGCCAAAGGGTTTCTGCGAACGACGCACACGGCGCAACACCGCATCGATGGCATCCAAGACATCTGCGCGCACCATACTGATCTCGTCGATGATGAGCAGGTCGAGGCTGCGCATCAGGTTGATTTTCTTCTTGTTGAGTTTTTGGTATTGCGCAGCCAATGTTTTTGCATTGTAGCCTTTGCCCAATGCGTTTTCAGGTAGTTGCGGTCCAAAAGGCAGCTGGAAGAACGAGTGGATGGTCTGTCCACCAGCGTTGATGGCAGCCACGCCAGTGGGAGCCACCACGACCATGCGCTTGTAGGTCTTCAGTGGCAGGTTCTTCAGGAAGGTGGTCTTTCCTGTGCCTGCTCTTCCTGTTAGGAAGATGTGCGCGTCGGTGTAGAGCACCAGTTTCTCAACGAAGTCAAGTTTTTGGTTTGTAAAGGTTTGCTGCGCCATGTTTTGGATTGCGTTCATCGTGCTAAAGTAGGGAATATTTTTCATTTTTATGGTGGGGTATTATTTTTTCCGTTGCAAAGATGCATCTTCCTTAAAGATAAACCCGTTGAACAAACGTTTGTAGTCGAAAGCAGTCGTTTGTTGTCGTTTGCTGTCGGGTAGATTTCAGAAATTCAGTGAGATACAAAGAATTGGATTAATAAAGGCATTTCCAATAAAACATTTTACTATTTTTGTAGGCTCTATTTGGATTCATCATTAAAACTATATCCTATGAAAAAAGTATTCACTGCAATCATGGCTTTGGCCCTCGTTTTTTCTTTTGGGAAAGCCAACGCTTGCACTAATTTTTTGATCACCAAAGGTGCCTCAACCGATGGCTCATGTATGATCTCTTATGCTGCCGACAGCCATGTGCTGTATGGTGAACTCTATCACTATCCTGCCACTGACTGGCCAGTTGGCGCCATGCTCGATGTGTATGACTGGGACGGTGGCATGTATCGCGGCCAAATCCCTCAAGTGGCCCATACCTACAATGTGGTCGGTAATATGAATGAATACCAACTGGCTATCGGAGAGACCACCTACGGTGGCATCGAGAGCCTGTGGGAAGGCCCTGGTATCATCGACTATGGTAGTTTGATTTATATCACATTGCAGCGCGCCAAGACCGCCCGTGAAGCCATCAAATGCATGGGTGAACTGGTGGCCAACTATGGTTACGTCAGCGAAGGTGAGTCATTCAGCATCAGCGACACCGAAGAGTGCTGGATTCTCGAGATGACTGGCAAAGGCAAAGCCAACAAAGGCGCCGTATGGGTAGCCCGCCGCATCCCCGACGGCTATGTGAGCGGTCACGCCAACCAAGCCCGCATCACCACTTTCCCTTTGGCATCGCGCAAGTGCAAGACCAGCATTACTTTCAAAAACATTGACAAACTTCTGAAAGACCCGAACATCGACTGTGTTTATGCTGACGACGTCATCAGCTTTGCCAAGCAAGCCAAGCTGTATAATGGTCCTGACGATAAGTTCTCGTTCTCCGATGTCTACAACCCCGTTACTTTCGATGGCGCCCGTTTCTGCGACCTCCGCGTGTGGGCCATGTTCAACAAGGTGACTGACAACATGAAGGACTATTGGGGCTATGCCACGGGTCGCGACATTAAGCGTGTACAGCCATATACGGCCAACATGTGCCAGACCCCTGACAACTTCCCGACCAACCGCATGCCTTTGTGGGTGAAGCCCAATAAGAAGGTGAGCGTGCTCGATATGATGGACTTCATGCGCGACCACCTCGAAGGTACCGACCTCGACATGTCGCAAGACGTGGGCGCTGGTCCGTTCCACTGCCCCTACCGCTGGCGTCCCATGGACTGGGAAGTCGATGGTGTGACTTACGTGCATGAGCGCACCACCGCTACCCAGCAGACAGGATTTAGCTTTGTAGCCCAGAGCCGTGGCTATTTGGAATGGCCCATCGGCGGAATCATTTGGTTTGGCGTTGACGATACCGACAACACTGTCTACTGCCCAATGTACACCTGCATGACCGAGATTCCCGAGTGCTTCCGCGAAGGCAATGGCTCAATGAGCGAGTGGTCGGAGACCTCCGCTTTCTGGACTTTCAACCAGATGAGCAACTGGGCTTACACCAAGTATGAATACATCCACCCTGAAATCCGTAAACGTCAGCGTGAAATGGAAACCAACTGGGTGGAAAAAGCCATTCCGGAGCTTGACAATCGTGTGATGACCATCAAGGGTAGAGAGGCACAAGCGCGTGAACTGACACAATTCTCCTGCAACCAAGCCAATAAGATGACCCAGTCATGGAAGAAGTTCTATCAAGAATTGTTCATGAAGTATATGGATGGTAACCTCAACACCGCCCAACCCACCCAACCCGGTAGCAAATACACGCCCATCAAGAGCGAACACCCCAAGTACAGCGACGAATACTATCGTATCCTCATCGAGAAAACTGGGGACAAATACAAAGCCTATTAATAGTTTAGAGTTTAAAGTATAGAGTTTAGAGTTATGGCAAACCCGGAAGAAGAAAAAGTAACGGAAAAGAAGTCGCTCAATTTCATTGAAGCGAAAGTGGAAGAAGATCTCGCCAACGGCAAGAACGGCGGACGCGTGCAGACACGCTTCCCTCCAGAGCCGAACGGTTACCTCCACATTGGCCACGCCAAGGCCATCTGCCTCGACTTCGGCATCGCCGCGCAACATGGTGGTGTGTGCAACCTGCGCTTCGACGACACCAACCCCACCAAGGAGAATATGGAGTATGTCGACGCCATCAAAGAGGACATCCAATGGCTTGGCTACCAATGGGGCAACGAATACTATGCTTCCGATTACTTCCAGCAACTTTGGGATTTTGCCATAGAGCTGATCAAACGCGGCAAGGCTTACATCGATGAGCAGAGCTCGGAAGAGATTGCAGCGCAGAAGGGTACTCCTACGCAACCAGGCATCGAGAGTCCCTACCGCAACCGTCCCGTCGAGGAGTCGCTCGACCTGTTCAACAAGATGAACAACGGCGAGATCGGCGAGGGTAAGATGGTGCTTCGTGCCAAAATTGATATGGCCAATCCCAACATGCATTTCCGCGACCCGATCATCTACCGTGTCGTAGACACACCACACCACCGCACTGGTACCAAGTGGCACGCCTACCCGATGTATGATTTCGCCCACGGACAAAGCGACTATTTCGAGGGTGTCACCCATTCCTTGTGTACGCTCGAGTTTGTGGTGCACCGTCCACTCTACGACCTGTTTATCGACTGGCTTAAGGAGATTCGTGGCGAAGGCGACAACATGGATGACAACCGTCCGCGTCAGACCGAGTTCAACAAGTTGAACCTCAACTATATCCTTTTGAGCAAACGTAACTTACTTGTCCTTGTCAACGAGGGTCTGGTGAGCGGCTGGGACGACCCGCGCATGCCCACGATCTGTGGCTTCCGTCGTCGTGGCTACACGCCGAGCGGCATCCACAAGTTCATCGACAAGATTGGCTACACCACCTATGATGCCTTGAACGACTTCGCACTCATGGAGAGCGCCATCCGCGAGGATCTCAACGCCACAGCCACCCGCGTGGCCGCCGTGGTCAACCCGGTGAAGCTCGTCATCACCAACTATCCTGACGGACAGGTTGAGGAGATGGAAGCCATCAACAACCCCGAGGACGAAACAGCCGGCAGCCATAAAATTGCATTCGGTCGCGAGCTGTGGATCGAGAAGGAAGACTTCATGGAAGACGCTCCGAAGAAATACTTCCGCATGACGCCTGGCAACGAGGTGCGTCTCAAGAACGCCTACATCGTGAAATGCACGGGCTGCAAGAAGGACGAGAATGGAGAGGTCGTAGAAGTGTATGCCGAGTATGATCCCGACACTAAGAGCGGAATGCCGGGTGCCAACCGCAAGGTAAAGGGCACCATCCATTGGGTGAGCTGCGAACGTTGCCTCAAAGCAGAGGTGCGTATGTACGACCGCCTCTGGAAGGTGGAGAACCCTCGCGATGAGCTGGCCCGCCTGCAAGGCGAAGGTAAAACCTCACTCGAAGCCATGAAGGAAATGATGAATCCTAAGTCGCTCGAGGTGCGTCCCGTGTGTTATGTGGAGGAATACCTGGCCGATGCCAAGCCGCTCGACCACTTCCAGTTCCAACGCATCGGTTATTTCACCGTCGACAAGGACAGCACACCAGGACATTTGGTCTTCAACCGCACCGTGGCGTTGAAAGACACTTGGACTAAGACAATGTAATTTGTAATCATCTTGAATGCATTGTTCTGTGGAGGCGGAGTGCACACCGCCTCCACTTTTTTATGCGATGGGGTCGCGCAACTTGTCATTGTGGATATGCCGCTCCTTGTCTCGGGAGGTTTTCTTCTCCATGTTTTTAGCAAAGGCATCGGTGAGATCGACACCCGTTTGGTTGGCGAGGCAAAGGAGCACCCATAGGATGTCGGCCATCTCATCGGCCAGGTTGCGGTTTTTGTCTGATTCCTTGAATGACTGCTCGCCGTAGGTGCGGGCGATGATGCGGGCCAGCTCGCCGACCTCCTCGGTCAGCAGGGCCATGTTGGTCAGCTCGCTGAAATAACGCACGCCGTAGGTCTTGATCCATTCATCGACGGCGGTTTGTGCTTCTTTTAAGGTCATGATAAAGTCATTTGATGGGGTAAAAGTAGGTGTTTTTTCGTTGCCGACACCCAATTCAGGCAATAATCTTATCTTTGCAGGGTTTTTAAGAAAGATGAAACGCACCAAGTGGCTCATAGTATCGTTGTTCATTCTGTTGTCACAATTTGTCGTGGCGCAAGAGATGGATACCGTTGTCCGTAAAAAGACACGAGTGTTTATCGAGAACTATGATAAGATGACCTATTCCAAGAAGATGGGTGATATGCAAAGACTCATCGGCCATGTGAAAATGAGGCACGACTCAGCATTCTTTTTCTGCGATAGCGCCTATTTCTATGAGAAAACCAATAGTTTCGATGCCTTCCATAGTGTTCATATCATCGTCAACGACTCTGTGGAGATTTTTAGTGACCTTCTGAATTATAACGGCAATTCCAGATTTGCTGAATTGTTTGATAATGTGCGGCTTAAAGACGATTCAACCACGCTCTACACGGACTATTTGACTTATGACCGTAACCTTCATCTTGCCTCTTACCCCGATAGTGCTACCATCATTCGAGGTGACAAGATGCTGGCAAGCCATTGGGGTTATTATCGCGACGACATTAAAGAGTTTTCGTTCATCAAGAACGTTGAAGTGACAAGCCCAAAATACCAAATGTATACCGATACGTTATTTTACAACACGAACGTTGAAAAGATGTGGTTTGAGGGCCCGACGACAATTGTCAACAAGGAAAACGTGTTGAAAGGAGAGCACGGTTACTATCTAGTGGACGACGATATTGCGTTTTTCGACAAGAAACCTGTCATGCACAACGAGACGCAACGGATGAAGGCAGATTCCATCTATTACAACCGAAACATAGGTTTGGCGAAAGCCTACGATCGTGTCGACATGATAGACACTTCCTATAAGGTCATCATGCGTGGCGGTTATGTGGAGATGTGGGAAAACCGAGGCAAGTCGTTCGCCACCGACAGAGCTTACGCCATCAGCTACGACAGTGGCGACTCGCTATATATTCACGGCGACACGCTGTTCATGTATTTCGACAAGCAAAAGGAGGAGGCCGAGAAACTTATCGCACGCCGAAATGTTCGTTTCTTCAAATCGGACATGCAAGGCAAGTGCGACACCTTGACTTATCTGATGGCCGATTCCACCATTCGCATGCGATTAGCCCCTATTTTGTGGGCTGAGGACAGCCAACTGTCGGGTACCGACATCGACATCAAACTCAAGGACCATAATGTCGACTGGGTGCTACAAAAAGGGAATGCCTTTATTATTTCGCAAGATTCCATCGAAGGCTTTAATCAGATTAAGGGCCAGGACATCATTTCGCGTTTCAAGAGCGGTAACATTCATCGTGTCAACGTAGATGGCGACAAGGCCGAGACTATTTATTGGATTAGAGAGGACGATGGCGGACTCATTGGTATTGATGTCTCAAAATCAGAGACGATGGTCGTTGAAATGAGAAACAACGAAATTTCCTTGATCAAGTCATTTAAAGATATTTCTGAAACGATGTTTCCCGAGGATGACTTGAAAGAAAACGACCGTTATCTGCCTGGTTTCAAGTGGTATGATGAAGCTCGACCCAAGGATAAGGACGACATTTTCCGTCGTATTGAAGCAGAAATGCCAAAGGTGGAGGCCATGCCAAGTGAAACGTCGGTGAATCCCGCTGGGGAGGAACTTAAGGAAGAACGTCCCCAACGGCATAGACCTAGAAAAGAAATCAACAACAATTAATACATAATCAATATGAAGAAACTCATCCTCATCCGTCACGGAGAAAGTGAATGGAACAAATTGAACCTCTTTACGGGGTGGACCAATGTCGACCTTTCCGAAAAAGGTGTACAGGAAGCCATCGAAGCCGGCAAGACGCTGAAAGAAAACGGCTACAAGCCTGAGATCTGCTTTACCTCTTACTTGAAGCGCGCCATCAAGACCTTGAACCTCGCTCTTGAAGCCATGGACATGGACTGGCTGCCAGTGTACAAGTCATGGCGTCTTAATGAGAAGTCGTATGGCCAGCTGCAGGGCCTCGACAAGAAGATGACTGCTGAGAAATATGGTGACGAGCAAGTGCGTTTGTGGCGCCGCGCCTTCGACGTGCGTCCGCCCGCGTTGGAGATGAACGACCCCAAGAGCCCTCGCATGGACCCGCGCTATGCCGAACTCACCGATGAGCAAATCCCGCTCACCGAGGCTCTCTGCGACACCATCGAGCGTGTGATGCCTTACTATGAGAACAATATCATGAAGGCTTTTGAGACCCACGACCAAGTGCTGGTTGTGGCCCACGGCAACAGCTTGCGTGGCGTGGTGAAGGTGCTGAAAGGCATGAGCAACGATGAGATCATCGCCTTCAACATCCCGACGGGCATCCCGTATGTCTTCGAGTTTGACGACAACATGAAATTGCAGAAGGACTTCTTCTTGGGAGATCCTGAAAAGGTGGCAGCGCTGATGGCGGCCGTCGCCAACCAAGGCAAAGCGAAGTAAAAACTAAAGGGCTGCCATCCGGCAGCCCTTTAGTTTTTAGAATATGTAATTAAACCCGATAAACGTCTTCAATTTCTCGCCGTCGCGTTTGTCCAAGGCTTTGCCCAGGTCGACAGAAACGATGAGGTTGCGGTTCATGATGAGTTTCAAACCGCAGCCTGCGCTCATGTGAATGCTTTCTTTGTCGCCGCTATAAGAATCAAAGGTGTTGTCGTGGAGGATGATGCCCCCGTTATCGGCATTCATCATCTCTATTTCACCGCGTTTTTGTGTCACCATGCCTGCATCGAAGAAAGGATTCAGGGCCACTTGCCAGTTTTGATTAATGAATTGGAAGCCCACAATGCGCCAGCGCATTTCCAAATTGGCAAAGGCGAAGCCCTCTCCGATGACGCCGTTACGATTCACGCCGCGCATGGTCACGCTGCCTCCCAAACCCTCGGTGTACATCTTCTGGAAGAACAAAGTGTTCAAGTTGTTAATCATATACCATGGAGTCTTGCCAGCGAGGCGGTTTTGGGCACCGAGACGATAGGCGAAGGTCAGTTTGTCTTTATAAACGGGGATGTAGTGTCTCCACAAGAAGGTGTACGACAGGTTGCTGTAACCTTTACGGTCGATGAGGTCGGGAGCACCCACTAATGTGGCCTCGGCGTATATGCCCTTCGTTGGGTCGCTGTTGTGGTCGCGGCTATCGTAAACCATGCCGAGGCGGAGCTGTGTGGTGTTGCCGCCATGGGCCTCGTCTTCCTTGATGATCCCGGTATTCACATAGTTCTCATACAAAGTGGTCTGTCCGGCATAATCACTCATCTTGATGGTGTCGATGGGCGTGACTTTTGTGTTGTAGTAAGCCAGGCCTGCCGTCCAATAGAGGTTGGGCACGTCGAAAAAGGGCCGTTGCATACTACCCACGAAGCGGAACTGGTTGCGGTTGATGAAGTGGTAACCGCTCTTGAGACCTTCAATGCCTGCGTATGGGTCGAAGCTACTGGCTTCATAACCGTTGAAGCCGAAGAATTCGTATTTCTTGGCGTAGAAGTAGGTTACGTCAAAGAAAAGTTTGGTGTCTTTTACGACATAGGGCATGTCGCTATAAAAGCGGAACACACCCGAGCCTTTGGTGTAGCGCGAGGCTTCCACGTTGAACTTGTAGTCGTAACGGGGATAGCGCGAGCCGTCGCCGTAGTTGAAGATATCGCAGGTTACGCCATATTGGAAGCCTAGGTCGGCATCAAAACCCACCACGGGCAAGGGACCGAAGTTCCAACCTTTCTTGATGATTTCGCCTTTTTCGTTGTAGGTCTTTTCTTTCTTGGCTTTCTTTTCTTGAGCCATGCCACCTACTGCCAATATCAGGGCAAGCATAAGGAATAAGGTCTTTTTCATAGTTGAAAAGGGTTTTGTTGATTGCAAAAATAAAGTTTTTCAATGAGTCGCCAACAAAATGTGCTATTTTTGCCCCACAATTATAGTGAAATGAGCTTCATCGAACTCTTGCTGATTGCCATTGGCCTTTCCATGGATGCCTTTTCGGTTTCCATCTGCAAAGGCTTGACCACCAAGCGGTTTTCATGGCGTATGGCTTTGGTCTGTGGCCTTTGGTTTGGCTTCTTCCAGGCATTGATGCCCATCATTGGCTATTTCTTGGGTGCGCAGTTTCAGGAGATGATAGAGGCCTACGACCATTGGGTTGCTTTTGGATTGCTTTTCCTTATCGGTGCCAACATGATTCGAGAGGCTGTTTGGGGTAAGGAAGAAGAAGGCAAAGAAAACGGTGCCATCGATTTCAAGACCATGCTGCTTTTGGCTATCGCCACCAGCATCGATGCCTTGGCTGTGGGAGTCTCTTTCGCCTGTATCCAAGTGAAGCTTTGGTCGTCGGTGGTGGTCATCGGTCTTACCACTTTCCTGTTCTCTGTCTTGGGTGTCAAGATTGGCAATGTCTTCGGTTCGAAATATGAGAAGTCGGCAGGGATTATTGGTGGTATCATACTGATCCTCATCGGATTGAAAATCCTTTTAGAGCATTTGGGCATTATCAGTTTTTGATGGAAAAGAAAAAACTGACCGATTAATTGCACACCATATCAAAATAATGTGTAATTTTGCAGCGCAAAACGGTTCGGGATGTAGCGCAGCCCGGTAGCGCGCTTCGTTCGGGACGAAGAGGCCGCAAGTTCGAATCTTGTCATCCCGACTTTGTCAAAGCCAGCTTGAGAATCAAGCTGGTTTTTTCATAATGCCTATGAAAAAACACATCGAAATCATGGCCCCAGTGGGGTCTTACGAAGCTCTGTCAGCCGCCATACAAGCGGGCGCTGGTAGCGTGTACTTCGGTATCGGCAAACTCAACATGCGCTCGCGCTCGGCTAAGAACTTTACCCTTGACGACCTGCGCCAACTGGCTGAGACCTGCAACAAAAACGGCGTGAAGAGTTATGTCACGGTGAATACTGTGATTTACGACGAAGAGATGGAAGAGATGCACCAGCTGCTCGATGCCATCAAGGCCAACGGCATTTCGGCCATCATCGCCTCCGACCAGAGCGTGATCCAATATGCCCGACAAATCGGTGTCGAGGTGCACATGTCCACGCAGTGCAACATCACCAACCTGGAGGCGGTGCGTTATTATTCCCAGTTTGCCGACGTGATGGTGACCGCTCGTGAGTTGAACATTGATCAGGTGAAACACATTACAGAAGAGATTGAACGTCAACAGATTCGTGGTCCGCATGGCGACTTGGTGCGCATCGAAGTGTTTTGCCATGGTGCTTTGTGCATGGCCATCTCGGGCAAGTGCAACTTGAGTCAAGATTTGTACAATGCTTCGTCTAACCGAGGTGCATGTCTTCAGTTGTGCCGTCGTGGCTACGAGGTGCGTGAGCGTGAAGAAGGTTATGAATTGGCGCTGGATAATGAGTACATCATGTCGCCCAAAGACCTCTGTACTTTGCCTTTCTTGGATCGGGTTTTGGATGCAGGCGTCGAAGTGCTGAAGATAGAGGGGCGTGGCCGTTCACCGGAGTATACCAAAGTGACCGTGGCAGTTTATAGCGAGGCAGTGAAAGCCATTCAAGAAGGAACGTTTACGCAAGACAAGATTGACGCTTGGATGGAACGTCTAAAAGGTGTTTACAACCGTGGTTTTTGGGACGGCTATTATCTGGGCCGTCGCACCTTCGAATGGTCGAAGCAGTATGGTTCACAGGCTACCCAAACCAAACTTTTCATTGGTCAGGTGACCAATTATTTCAGCAGATTGGGTGTGGCTGAGATCAGGGTCGAGACCCATGACCTCAACATGGGTGACCCCATCATGATCATCGGCCCCACAACGGGTGTGTATGAAGACAGTATCCGTGAGCTTCGCTTGGATGACGGTCCCGTACAACAAGCTGTTAAGGGCGAATTGTGCTCCATTCCCGTGAATGATGTGGTGAGAAGGGGAGACAAGGTCTATAGAATAATCGAGACGGCAGAATCATAAGTGTGTTTTTGTTTATGATGCTTTTGCATAAGGGTTTTTCTTATTTTTGCCAACAATAAAACATACATACGAATGAGAAAACATATTGGAATCGGGCTTTTGCTTGTCTTGCTGGGCTTTTCACTGTCAAGCTGGGCGCAATTCGACACCCTGTCATTCTCAGTTCCTGGTGGGTTTTACGATGAGGTCTTTTCCTTGGAGTTACAATGCGGTAATCCGGACTATCATATTCGTTTCACCACCAATGGCAATGAACCTACAAGGCATTCGCAACGTTATTCGGAACCGCTGACACTTGACGAGCGGATGTATTCGAAGTCTAATATCTACACTGTGCGTAATTGTCCCGAGGACCAATTTCAAGTGGCTGATAGCATAGAACGTTGCATTGTGATACGCGCTGCCGTGTTCGATGAGTCGGACAATTGTGTAAGCACGGTCTTCACCAACAGTTATTTTATCAAGTCTTTGGGTTGCGACTTGCACGGTTTGCCTGCCGTGTCGCTTTGTGTCGATTCACTTGATTTATTTGATTATAATAAAGGAATCTTTGTCGAAGGAGCATGTTATAGGACTGATAGGCCTCATTGGTCGGGCAATTATTATCAGCATGGTAGAGAGTGGGAGCGTCCAGCCAATTTCGAGTTTTATGAACTCGACAACACAGGGATCAACCAGCCTTGCGGACTTCGTACTCATGGCGGCAATGGCAGAAGGTTTCAACAAAAGACCTTGAAGATATACGCCCGCAAGGATTATGGATATAAGCGATTCCAATACCAGTTTTTTAAGGAAATGTCATTGGACCATTTCAAGGTCTTGGTGCTTCGTCCTTTCCTGAGCAGCAATGGGGGCTGCGAAGATCATATCAGCAACTACTTGGCCCAACAGATGGGGATTGAATATATGGCTGACCGCCCTTCCGTCATGTTCATCAATGGGGAGTATTGGGGTATTTATTATGTAAAGGAAAGACCTGATGAACATTATGTGGAGGACCATTTTGGGGTTGCTTCCGAAAATGTCAATTTGTTCTGGCGTTGGCTTGGGGAGACGGAAAATGGTGTTGCGGATTCTTTCAAGGATCTGAAAAAATGGATGGAGAAAGCGAACCTTGCTGACGACAAGAAATATGCCTATGTTGAGGAGCGTGTCGACATAGAGAACTTCATCAACTATTACATTCTCGAGATGTTCATCGCCAACTATGATTGGCCGGCCAACAACGTAAGATTCTGGCAAGTGGACGACAGCAAGTTCCGTTGGTTGTTCTATGATGGCGACCCCAGCCTTGAAAATCCTGATTTCGACGTTTATGCCAACGCGGTTTATGATGGCGACGAAAGTTATCCTTCCAACCGTGAGTCGACTTTGTTTTTTAGAAAGTTCTTGGAGAGCCCCAAGTTCCGACGCCAGTTTGCGGATTGCTTCAACCGTTTGATAGCCACCACTCTTTCATACAATAACACACAAAAAATTTATAACGACATCAAGGAAGCGCTTGTAGAAGAGGCACGTCTTCAATTTGACCGTTTCCCGCGTATGGAGTCTTTCTATCCTTTAACCCACCATGAGTGGTTTGTGTATCATATGGAAGGGATGACACGAAAGTTCCTTGAGGAGCGTGCTACCTACAACTTCCTTTCCATGAAACAACCCTTGGTTGCGGCCGTCGATAGATTCCAATACCAAAATCGTATCGTTCTTGAAGTCAAAACCGAAGAATTCGGAAGCGAGGTGATAGACGTGCTCAATTATAAAGGTGAAAAAGTCTATTCTCAGGTTTGTGTGCTGGCTGAAGGTTCCAACACTATCCTCCTTAATGACGATCTCCCCGCTGGTGCATATCTGCTAAAGGTTGGCAAGCAAGCCATCCGCATCATTAAATACTAAGACGATTTTGATGCAAAATTTTAATCTCCATACCCATAGCGTTTATTCTGACGGCAAATCGCAACCTCGAGAAATCGTGGAAGAGGCCATCCGTCAGAGTTTGACCACACTCGGTTTTTCGGAACACAGCCCGTTGCCTTTCGACAATACTTTCTCGGTGAAATCGGCTGATATGCCCAGCTATGTGGCTGAAATAGCCCAACTGAAAGCCGAATTCAAGGACAAAATCGACATTTATTGTGGCTTGGAGGCCGACTATATCACGGGTGTTTCAGAGCCTTTTGCCGTGACCAAGGAGAAGTATCATCTTGAATATCTGATTGGTGGGGTGCATTTGGTAGTAGACAAGGTCCCTGAGCTTGTCGAAGGGCCGGCACTTTCCGACCAAATCTGGTTCATCGACGGCCCGAAATGGGAAATCTATGACGAAGGCCTGCAACGGTTCTTCGATGGCGACATCTGTCGTGCCGTGCGCCGATTTTACGAACAGACCAACGAAATGATTGAACGTGAGCCGTTTGACATCATCGCTCATTTCGATAAAATCAAGATGCACAACCGCGACCGTTATTTCCACGAAGACGAGCATTGGTACCGCAAACTCGCCCTCGAGACCCTTGACCTCATCCGCGAGAAAGGCCTCGTTATGGAAATCAACACGCGCGGCATCTACAAGAAACGCTATAATGGATTTTATCCCTCGCCTTGGCTGATGGAGGAGGCCTTCAAGATGGGCGTTCCTGCCATCATCTCTGCCGATGCGCACCACTTCAGCGAAATCACCCTCGAATTTGCTGCCGCTGAGGAAGCCTTGAAGAAAGCGGGCTACCGTAGCGTGGTGAGTTTCAAGGATGGACATTGGGTAGAAGTCGGTTTATAATAAAGTGACTATGGCCACTCTCACCTATGTAAGAGTGGCCATAGTCATCAGGCCATAAGCCATAGTGAAGGCTTACAGCTTCAGATAGTTCATCACGTTCTTTTCAATTCTCTTTACGAGGTCTTCCGAGTCAGGAGCCTTTTCAAATTTATGTCCAGTCACCTTCTCGTAAAGCTCGATGTAGCGTTCAGAGACGCTGTTGACATATTCGGGCGTCATCTCGGGCACTTGCTGGCCTTCCTTGCCTTGGAAGCCGTTGGCCATGAGCCACTCGCGGACGAACTCCTTTGAGAGCTGCACCTGAGGCTCGCCTTTGGCGAAGCGTTCCTCGTATTGGTCGGCGATGAAGTAGCGTGACGAGTCGGGCGTGTGGATTTCGTCCATCAGCACAATCTGGTCACCGATTTTGCCGAATTCGTATTTCGTGTCGACGAGAATCAGGCCTTGCTTGGCGGCGATTTCGGTGCCGCGCTGGAAGAGTTTGCGGGTGATGTCTTCAATCTGCACGTAATCGCTTTCGCTGATGAGACCGCGGCTGATGATTTCCTCGCGTGAGATGTCCTCGTCGTGGCCTTCCTCGGCCTTGGTGGTCGGGGTGATGATGGGCTCGGCGAAGCGTTGGTGTTCTTTCATGCCGTCAGGGATCTGCACGCCGCAGATGGTGTGCTGACCGCTCTTGTAGGTGCGCCATGAGCTGCCGGTGAGGTAGCCACGGATGATCATCTCGATGGGGAAGGGCTTGCAGAGGCGACCCACGGTGACCATCGGGTCGGGGGTGGCGAGCTTCCAGTTGGGGACGATGTCGGCGGTGGCGTCGAGGAACATGGCGGCAATCTGGTTGAGCACTTGTCCCTTATACGGGATGCCCTTGGGAAGGATGACATCGAATGCAGAGATGCGGTCAGTGGCGACCATCACCATGTATTCGTCGTTGATGAAATAACAATCGCGGACCTTGCCGTGATACACCTTGGTCTGGCCAGGGAATTGATAATCTGTTCTGGTTAATGCGTTCATTATATGCAGTTGTTTAGTTGTTCAGTTGTTCAGTTGGCAGTTGTTCGGTTGGCTCCTCTTCTTCGTGGTGCTTCTTATAAGCATTGATGATGTCTGTCACCAATTTGTGTCGCACCACATCTTTGTCATCCAGATAGATGAATTCGATGCCTTTCACATCCTTTAAAACCTCCATGGCTTGAGGAAGTCCCGAGGGCGTCTTAGGTGGCAGGTCAATTTGTGTGATGTCGCCGGTGACGATGAACTTGGCCGAGCGTCCCATGCGGGTGAGGAACATCTTCAGCTGGCTACGCGTAGCGTTTTGGGCTTCGTCGAGGATGACGAAGGCATGGTCGAGGGTGCGGCCGCGCATGAAGGCCAAAGGCGCAATTTCGATGGTGTGGTCTTCGAGGTAACCCTCCAGTTTGGTGCTAGGGATCATGTCGCGCAGGGCATCATAGAGAGGTTGAAGATATGGGTCGAGCTTGTCCTTGAGGTCGCCGGGGAGGAATCCAAGGTGCTCGTCGGCTTCGACGGCTGGACGTGTCAAGATGATCCTTCTCACTTGTTTGGCCTTTAATGCTCTGACGGCCAATGCCACGGCGGTATAGGTCTTGCCCGTTCCAGCGGGGCCGATGGCAAAGATTAAATCCTTTTGTTCGGAGGCAGACACCATGCGTTTCTGGTTGGCGGTGATGGCCTTGACAGGTACACCACTGCGCCCGAAGACCAACACGTCACTTTCCGACATTTTTTGTTGTAACTCGCTGTCGGTAGCCGACATCATCACGTCTTCTACGGTTTGTGCGGTTAGTTTGCCAATGCGCTCCAACTGCATCATCAGGGTCTCGTAGCGACTAGCGAAATATTCTATCTCATCGTCATCGCCAATCACTTTTACGAAGTCGCCGCGAGCGATGATTTTGAGTTTGGGAAACATGCTTTTCACAAGCTCCAGATACTTGTCGTTGGGCCCATGGAGTTCCTTGGGATCCACATTGTCGATTTGAAGAATCTGTTCTGCCATTGTCGGTTATTTGCTCGCAAAGATAGTTTTTTTTGAGGACATACTTCCATCCTTTTGACGGGAATAAAAAAATGAATAAAAAAACAAAAATTGTTTCGTTCAATTGACATAAATGCTATACCTTTGCAACATCACTCACAGGGGAACGAGACCATATGGCAATCATCACATTAACAAGCGATTGGGGTAGCACCGATTATTATGCTGCTGCGGTAAAAGGCGCCCTGTTGTCTCGTTTGCCGAATGCCACCATCGTTGACATCACTCACGAAATAGAACCTTACAACATCTCACAAGCCGGTTTTACCCTGAAAAACTGTTATCGTAGTTTTCCGCCAGGTACCATACATATCATTGCTGTTGACACAATAGAATCCTTGGAAAACCCTCATGTCGTTGTCAAGGCTGAAGGGCAGTATTTCATCTCTACTGATAATGGTATTTTTAGTCATATCCTCGATGGGAAGTTTGACGAGGCAGTGATCATCGATGTTCCCCAAGATACCGATTTCTTCACTTTTGCCGCACGTGACCGCTTCGCCAAAGTGGCAGTGATGATCGCCAACGGAGAGCCCTTGTCGAACATTGGTGCGCGTCGGGAACAACTGAATCGGGGTGGAGCCTTCTGCGCCGTCACGCATGGCAATACCATCGAAGGTGTAGTGATGTATATCGATTCCTATGAGAATCTGATTACCAATATATCAAAAGAAGTGTTTGAGGCCGAACGTCGTGGTCGCGACTTTACCATCATGGTGAAAGGCGATTTGTATACTGTCGACAAGATCTCAGACAGTTATCTCGATGTCGACATCGTCGATTTGGTGGCCATCTTTGGCACACACGGCTATCTTGAGCTAGCTTTAAACAAGGCGCCTTTGGCCTCGCTTTGTGGCATCGAGCTGGCCTCCGTCATCAAGGTGGTGTTTCACGATGACAAGCCTCTGCCCCCCACGGGATCATTGTTTTAAAGACTCCTTGTTTTTAATAGAACAAGCTGGAACACCTTCCAAAGAATCAACCCAACCAGAATGCCTAAAACGGCACCACAGAAGATGTCGCCAGGGTAATGGAATCCCAGATAAATACGGCTGTAGCTTGAGATGAAAGCCCAAAGGTAAAGCACGATCCCTACCCATGCCCGGTTTTTACGTAAGGCTGCCGTCATGAAAGCCGCTATGGCAAAGGTGTTGGCGGCATGTGAAGACACGAATCCGTATTTCCCGCCTGCCATACCTTTAGGAAGATATATCAAGTCTTGAAGATCGACATTGTAGCACGGCCTCAAACGTTGAAAGAGAGGTTTGCAGACATGGGCGGAGAGCTGGTCGGAACATAGAACGACTATCCCTAAGGCGATAAAAATCCACCAACAACGTTTGCCGTATTGTTTCACCGTCCAATATATCATCAAAAGATAGAGAGGCAGCCAGACCCACATCTGGGTGACGGCAATCATCACCTTATCCATCCAATCAGTGTGAAGACCGTTGAGGAAAAGGAAAAAACGTTCGTCAAGGGTGCCGAGTGCTTCCATGGCCTTTTACGTTGATCACCAATCTTCTTCCTCGTCGGCTTTGTTCAGCGTCAGCCAAATCAAATCCTTCAGCTCGTCGATGCCTTTGCCGGCAACGGAACTGATGAAGACATGCGGGACCTTCTTGGGAAGGTGCTTTTTGATTTCCTTGATGGTGTCGTCGTCCACCAAGTCGCACTTCGTGACAGCGAGGATGCGGTCTTTGTCCATCAGCTCGGGGTTGTATTTCTTCAACTCGTTGAGCAGAATGTCGTATTCTTTTTTCACATCTTCGCTGATGGCAGGCACCATAAACAATAGGGTCGAGTTTCTCTCGATATGTTTTAGGAATCTGATGCCAAGCCCTTTGCCTTCGGCAGCGCCTTCGATGATGCCTGGGATGTCGGCCATGACGAAACTGCGGTGGCCCCGATAGCTGACGATGCCAAGGTTGGGTACCAGGGTGGTGAAAGGATAGTCGGCAATCTCGGGTTTGGCCGCTGAGACAACGGACAGCAAGGTGGACTTGCCGGCGTTGGGGAAGCCGACCAATCCGACATCGGCCAGGAGCTTCAGCTCCAAGGTGATCCATTCCTCTTGGTTGGGCTCGCCAGGTTGGGCAAACTTGGGCGCTTGTTGGGTGGCTGTCTTGAAGAAGGCGTTGCCCTTGCCGCCGCGACCTCCTTTAAGGAGCACCACGGTCTGACCGTCTTCTGTGATTTCGCCCATCATCGTATGGTCTTCCGAGCGATAGGCCACTGTGCCCAAAGGCACGTCGATGAAGACATCGTCGCCGGCAGCACCGGTGAGTTGGTTTCTGCCTCCGGGCACGCCGTCACCAGCAAAGATGTGTTTGGTGTAACGCAGGTGGAGCAGGGTCCACAGCTGGGCATTGCCCCTCAATACGACGTTACCGCCGCGTCCTCCATCGCCACCGTCGGGACCCCCTTTGGGGATGTATTTCTCGCGACGGAAATGCAACGACCCCGAACCTCCTTTGCCCGAACGGCAGAATATCTTGACGTAATCAACAAAATTTGAGTTCATTGTCTCGTTTTTTTTGTTAAAACTCATCGATGTATTCGATGCTTTCGTCACCTTCCGACTGCCAACAGTTGAAGTCGAGGTCCACGCCGGGCGCATAGGGCTTCGGGAAGTCACCCTTGCTGATGTTGAGGTCAGAATCATTGTACACTTTCTTCATATACATGGCCCAGATGGGCAATGCAGTGTGGGAGCCTTGACCTAAGCGGGTGGAGCGGAAGTGTACGCTGCGGTCCTCGGCGCCAACCCAAACGCCTGTGGTGAGGTCGGGAGTGATGCCCATGAAGTAACCGTCGCTGTTTTTCTGCGTGGTGCCCGTCTTGCCGGCAATGGGGTTGTTGAAGCCATACAGCGAACGCAGACGGATACCAGTGCCACTTTGCACCACGCCTTTCATCAGCTCGACCATCTTATAGGCAGTCACTTCGCTCATGGCCTCCGACTCTTCGGGGCTGAAACGTTGGATGACGTTGCCGTTCTTGTCTTCGATCTTCGTGATGAACATGGGCTTGACATAGACGCCTTGGTTGGCGAAGGTGCTCATGGCGCCGACCATCTCGATGAGTTTCAAGTCGCAAACACCCAGGCATATGGAGGGCACAGCGTCGATAGGTGACTCAACGCCCATGCGACGTGCCATGCTGATGACCGCCTCAGGGCCGAATTGGTTCATCAGATAGGCAGAGATCCAGTTGTTCGACTGAGCCAATGCGTTTTTCAACGAAATCTCGCCGCCTCCGCCGCCCGAGTTGCCCGGTGACCAGATACGTCCGTCAGGAAGCTGGATGTTGTATGGGATGTTGGGGATTCTTGTACAAGGTGTGTATTCGCCTTCCTGCATCGCCAATGAATAGACGAAGGGTTTGAACGTGGAACCCACCTGACGACGGGCTTGGGTGACATGGTCGTATTTGAAGAAACGGTAGTCCAGGCCGCCGACATAGGCTTTCACATGTCCCGTGTGTGATTCGATGGAGATCAAGCTGGCCTGCAGGAACCACTTGTAGTATCTGATGGAATCCATGGGCGACATGACCGTGTCGATGGGGCCGTTCCACGAGAAGAGGGTCATGGGAACGGGACGGTTGAATTCAGCCAAAATGGAATCCCAACACACGCCTTCTTCCTTAAGGGAGCGATAACGCTCGGTGCGTTTCACTGACGTCTCCATGATGTGGTCGATTTCATCGGCAGTGATGTTGGAGAAAGGAGCGTTCTTATAACCTTTCCAATGGTTGAAGAACATAGGCTGCAGCTCTTTGCCCATGAATTCGCTGACGGCTTCTTCGGCATATCGCTGCATGCGCGAGTCGATGGTTGTGTATATCTTAAGGCCGTCGCGGTAGATGTTATAGGGTTTGCCGTCGAAGTTCTTGGTGTTTTTCGCCCATTCGTTGAGCTCGCCTCTCAGGAACTCACGGAAGTAGGTGGCTTGTCCCGTGTTGTGGTCCATGATGCCGAAATGCGACATGTCGAGAGGAATCTGTGAGATAGAGTCGCATTCTGCTTGGGTGATGAAACCGTTCTCGGCCATTTTTTGGAGTACGAGGTTGCGTCGGTTCAACGAGCGTTCGGGGTTGCGGATGGGACTGAAACGGGTGGGGGCGTTGACGACGCCTGCCATCAAGGCCGACTCTTCGATGCTGAGCTGTTTCGGGGTCTTGTCGAAGAAGGTCTTTGCGGCAGAGCGTATGCCGAAGGCGTTGTGTCCAAAGGCCACCGTGTTAAGGTACATGGCGATGATCTCCTCCTTTGAGTAGTTGTGCTCAAGCTTGGTGGCGGTAATCCATTCTTGGAATTTACGCAAGACCAATCTGGGGGTACTCAGGTTCTCGCCACGTGGGAAGAGGTTCTTGGCCAGTTGCTGGGTGATGGTGCTGCCGCCGCCTTTCTTCTTACCTGTGAGGACGCCAAACGCCACACGGAACAAAGCCTTCTCGTCGATGCCGGAGTGCTCGGTGAAACGTTCGTCTTCGATGCTGATCAGCGCCTCAGGAAGGTAGGGCGACAACTCACTGTAGCGTACGTTGGAACGGTTCTCCACGTAATAGGAGCCAAGCAGCTTGCCATCGCAGGAGTAGATCTCGGTGGCAAGGTTGGTTTTGGGATTCTCCAGCTCGTCGAAGGTGGGCATGGTACCAAAGATGCCGGTGGCCACACAGATGAAAAACAGGATGAGGAACGCCAGCAGGCCTCCAAAGGCAATCCATAGTTTCTGGACAGCTGTTTTCGGCTTCTTGCCAGCTTTTTTCTTGTTGTTATCGTTCATGTCTTATTTTTTTTCGATGAATAGTCCAATGTCTGAAATGCCCTTAAGCACGGGTTCGCGCATGGCCTGTTCGATTTCGAAATGGTATGAGCCTGTCAGAGGAAAGCGTAGGTTGTCGTTCAGCGGGATGCGAAGGTCACGCATGCTGCCGCTACTTTTCCCGATCCACCG
Source organism: Candidatus Limimorpha sp. (assembly GCA_045117495.1). Lineage (GTDB taxonomy): Bacteria > Bacteroidota > Bacteroidia > Bacteroidales > F082 > Limimorpha. The sequence goes on along the minus strand of JBGUNT010000092.1, from coordinate 4,186 downwards.
TCCTTCAGGTGTGGCCAAGGTGCACTCTATCGTGTCGTGAGTGAGGTTGCCATTGGGCATTCGGGTGTGTAGAAAGACGAACAGGTTGCTGTATCGGTAGTTTTCCAGATGACGCAGTTCAAGGCCGAAGACGTAGCCGTTGATGGTGTCGTCGACATCGACGTCGAAGCCGACCTTTTCTTCTTGACGCCATTCGGCTTCAGGGATGATGGTGCGCTTGTTGAATGAAGTGTCGGTGCACGAAGCTACGCCCAACGCCAAGCCGATTCCGATGATCCAGTTGAATGCTTTTTTCATGTCAGATCGTTTTAGTCGCTCATCTTCTTAAGGTCGGCCTCGCCATAACCTTCATTGGTGTTGGTGTGGGCTTCCGTAGTCACGGCGTAGTCCTCAAGACATTCGGGCATCTGTCCTTTCTTGTTCAAGGCGATGATTTCTTTCACCTTGTCGACGGGAATAGCCATTATATTGCCTTTGTCGTTGGTATAGGAATACCACATGATGCCTTTGAAGACGTCGTTTTTCTGGTGTATGGCATCGCCGCTTTTGAATTTCAGGACGATGTCGGGATCCGAGAAGCTCTTCAAGGCTTCCACATAGGCTTCATATTCGAAGTTGAGGCAGCATTTCAGTTTGCCACATTGGCCGGCCAGCTTTTGTGGGTTGGGGGAGAGTTGCTGCACACGGGCCACGCCGGTCGTAACGGATTGGAAATTGGAAATCCAGGAGGCGCAGCAGAGCTCGCGGCCGCAGGAGCCTATGCCGCCCAATTTGGCCGATTCCTGGCGCACGCCAATTTGTCGCATCTCGACCCTTATATGGAATTCCTCCGCCAGTTTCTTGATGAGTTCGCGGAAATCGACACGGCCGTCGGCAGTATAGTAGAAGATGGCTTTCGTCTTGTCGCCCTGGTATTCCACATCGTTGAGCTTCATCTCCAAGCCGAGGTTTTCGGCGATGACGCGGGTGCGCGACAGAGTGTCTTTTTCCAATTTGATGGCAGACAGCCATTTCTCCACGTCGTTAGCCCTCGCACGGCGATAGATGGACTTCATCTCGTTGATTGGCGTGCGGAAATGCTTGCGTTTCATCTGACGCTCCACAATCTCGCCCAACAAAGTGACGATGCCGATGTCGTGGCCTATGGCAGCCTCAACGGCCACCAACTCGCCTACTTCAAGGTTGAGGTCTTCGGGGTACACGAAATAGTCCTTGCGGTCGTTCTTGAAACGGACCTCCGCCAAACAAACATTTCCTTCCACGTTCTGACCTTCATAGTCCTTCAGCCAGTCGAACTGGTTCAGCTTGCAGCGACCGCAAGAAAGCACTTTTTGCCCCGGAGCATACTCTTCACTGAGCTGACAGCCTCTGTGCAATAAAGGGTCGTCAATGTTACTGTTTTCTTTTTTATATTGATTGTCAGTCATTTGCAAAATACAATTATTGTGATGTGTATAAACTGCAAAAATACAAAAAAAAACTATATCTTTGTGGCCGAAATTGACGAATACATAAGTTTAACCATAAAAAATATGTCATTATGAAAAAAGGAATTCTCGTAATCCTGGCCCTTTTGGTACTTGCTGTCATCTGGGGCGTAGGCGTTTACAATGGACTGGTCACCAAGCAAGAGGCCGTCGAAACCGCCGTGGGTAACATCCAAACGGCTTATCAGAAGCGTGCCGACCTGATCCCCAACCTGGTCGCCACGGTGAAAAACTATGCCGAATACGAGGCTGGCACCCTGACCGCTGTGGTCGAGGCAAGAGCCAAAGCGACTGCCACCACCCTTGATGCCAAGAACCTCACCGAGGAAAACATGAAGGCTTTCCAAGCCGCCCAGGACGAAATGTCGGGCGCCTTGTCGCGCTTGCTGGTCACGGTGGAGCAATATCCCGACCTGAAAGCCAACCAGAATTACCTTGACCTCCAGTCGCAACTCGAGGCATGCGAAAACAACATCGCCAATGCCAGAAGAGAGTTTAACGACACGGCCAAGGCCTACAATACCGCCATCCGTCGTTTCCCGGCCAACATCCTCGCCGGCATGTTCGGTTTCGACAAGAAGCCTTATTTCGAGGCCTCCGAAGCCGCTCAGGAAGCGCCCGATGTGAAGGGACTCTTCGAGTAAAAAAACGAAAAAAACTCTTGCGCTGTTTTTTCTAATCCACTATTTTTGCGGCTTTTAAAAGAACGCAATTATGTGTGGAATCGTTGCATACGTGGGTCGGCAAGAGGCCTATCCCATCCTCATCGAGGGCTTGAAACGCCTCGAGTATCGTGGTTATGACAGCGCCGGCGTGGCGCTGCTCAACGAAGCCGACCAACTCAATATCTATAAAGCTAAAGGCAAGGTCTCCGACTTGGAGGCCTTTGCTTCTTCTAAGGATGTCAGCGGACACATCGGCATCGCCCACACCCGCTGGGCGACCCATGGCGAACCCAACCAGGTGAATGCACACCCGCATCGCTCACAGTCGGGCAACCTGGCCTTGATCCATAACGGCATCATCGAGAACTACCTGAGCCTTCGCAAGGAATTGGAAAAACGCGGTTTTTCCTTCCTTTCTTCGACCGACACGGAAGTGCTCACCAACCTTATCGAGGACGTGCAGCAAAGTGAGCATGTGGATCTGTTTGAGGCCGTGCGCATTGCCTTGAACCATGTGGTGGGTGCCTATGCCATCGCCATCGTGGAGAAAGGCCATCCCGACGAGCTGATCGCTGCGCGAAAAGGTAGCCCCATGGTGATTGGCATTGGCGAGGACGAGTATTACATCGCCTCAGATGCCACCCCCATCGTGGGCCGCACGCAAAAAGTGGTCTATCTCGAGGATGAGCAAGTGGTCAGGATCAAGTTGGGCGAGGAGTTGCATATCAAGACCATCCATGACGTGGAAGCCATCCCTTATGTGCAGGAGCTGAAGATGAACCTCGACAGCATCGAGAAGGCAGGCTTCGACCACTTCATGATGAAGGAAATCTATGAGCAGCCCACCATCGTGCGCGACACCATGCGCGGCCGTCTCCATCCCGAAGCCAATACCGTGCGCCTGGGTGGCATACAACAATACGAGAAGCAGCTCCTATATGCCGACAACATCGTCTTTGTGGCCTGTGGCACCTCATGGCATGCCAGCTTGGTGGGCAGTTACCTCATCGAGAAGCTGGCCAAGATTCGTGTCAAGGTGGAGTATGCCTCCGAGTTCCGTTACCGCGACCCTGTGGTGACGCCTCACGACGTGGTGATTGCCGTGTCGCAGTCGGGCGAGACGGCCGACACTTTGGCGGCCATCCAGCTGGCTAAGGAAAAAGGCGCTGTTGTACTAGGCATTTGCAACGTCATCGGCTCTTCCATTTCAAGGGCTACGGATGCTGGCATCTATACGCATGCTGGTCCGGAAATCGGCGTGGCTTCCACCAAGGCGTTCACCTCGCAGGTGACGGTGATGGCGATGTTGGCCTTGCGCTTGGCCGAACTGAAAGGGTCGATGAAGGACGAAGAACGGCGCGCCTTTATCCAAGAGCTTGACCGCATTCCCGAAAAGATACAATGGACTCTCGACCACAGCGGACATGTTAAAGATATCGCTGCAAAATATAAGGATGTGCACAACATGCTGTATCTCGGACGTTTGCAAAACTACCCCGTCGCCCTCGAAGGCGCTTTGAAGCTGAAGGAGATCTCCTATATCCATGCCGAGGGCTATCCTGCTGCCGAGATGAAACACGGCCCCATCGCCTTGATAGATAAGGATATGCCTGTGGTCTTCATCGCCACCAACCACAGCACCTATGAAAAAGTGCTCAGCAACATCCAGGAGGTGAAGGCGCGCAATGGCAAGATCATAGCCGTGGTGAGCGAGAAAGACGTATTGGCCCGTCGCATGGCCGACTATGTCATCGAGATTCCCGAGACGGAATGCCTCTACTCTCCGTTGCTGGCGACGGTGCCCTTGCAGATCCTCGCTTATCACATCGCCGTGATGCGCGGCTGCAATGTTGACCAACCCCGCAATTTGGCCAAATCGGTCACCGTGGAATAGCCCAAAACGAGCTTCTTTTTATCCCAGATTGCAGTGACGAAAGGTAATTTTCGTCACTATTTTGCTGTTTTCGTCACTAAAAACGCCGTTTTTGTCCCAAATCGCTTTTTTTCGTCACTTTTTCGGAATGTTCATAACAT
>JBGUNT010000091.1:0-11527 GCA_045117495.1 Candidatus Limimorpha sp. | reverse complement strand
GGCTTTGAGGTCCATGGTAGTGGTGTCCTGAGCCTTGACGCTGGTCAAGGCTCCAACGGACATCATCAAAATGAAAAAGGTATGCTTAGCTTTCATCATTACACATAATTTTCTACGTGCCAAACGAAAGCATATCGCATGCCAAAAATGTAATTATTTGATATTCAAAGATTTAAAATTTAAGATTCGAAACAAAGTGTAACGTTTTTTTACAGTGGTGTAACAAAACTTTACAGTGTAAAGTGGACTTCTCTTCAAAAACCACTTGCCTTTTTCGGATTATTTCTATTTTTGTAGTGATTAAACATCAACCAACTAAACATCAATACTATGAAAAAAACTCTAATGATCGCCCTCGCGGGCATGATGTTGCTCGCCTTCACGCAGTGCGGCGGCAAGGAAACCAAGACTGTCAAAGGCTCCAAGGAGTACCAGGAAACCATGGAGATTTACCAACAACTTGAAAAGGCTGTCAAGGATGTCACCACCTGCGACGAACTTCAGGAAGCCGCTCTTGGTCTGTTGTTTAGCGGTCTCGCCAGCAAAAAATACACTGACGAAGAAAAGATGACCGAACAGGAAGAGCAAAAACTCGAAGAGTATATCGAGAAGCTCGGGAAAGACATTGAAAAGAAATCTGAAAAACTAGGCTGCGACGACGAATAAAACGTGTCGTTAAACCAAAACAACGGTCGATCACGCCTCGTGGTCGGCCGTTTCTGTTTTATTGCCCTCATCAACGACACACGACACTGTCATGTCGCCCGTCACATTCACCACAGTGCGCAACATATCCAGAGGGTCTGTGGTCGCCCAAACCATAAAGGACGGCATCTAAGCGAGAGACACTTTTGGAAATCATAAGAAATTTGTTATTTACTCCGTTTTTCAGATGAATAATAATAGAAACTGTAAAAAGCTAATCTAAGTGTGATTTTTATGAGGTTTTTTCGACTAACTTAAAAGGAATATGCCAGAAAAAGGTTGGGCCATGAATAAAGAAGAGCGTTTTGTATCTATAATAAATGAATATGAAGCAACCATCTTGAGCATTTGTCGCATTTATACAAATGGTAAAAAAGAAAAAATGCGCGATCTGTTTCAAGATGTACTGATAAACATTTGGAAAAGCATTGATACTTTTGAAGGAAAATCCTCTATAAACACATGGCTTTATAGAATTGCCTTGAATACCGCAATAAGTCATTTGAGAAAGAGGGAAAAACAAATACAAATCGTTGACATTACTGAAGAATTCAATCGTTTCTCAGATGAGAATAAGCCCGATGAGCGATTGGAAACGTTATATGAAGCTATTGAAAAACTAAATGACATTGACAAGTCTATTATATTTCTTTATTTGGATAAAAAAAACCATAAAGAAATTGCAGAAATACTGGGAATTAGCGTCTCCACTGTTGGAACTCGTATTCAAAGAATCAAAGTTAAATTAAAAAACATCATTAAAAACAGTAATTATGACAAATGAAGAATTAAAGATGGAAGATTACTTCCAAAGTTGGAATGCTTATCGCAACCAACTACAACAAAGTGTGAACACCTCCCAAAGAATTTTGGAAGGTATCGTTCATCAAAAAGCAACGCTATCTCAAAACAGGCTGTTATTCAGAAAAATGTTTATGTTCGTCTTTTGTCTATCATTCGTGGTTTATTTATTTGCACATTCTCGTCTGTTCCTTTCCGACGTACGCAACGCAACTCCTTTTTTCATGGTGTTAGCGTTATTCGTTACCAGCGCAATAGGATACGCCATATATTTGTTCAGATTGAAAAAGACATACAATTACACGGAGGCGGTTGTAGATTTCACCACAAACATCAACAAACTCCAACTTTACGAAAAACGAGAAATGCTTCTATCCTTCTTCATTGCACTTCCCGTTTTACTATTGACCCTACCTCAAGTATTCAGTGTATTACTTGAGAGGCAAGATTTTTATAGCGACCTTACCTCTCATCTGCCCGTATTAATCATCGGTTGCCTGCTATCATTATCTTTCGGTTATGTGGTGTACAGAAAGAACTCGTCATTTATTGAAAGCATTAAAGAAAATATCAATAACTACAAATCAATTAACACAGATTATCATGACTAACAAGACCTATCCAGAAAAGATTGTCGTCGATGTAGATGCCAGGCTACATCTTGAACATATCGACAAACCCAAGTCTGAACATTATATTCAACATGTAGTAGGAAAAGTAATCTCGTATCCCAACAAAGGGGAATATGAAGTGGAATTATATCCTGACGGCAACACTAGATTCTCACAAATAACAAGTGGCCCTTGTGTTGTATTGATCATCCTTTTTATATTGGATTGGCCCAAAAAAGCAGAAGCCCAAGAGCAAGAAAAAAGACAAAAAAGAGGGTTGCCTGATCCACAAAATTTTCTTGATCTAAGTAATGGAGAATACTCGGCCATTGTCCGATTAAATTTTGAAGACGGATATGCATTCAAGAAATGTAGCATGAGGAAACTTTCTGAAGACCACTATGAAGCAACGATAGACACAACCCATCGTTATCCAAGTAGTAAATCAAAAGGTCTAACAAAGATATTACCGCACGACATAATGCTCACAGATGCAGGACCTGGAAAGATCATAGGTCGTTCCCAAGTTGGGTGGATTCGAGAGGATTTGTCGATTTTAAGAGGAGACGCAGAAATCATAGTTTCATTGGATAACAATTTCATAAGGCTTCCTATGCCAGAGATTTATAGTTACACTTATGAACATTCGCCTTTTGACGAGTTTCCTTTTAAACTAAAAGCAACAGGGTTAATGCGAGCCGTAGACACCCCTCCGGAACTTATCGAATTTGACGAATCAAATAGAACCTTCATGGGATGAAACTCGAGGAGTATGTCAAGAAGCTCGGAAACGAAATCGAGAAGAAATCTGAAAAGCTAGGCTGCGACGACGAATAAATTGTGTCGTTAAACCAAAACAACGGTCGATCACGCCTCGTGATCGGCCGTTTCTGTTTTATTGCCTTCATCAACGACGCACGACACCGTCATGTCGCCCGTCACATTGACCACAGTGCGCAACATGTCCAAAGGCCGGTCGATACCCAAGATGAGCGCCAATCCCTCAATCGGTATGCCGACCGAATCGAGCACAATCATCAGCATGACGATGGAGCCTCCAGGGATGCCAGGCGTACCTATCGAAGAGATGGTGGCCGTGGCCAAAATGAGCAACATCTGACCGAAAGTCAAATCCAAGCCCAATACCTGCGCCAAAAACACCGCCGCCACCGCCTGATAACAACTGGTGCCATCCATGTTGATGGTCACACCCACGGGCAAAACAAACGACGAAACCTCCTCGGAAACGCCTAGGTGTTTCTGTGTGCGTTCCATAGTCAAGGGCAAGGTGGCCGCACTCGAGCTGGTGGTGAAGGCCAGCATCTGCACGGGCGCCGCCGCCTTGAAGAACTGCTTCATCGTCCGTTTGCCAAAGACACGCATAATGAACGGATACACCAACAAAATGATAACGGCCAAAGCCAACACCACCGTCAAGGCGTACAAGCCCAATGCGGAGAAGATGCCCACATCGCCCGCATAGTCCACAATTAAGGCGGACATTAGGGCAAAAACACCATAGGGCGCAAAGGCCATGATAAAATCTATAATCTTCAACAAGACGAGATTCAATTGCTGGAAGAAACGCACCAGCGAGGGCACTTTTGAAGGTCCCACGACAATCAATGCCACACCAAAGAGCAAGGCGAAGAAGATGATTTGCAGCATCTTGGAGTTGTCGCCCAAGGCCTTGAAAAGGTTCTCGGGAACCATGTCGACCACAAACTGCAAAGGCGACTCATCCTTCACATGCTGCATCTGCGCCTCGCGCTCCACGACGGTCTGCTGGTAACGTTCCATGAACTCCGTCTGCCGGTCTTTCGGGAAGACCTTTCCCGGCTTGATGACGCTGACCATACCCAAGCCTATGCTCACCGCAAGGATGGTAGTACAGACATAAATCAAAATGGTTTTCAAGCCGATGCGCGACAGGTTGCGAATGTCCTTTAAGTTGACGACACCCAAGATAAGTGACACTAAGACCAAGGGTACGGCAATCAGCTTGAGCAGACGCATGAAGATGTCGCCCCAAGGCGCCATCCAGTCGTTCACAAAGCCTTCCCAATGCAAGGCCAGGGCCAGAAAGCCGAAGCCCAGACCCAAGCCCATACCCAGCAAGATCTTGGCATAAAGCGGAACGCGTTTCCTATGTGCTTCTCCCCTATTCAATCAAGCTGATTTTTTGCGTTGCCATGCCGTCCTCGGTGACGATGCGGACGACATAAATGCCTTTGGAATAGCCTTCCAGGTTCAGTTCCACCTTGTTCGAATTGGTCTTTCTGTCTTCAAGCATCTCACCCTTGATGCCCAGCAGCGTCACCTGTTGGATATTGCTTTGCGCCTCAATGACAACCTTGTCCTTTGCCGGGTTGGGATAGACATCAAACTTCATGTCAGCCAACTCATTCACATTCACATCGGTAGTGTCGGTCGGGACGACCTTCACATCATCGACAAACCAGTCGAAGGCCAGCCACTCGCCAAAGGTGTTGTAACCTCTGAAGCCAATCTTGATGTTGCGACCGATGTACTCGTCCAAATTGATGGAAATCGGCTCGTCGTAAGCGTTGATTTGTCCATAAGGCATGTCGGCGGCATCCCATTTGTCGTCCCAAGTGCCGTCGTAGGTGTCGTACACCCTGACCACAAAACGATCGTAGCCATCGGTGCCATACTGCACCCAAGTCCAGAACTGCAAAACAGTGGGTCTCGTGATGGTCAAAACGGGCGTAATCAAAGTCTGGTCTTGTGCTGCGGGACTCTCGCTGCTGTCCCACTCCAACACAGCGTGTTTGTTGCCGCGATGGGGATTCACAACAAAGCTTTCTTCATAGTAGTCCGTATAATACACCGTACCTTGGATGGTCCAATCCCACCACGTCGGGTTGCCGTCGGAGGTCCAGCCTTCAGGCATGGTGAACATGCTACTGCACTCCTCGAAGGTCTCAAAGAGCAAAGGACGTTGGTAATCCCAACGGATCGGAATTTCCTCGGACGTTGCGCTGTTGCCCAAGGCATCAATGAGTTGCACGGTCAAAGTGCCATGGGTATGGTTGTCGTTAGCAGGAATGGTGGCCATGTAATCGTAGTTGCCTTTGCCCGTCATGGTGAAGGTCAGGTCGTGGGTGACACCCCAAATCTCATAAGTGGCAGCCAAGGTGGCAGGCATGGTTGATGCATCATGGACGCGGAGGGTCAAGTTCATCTCAGTATCGGCATATGTCTGATTGCCAGCAACAGACACCATAGTAGGAGCCTCATGGTCTTCCGAAGAACTATTGATGAAGATGTCGTCGAGATACAGGTTCCAGCCGTAGTCGCTGACGCCCTCGAAAATGATGAAACCATAGTCATCGGGGCAATCGAAAGTGAAGGCATATTCGTACCAATCGTCCACATCGGCGACAACGGGTTCTTTATAGGTGCAGCGATGGATGGTGCCGAGCAATTGTCCGCCTTCCGAACGCGGCACAGCGTTGTAATACACATTGATACGGTCGTCCTTGTTGATGTTCGGGTTGCTATTGCGGAACAACCAGAAGCTAACAATGTTGTCATGTTCGTTCAGGTTCATCTTAGGCGAGACCAGTTCAGCCGAGCCTCCTGAAGGATTGGTGTAGGTGTAAAATCGCGCCATATACTGGCTACCCTCATGTGGCGTCGCACTTGGCGTGGAGCCTTCCAAAATGCGGTCGAAAGCATAGTTGCCGTTGGTGATGTTGTTTTGCCAGCCGAAAGGCACAAAGTCGTTCTCGAAACCTTCCTCAAGCGGGAAATCAGCATAAGGTGCCAAGGCAGTGATGGCGAAGTCGGCACTTTGTGTAGGAGCAGAATGGCCGGAAACCACATCGAAGGTGGCATGGACAATTTCATTGTTGTTCAAATTCATCGGCAAGGTCGTCTTGGCGAACAATTCCACTGAACTATTGTAAGGAATGTTGACTTGGTTTATCTGTGTGCCATTCTGGTAGAACTCAATCGGCAAGTTGCCAGTGCTGTTGAGTTGATAAGTATCTGACTGTTCACCAGTATTATTCAAGCGGAAACGCAAATAGGCAGGCTCGCCGAAATAGACGGACGTGTCGGCGGTGAGTTGCTCCACGTTGAAGTTGTATTGTGCGGTCTGCTCAATGATGATGTCATCAATGGACAAATACCATGGTCCGTTGTCGGCCACGCTGTGGAAACCTACATAGTAAGCGCCCGAACTCGTTGCTTGAAACACGCCAGAGGTCTGTTCGAAGTCCTCGTTGGCCACCACCATCATCGGCACCGCCGTTTCCGTCATTGCCGAAGGATTGGCATTTGCGCCGGCTTTCACTTCCAGGTTAAAGTGGTCGACATGCCAAGTGGCATACCAGAATGAAACGCGGTAATAATTCCCTGCCGTCACGTTGATTTCCTTGTAAATCCACACGTCGGTGTTATAGGTGGCATACATGTACCAATCGCCTGTATGCGGCTTTCTGCCACGGGCTTCGTTGTCGTCAGGGATGGTGATACCGGCCTTCCAGCCACCGTTGCCAATCCAGCCCACGGGGGTCTGGCCTACTGTGTTACCGTTTTCAAAAGTCTCGTTGACAAGCACTTGGGCGAAGGCACTTCCTATAAGAAGCCACATCGCAATAAAAGCGTATAGTTTTTTCATATTCGGTTTCGTTTTGTTGCTACAAAAATAGGAATTGTTTTGGTTTATTTTTGCCATTTTGTCACTTTTTGTCGGTGGCACATTATTTGACTGACTCCGCAAGTCCATTGAAATTCAAAAATAACACAACAATATGACAACCGGTAACATTGGAGTTAAGACAGAAAACATTTTCCCTGTCATCAAGAAGTTCCTCTATTCAGATCAGGAAATCTTCCTGCGTGAAATCATCAGCAACGCTGTGGACGCCACGCAAAAACTGAAGGCCTTGGCCGCCTCGGGCGAGTTCAAGGGCGAATTGGGCGACCTCACCATCAAGGTGGAAGTCGACAAGAAGAAAAAGACCCTCACCGTGCGCGACCGCGGCATAGGCATGAACGCCGAAGAGGTCGACAAGTACATCAACCAAATCGCCTTCTCGGGCGCGGAGGAGTTCATCGCCAAGTTCAAGACCCAAAGCGAAGCCGAAGCCGCCAACATCATCGGACATTTTGGCTTAGGCTTCTACTCCGCCTTCATGGTCTCCTCGAAGGTGTCGCTGATCTCGAAGTCTTGCAAGGAAGAAGGCAAGAACGGCGTCATCTGGGAATGCGACGGCAGCCCCGAGTACACCATGAACGAAATCCCGAAGGGCGATCGCGGTACCGACGTCATCCTTTATATCAGTGACGATGCCGCTGAGTTCCTCGAAGAAGGCCGCATCCGTGAACTGCTCAACAAATACTGCAAGTTCCTGCCCATCCCGATTCAGTTCGGCACAAAGAAGGTGCAGGAAGAAATCGAAGGCGAGACCGACAAGGACGGCAAACCCAAGACCAAAGAGGTTGAAAAGCCTTGGATCATCAACGACGTGGCCCCGCTGTGGAAGAAAGCCCCGACCGAAATCAAGGACGAAGAATACAACGACTTCTACCACACGCTCTACCCGATGAACTTCGGCGAGCCGCTGTTCCACATCCACCTCAACGTCGACTACCCCTTCAACCTCACGGGTATCCTTTATTTCCCGAAGGTGAAGAACCGCTACGAGTTCCAGCGCAACAAGATCCAGCTTTACTGCAACGAGGTCTTCGTCACCGACAGCGTCGAAGGCATCCTGCCCGAGTTCCTCTCGCTGCTGCACGGTGTCATCGACTCGCCCGACATCCCGCTGAACGTCAGCCGCTCGTTCCTGCAAAGCGACCAGAACGTGAAGAAAATATCGACCTACATCACCAAGAAGGTGGCAGAGAAACTGGAAGAACTCTTCAAGAAAGACCGTGAGGCCTACGAGAAGAACTGGGACGACATCCGCGTCTTCATCGAATACGGCATGATGAGCGACCCGAAGTTCTACGAGCGCGCCGAGAAGTTCTTCCTCTTCAAGGACACCGACGACAAATACCACACCATCGAGGAATACAAGGCCTTGATTAAGGAAAACCAAACCAACAAGGACAAGGCCCTCGTCTATCTGTATGCCACCGACAAGGACGACCAATACACCAACATCGAGAACGCCAAGGCCAAGGGCTACAACGTCTTGATGATGGACGGCATCCTCGACCCGCATTTCATCAGTGCCTACGAGCAGAAGGAAGGTGAGAAAGGCGACGACAGCCGCGCGATGTTTGCCCGTGTCGATTCCAACACCATCGACAAGCTCATCGTGAAGGACGACAAGGAAGCCGCCTCGGGCCTCGACGACAAGCAGAAGGAGACCTTGAAGGCCGCCTTCGAGAAGGTCATCGACAAGGTGAAGTTCAATGTGGAGTTCAGCAACGAAGGCGCCGAAGCCGCACCCGTGGAAATCACCCAAAACGAGTGGATGCGCCGTATGAAGGAGATGGAGCAGATGGGCGGTGGCCCAATGTCGTTCTACGGCTCGATGCCCGACAGCTACACGCTGATGCTCAACACGAACAGCCCCGTCATCACTAGCCTTTTGGACAAGGACGAAGCCGCACAGGAAGCCACGATTCGGCAGATCTACGACCTTGCTTTGCTCTCGAAGAACTTGTTGAAAGGCAAGGATTTGAGTGAGTTTGTGAAGAGGAATCTTGAAAAGTTATAATCAAGAATTTGAGAATAGAAAAAGCCGCGGTTTGGCAAGGATTTGCTTGGCCGCGGCTTTACTATTTTAGCGCTCATTTCATTGTTTGCACTGCCCGCACCGTCTGTCCCCGGTTGCGGTCGCTGCTGCCACAAAGGTGGCCGTTGTATAAACCGAAGTGGAAGCTCCATGCACGGTTGGGGTAATCAGTGTTTAGCGTGGCCGACCAGTAAACGCCGAGATCAGCACAATTGTATTCACCATCCCACCAATAGCCGGCCGCAGGCAAAAAGATACTGTTGCCGTTCGAGGCAGTGAAGCACCATCCGCCCACGTGGTTTTGGGTAGTCCACTCATTGGTAGTATGCTCAAAAAGTTCCTCCCAATCGGCGATGGTAGGCATGCGCCAGTTCACGCCCCAGTTGGCTCCAGCAGCATCGTCAACAGGTTCCAAAAGCGTTAAATTGTCAACAAATCCGTTGAGTCCATAAACCGGATCGGTACAATACTTGTTCAATTCATAACGTTCATGGTAGAAAATGCCGTATTTGTAACTCTTCCAATCATAGAGCTCCTTTGGTTCCGTCTCACCCCAAGCAAAAAAATCCCCAAAGTCTTCCGGCGTTTCGGCGCCCACATTGCAAGCGGCCCAAAGCATTCCGCTCGGCAAGCCCAGGTCGACATATTCGTGCTCGATGACCTCATTCCCAGGAGCATCGCCGCCCTGGTTCGGCTCGTCAGGTTTGTTGCAACCCGCAGCAAAAACCGTCATCAGCATTACGGCCATAAGCACCTTCATAGATCCATTCATGTCACAAATCATTCTAAACATACTGCAAAGAAACAAAAAAACGTCTCATCAGCGACTGATGAATGTAAAATTACGGAAAATGATTATTTTTGCGCTCTAAACAGATTGACCATGTCAAACGCCATCAATATACTTAACAGAGACGAAGACCACCGCGTGGTTGAAGCCATACGGCAGGCTGAGCTCAACACCTCGGGAGAGATCAAAGTGCATATCGAGAACCGTTGCAAGGGCGACGTGGAAGAACGCAGCCTCTTTGTTTTCGACAAGTTGAAGCTTAACGAGACCAAGCTTCGCAACGGTGTGCTCATCTATCTCGCCGTCCGCGACCACAAGTTTGCCATCCTCGGTGACGAAGGCATCAACAACGTGGTGGAAGACGGCTTTTGGAACGATGTGAAAGACCTCATGCAAGCCCATTTCAAGGAAGGCCGCTTCGCCGAAGGGCTCGAAGCTGGCATCCAACGTTGTGGCGAGAAACTGAAGGCCTTCTTCCCCTATCAATCCGATGACGTTAACGAAATTCCCGATGAGATATCCTATGAAGACAATTGATAGACAACGATACGCCCTTGTTTTAAGCCTGCTGTTCATCTTTCTGGCCTTCGGCTCGGCATTAAAGGCACAACTGCCATCACCGCCCAACCCACCCCGTCTGGTCAATGACTACACAGGCACTTTGACTGCTAGCCAAATCGAGACCTTGGAGCGGAAACTAGTAGCCTATGACGACAGCACCTCCACGCAGATCCTCGTCATGCTGGTCGACGACCTGCAGGGCATGAGCATCGAGCGATATGCCACCGAAATTGGTCACAGCTGGGGTGTGGGACAAAAGGACAAAGGCAACGGTCTTGTCATCCTAGTCAAGCCAAAGAAAGGCAGTGAACGCGGTCAGGTCAACATCAGCCCCGGCTATGGTATGGAGCAATATGTCACCGATGCCACGGCCAAGCACATCATCGAATGGGAGATGATTCCTGCCTTCAAGGAAGGTGATTATTACGCGGGTATTGACAATGCCGTCAACCGCATCATGGACTTCTGCTCAGGCAAGTTCGACCAAGACCATTACCGCGAATATGGCGTTGACATACCGTCTTGGCTCATTCTCCTCTTTCTCATCGCCATTGTAATCATTTTCTCCAAGTTATCCGGTGGAAGTGGTCAAAACTACTCTGGCGGAGGTTCACGCACCATCTGGATCCCCATGGGCGGGGGCGGCTTCGGAGGAGGTGGAAGCTTTGGCGGAGGCGGTGGCTTCGGAGGTGGAGGAGGCTTCGGAGGTGGAGGAGGCTTCGGCGGCTTCGGCGGCGGTGGCTTTGGCGGCGGCGGAGCGAGCGGAAGCTGGTAAACTGCTATTAGATTCCCTTCGGGAATGGCGATGAGTGCTATGTTATTTTGCGGCGGCAGATAGCGCTACAAGCCATTAACAAGTGCTGCCGCCGCTGGACAACAATACTTAGAACTCCATTCCCGAAGGGAATCTCAAAAGACAGCAATATGTCGGAACCCATCATAGAAATCAAACACGCATCTATCTTCCAAAGGGAGAACCTGGTGCTCAGCGATGTCAACCTAACGCTGAACAAGGGTGAGTTCATCTACCTCATCGGTCGCACAGGAAGCGGCAAGTCCTCCTTGCTAAAGACTTTGTACGGCGAGTTGCCTGCCCGCGACGGCATCGTGCGCGTGGCCGGCTACGACCTCACCAAGCTCAAACGGAAAGACATCCCCTACCTGCGCCGCAAAATCGGCATCGTATTTCAGGACTTTCAACTTCTTTTCGACCGCAGCGTGGAAAAGAACCTGGAATTTGTGCTGGGAGCCACAGGCTGGACAGAACAAGCCGAGATTTCGCGCCGCATCGACGAGGTGCTTGCCAAGGTGGGATTGAGCGACAAGCGTAAGAGCATGCC
>JBGUNT010000090.1:0-18322 GCA_045117495.1 Candidatus Limimorpha sp. | reverse complement strand
GAGAAGCTCCGTTCCTTGGTACAACATAGTGCAAAGAGGAAACAATAGAAAACTACAGTTATGAATACGGAACTCCAAAAGTGTATGGATACCGACAAGGACAATCATATCATCTACTTTGGAGAAATAGTAGATGCGTATGTTTTAGAGGATAAAGGAGAACAGTAAATTCCAATTTTGATGCAGGATGTTGCACGACAGGCTTGAATTAAGATAAATCAATCGGAAATCAAATGTCTTTGGGCTGAAAAAGTGGCACACGTGCCACAAATTCGTTGTACATCCAACCAGCTTTTTCTGCCTTCGCCCTGGATGGGTGCAGCTGGTAATGTCTGTGATGAAATGAAGGACTTGTGAGTGGCAAAGATTATCAATTAGATTTTTGTTTTTCACTGTAACATTTGTTACGCTTCAAGTCGTTTCGTGCTTGTAGTTTTGCAGCAAATTTCACAACTAACCCAACACGCAAGACTATGAACGAGAAAATGTTTTGTTTCCAATGTCAGGAAACTGCCGGATGCACCGGCTGCAAGATTTCAGGAGTGTGTGGAAAGACCCCGCAAGTGGCTCACGCACAAGACCTTTTGATCTATATCCTTAAAGGATTGGGCGTCATCGCCAACCATCACCAGCACGGATGTGGACACGATTATTGCGATTTCCGCAAGCGTATCCACGCCTTCGTGAACGACGCACTGTTTTCGACCATCACCAACGCCAACTTTGACGCGGAAAGCATCTACGCCCGTATCGATAAAGGCTTGGAATTGCGCGAAATGTTCAAAGACCGTGTGACCAACAAGAAAGGCATCGTGCTCCCGAAACTTGATGTATTGGAATGGAATGGCCCCCGCGAGCAATATGACGAGAAAGCCCAAACTATAGGTGTGCTTGCCGAAGCCAACGAGGACATCCGCTCGCTGAAGGAGTTGACTATGTACGGCCTCAAAGGTATGGCCGCTTACTTGGAACACGCCGCCCGCCTTGGTCAAACCGATGGCGACATCAACGAGTTCATCCTACAAACCCTTGGCCAATTGGCGACCTGCAACGATGCCAACGAACTTACCGCTCTTGTCCTGAAAACAGGCGAATGGGGCGTGAAGGCAATGGCTCTGCTCGACAAAGCCAATACGACCGCTTACGGCAACCCAGAAATCACCGAGGTGAATATTGGCGTGGGCAACCGTCCGGGCATCCTCATCAGCGGTCACGACCTCAACGACATTGAGCAGCTTTTGGAACAAAGCAAGGACGCTGGCATCGACATCTACACCCATAGCGAGATGTTACCTGCACATTATTACCCCAAACTGAAAAAATACAGCCACTTGAAAGGCAACTACGGCAACGCTTGGTGGAAGCAACGCGAGGAATTTGAGAGTTTCAACGGCCCCATTCTGTTCACCACCAACTGTATCGTGCCGCCTACGGCCAATGCCACATACAAAGACCGCGTGTTCACCACCAACAGCACGGGTTTCCCGGGTTGGAAGCATATCCCCGCCGATGCCAACGGCAAAAAGGATTTCAGTGAAATTATCGCTTTGGCCAAGACCTGCCAAGCCCCTAAAGAGATTGAGACGGGCAAGATTATAGGTGGTTTTGCCCACAAACAAGTGTTTGCCCTTGCCGACAAGGTAGTAGAGGCCGTGAAAAGCGGTGCCATCCGTAAGTTTGTGGTGATGGCGGGCTGCGACGGTCGCATGAAGAGCCGTGAATACTACACCGAATTTGCCAAGGCCTTGCCCAAGGATTGCGTCATCCTCACGGCCGGTTGCGCCAAATACAAGTACAACAAACTTGGTTTGGGCGACATCAATGGCATTCCTCGCGTGTTGGATGCGGGCCAGTGCAACGACAGTTATTCGCTGGCACTCATCGCATTGAAACTGAAGGAAGTGTTCGGCTTGGACGACGTAAACCAATTGCCAATCGCGTATAATATCGCTTGGTACGAGCAAAAGGCTGTCATCGTTCTGTTAGCCCTGCTCAGCCTCGGCGTGAAGAACATCCACCTTGGCCCGACCTTGCCTGCTTTCCTTTCACCCAATGTGGCCAAAGTCTTGGTCGAGAACTTCGGCATTGGCGGGATTAGTACGGTTGAGGAAGATATGAGAATGTTTGGAATTTAACACTTCTTGTAGCCTTTCCCATCTTTTGTGATAAGGCCCTCGCTCACCATTTCCGAAAGCACGCGGCTGAGTGAGGGTCTTGTTGCGCCAAGTTGTTCGGCAGCGGCAGCCACGGAAGTGATGCTGCCGTTGGCTTCGAGGTATTCGATGACGCGGTTGCGAAGGCTGTTGACGGCAAAGGTGCGCATCTTTCGGCTTAGGAAACGGCCTCGCTCAGAGAGGATTTCAAGGAAGGTGCGCAATACGGTCGGCTCCTGCTGCATAAACTCGAAGAAGGCTTCGCGGTTGATGTGCCACACGGTGCAATTGGTGAGGGCGGTGACTTCCACAGGGACAACATTATTGTTGGCAAACAGAAACGCTGGAGCCAGCAACATTGGGGCTTTCAGGTGGTCGACGAGCACCTCACGGCCTTCCTCACCCATCATTCGTGCCTCGGCTTGACCTTCGACAAGCACCATCAGCGCACGACATGGGTCACCTGGGTTGAGCATCCGCCTTCCAGCGGGATAATCCTGTCGGCGACAAGGGCTTTCGAACAGACGCTCCAAGGATTCGTCGCTGCATCCTGCAAAGAGTTTGACACGTTTCAGTTCTTCCATAACAGTGTTTTTTTCAGCGCAAAAATAAGGAAAAAAGCGCCTGATGTAACATTTGTTACGGTTTGCCGCAATGGAAGAAACTACTTTTGTACCATCAAACCAAAGAAAGGAGACACAACTATGAGTTACAACGATTGGAAAGACAAAACCTTGAATTTCAAGAAGATTGACGTGCGCGGTGTGCAGGGTAACTTTTTCCCTGGACTGAAAATGCAGGCTGCGAAGATGGCCGTCGGTGAAGGCATGGAAATTATCCAAAGTTTTGAGCCGATTCCGCTTTATGAGGTGCTTGAAGACCTTGGTTTCGAGCATTATACCGAAAAGGTGGCCGAGGCCGAATACCACACTTACTTCTACCGTGCCCAGATGAAGCAGGCAGAGAAAGACATCCCGATGCGCCCTTACGCTCTCACCAACATGGCCTTGATCGATGATGATTTGGCACAGACCGCCGTCAACTTCTGGGACTTGACTTGGAACGACAGCCGCCGTCACCTGCCATACGAGACACGTCTGTTGCTCTCGCTGGCTAATGCCGTTGGGGCAGGTCGTATGCGCCAAGCCACCCGCGAGTTGGTGAAGGCCTACATCCACGGCCTAGATTCCGCCGCTTTGGACGATGTGTTTGAATTGCTAGCCTGGAACCAAGGCATCGGTTATTTCAGTTCGGAAATCGGGCCTTCCACGCTGTTTCAAGCCTATAAGACCATCAAACAGATGGAGAAGAAAGGCAACAGCCGCGCCGAAATCATCGAGGTGCTGAAAGAAAAGTTCACGGAGAAAAATCCTGATGTTAGAGTTTAGAGTTGTAGGGCTGTCACACCGTGGCAGCCGCAAAAGATGACAATATGGAAATCACAAAAGACACAAAACTAGCCGACCTCATCGCCCAATATCCTTGGCTGAAGGCGGAAATGGCAAAAGTGAACGAGAAGTTCAAGATGCTCAACACGCCTGTCGGCAAAATCATGTTGGGCAAAGCTACCATCGCCGAAATGAGCAAGAAATCGGGGATGGAAGCGGAGGCCATCATCGAGAAAATCAAAGGATTGATTAACCAACACATAAACCAATAACAGAAAGGAACATCATGAAGTACAAAGTAAATGACGGTTGCATCGGTTGTGGCCTTTGCGAGTCCACCTGCCCCGAAGTGTTCAGCATCCAAGGTGACGTGGCTGTCGCCATTGAAGGCGAAGTTCCAGGGTCGGCAATGACTGCCGCCGCCGAAGCCAAAGAAGGCTGCCCTGTGGGAGCCATTGAAGAAGCGTAAAATCTAAAAGATATGACACACGGACACGAAGTCCTTGCCATGATGCAGGGACATAGTTATTCGGAGAAAAGCCTATTGGAGGCCATCATCGAGAAGTTCGGTACGGAGGAACGTTTCTACACGTGCAGCGCAGAGAACCTGACGGCACAGGAACTGATCGACTTCCTGAAGGAACACGGCAAGTTCAAGCCGACGGACGACGGTTTCACGGCGGATGTCGGCAAGGTTTGCGAACACTAATAATCCAAAACGATTGGAATTACCGCCGCAAGGGTTTTTCTTGACCTTTGCGGCGGTTTTGTTTTTTCGGATTACCGGAAAAAGCCTACCTTTGCAGTCTAAACTGTTATTACTACCATTATGGGCATCACCATTGGTTTATTAATCCCCTTATTAGGCACCATGCTCGGTGCGGCCTTCGTCTTTTTCATGAAGAAAGAGGATGTGTTGGGATAGATTACTCCTTCCCCATCAGCATCACCCGCTCTTCTTTCTTGAACCCGAATCTTTCATAGAATGCGGGCAAGACTCCTTCGCGGGCGGTAATCAAATGGAAACCTACTATTCCTTGTGACTTGAGGTCGGCGAGGCATTGTTCAAGCAAACGAGAGGCGATGCCTTGACGTTGGTATTGGGGCGCCACGGCAAGGTCATTGATTTCGAAGGTGCGGCCATAATGGAACAGCATGGAAGTGCCCAAAATGAAGCCTGCCACTTCACCGTCCACGACACATTCCAAGCCGTAATGCTGTTGGCATTCAAGGAGTTCGCGGACGTGGATGGTGGCGTCTGCCACCGACCAGTTGTCGCTCCATGGCTCGCCCGAAAACGCCGCCGCATAAATGGCGCCATATTGATTTAAATGTTCAATGGTACAAGGTTTGATAATTTGGTTTTGCATATAATGGATATTTTTGCAAAGATACTGGTTTATTGCGATTATTTGTACTTTTGCGCCATCACAAAGGACAATCCGATATGGCAAGCAACCCAGACTTCGTTCAATACATCGCCGACCAATGTGCTGGGGCGGGCGAGATTATCGTTAAAAAGATGTTTGGCGACTACGGCATCTATTGCGACGGAATCATCTTCGGCCTCGTCTGCGATAACCGCTTCTACTTGAAACCGACCGAGACAGGCCGCTCGCTACTGCGCAGCATCGAGATGCGTCCGCCTTACGACGGCGCAAAAGACTTCTTCTTCATCGAAGATGTGGATGACAGGGATTATATCACTGAACTTGTCCAAGTGACTTGCAAGGCATTGCCGATGGCGAAAAAAAAGTAATGCATTAAAACGAATGAAATTTCGGAGTAAACACCTATTTTTCACTTTTGCTGTAACATAATCCGCTCTTCTCCGTATTACTGCAAAAGTAAACTGATGAAAAACTACAAAACCGCTATCATCCTGTTTGCCGTATTCGAGATCATCGCCATTTCACTTTGGCTGGCAACAGGCAGTTTGTTCTATTTGCTCAACTTCAGCTATATCGGCACCATCATCGGTGTTGGACTGGCCTTGTCAAAAGCAGGATGGAAATATGCCAGAGAATTCATCCAGTTTGGCGTAGGCGCCTATATGCTGGTCTTCCTCGGATTGATATGCAGGGAGAACATGCAAATCGAAGGCTTTTGGTATTACTTGTTCTCGGGTGTGGTGGGCGCAGGTGTGCTGCATTATCTCATCGCCAAAATCTTCGGGCCTTTCCTCTTCGGGCGCGGCTGGTGTGGCTATGCCTGTTGGACGGCCATGATCCTTGACCTTCTCCCCTACAAACAACCAGAAGGTCCGAGAAAGAAGATTGGTTTCATCCGTTACATCGTATTCGCGTTGTCGCTAATCCTCGTCCTCCTGCTGTTCCATTTCGACAAAGCCAACAAGCACACCATGTTCATGCTGTTTCTCATCGGCAACTTGGTCTATTATGTGGTGGGCATCCTTCTTGCCGTTTTGCTCAAGGACAATCGCGCCTTCTGCAAATACATCTGTCCCGTCACAGTCTTCCTCAAGCCGATGAGCCACTTCTCCTTGCTACGCATCCATTGCGACGAGAGCAAATGCATCCAGTGTGGCAAATGCCTGAAAGCGTGCCCGATGGAAGTGGAAGTGAACAACGACTCACGCAAACGCAAAAATGCCACCGAGTGCATCCTATGCCATAAATGCACCAAGGAATGCCCTGTGAAAGCACTGAGATAAAGGTTTCATTTTTTTCCCTATTTTTGCAGCCGCTTATCAGAAGGAGTCGCCGAGATAGTCTTGCAGCCCTCGTTTAAGCTTCAGGATATGAAATGAACAGCCTTCCTTCCAGAACCAAAGCCCTGATTGGCGTCAGTTTCCGTGAGTTTGCCAGATATGCCTTGCCGAGCATCATCGGGATGCTCATCGTGGGCTTGCAGACCATCATCGACGGACTTTTCGTGGGCCGTGGGGTGGGTGCGCTAGGTCTTGCCGCCGTCAACATCGCCATGCCGCTCATCAGCTCGATGCTGAGCGTCTCCATCATGATCATTTCAGGCGGCATCGTCATCACAGGCATTGCCAAGGGGCAGGGTGACGAAGCGCGAGCGAAAGGCTATACTTCACTTACCTTCGTCACGTTGTTGGTCACCATTGCGGCGCTATCTGTCTTGGTTGGCATCTTCCTCAAACCTTTGTGCTATTTCCTCGGCAGCAACGATGAAGTATATCCCTTTGTACGACAATACCTTGGCATCATCGGTTGCGGCTTTATCTTCTACTGCATCCCCAACTTCACGGAGGCCTTCACCCGCCTCAACGGGAAACCCAACTGGGTGTTTGTCAGCGGCGTCATCTGCTGCGTGGTGAACATCGTCTTGGACTATTTCTTCGTGCTGCGTTTCGGCTGGGGCGTGGCCGGAGCCGCGATAGCCACCTGTGTGGCCAACACCACAGCGGCTTTGGTGCTGTTTCGCTTTGTCCGCTTCGGCAAGATGATAGGGGGACGCAAGGAAATCAAGAAGATGTTTTTCAACGGCTCGTCCGAGATGCTGACTTCGGTTTCGGCGGCGGTCACCACCTACATCTTCAACCTCGTGCTGATGCGTGAGATTGGCACCAAGGGCGTGGCGGCGTTCACCATCGTCTGTTACCTCAACTTCATCGTCAACATGTCGATTTTCGGGCTGTCGCAAGCCATGTATCCCTTGATGTCGTACAGTGTCGGTTCCCGAAACCACAGAAGAGTCAAGTCGCTTTTGGCCAATGCGTTGCTTCTCGGAGGTGGCATCGGCATTGGGGTTTATCTGCTCGTTTTGGTTTTCAAACACGGCATCGCGAGTGCCTTCAGCAACGGTGACCTGGAGTTGCAGGCGCTGACCACGGTGGCTGCCACCTACGTCACGCTGCATTATTTGGTGTCGTTCGTCAACATTGTGGCATGCAGTTTCCACACCGCCATCGAGCGGCCTTTGGAGTCGGTGGTCATCGCCCTTTGCCGAAGCATCGTCTTCGTGCTGATTCCCATGTTTTTGCTCACTCCTTTTATCGGCCAGAAAGGCATCTGGCTCAGCATGCCTATCGCTGAGGTAATGACGTTGATGATTAGTATTCCACTGGTGCTTGTTTCGATGAAACGTCTTACGTCGAAGTCGTGAATCGTCTGTTCAAGGTAATTGACTCAAACCCTCACTTGACCATCTTCGTTAGTTCATGAGGGGAATGAACGAAAAACTCCACCGAAGGCCCTTGTAGGTCTTTGGCGCTCTGATTTCCACGAGGTTATTGCCTTTATTCAAGTGAATACGAGCAGGTTGACGCATCCAGTAGAGCTGCTCGTCGGTGAAGGGCTGCTCTTCCTCGGGCTTGCCCCAAGTGTTGAAATGATAGTCGTAGGCTCCAGGCTCATCCCATGGCTTTGGCGGCAGAATCTCCTCTCCGTTCACGAAACACTGACCATTGCCTTCCCATCGGCCTTGCTGCCCAATGCCATAGCCGTTGCGGTTGGAACGTGCTGGCACACAGAAGCCTATCCAAGCCTCAACATCCATGTCGCGCTCGGCGGTGATGACGGTTTGTGCCGTAGCCAGTGCCGTGTCGCCTACACTTATATGTTTCGTTTGGCAGAAGGCATCCAAGTCAACAATGCCACCGTAGGCCGCAAGAGGTTCATGTTCTTCTATCTTCACCTTCCAGCGGATTTGCGCATTGGGAGCCCAACGCATTTTTTCCTTGTGGAAACGGTCGCGGTGAACGACCATTTTCTCCTCGAAGGCGGCCAGCTTCTGCCCTGCCTCGGTAGAAGGGTCGGGCAAAAGGTTTTCGTTCTCCACCTCGCCCGCATTGCCCCCGTTCCAAAAACGCTCGGCGAAAGCCATCATGCCATTAATCATGCCGTTGTGCAGGGCGATGTTTTCCTTTTTGTCCACACGCACGTCGTTCCAAAGGCAGAGGATGCCACCCAAAGCTTTAGTTGTGTCGGGGACGGATTGTGCAGCGGCAGTATGCAGGAAACAGCGGCTCGTGAACAGCATCGGGTCGTAATAGTTCAAGTAGCCGACGAATGAATCGAGGTACTTCCCGCCTTTCGTCGTAGCGGCGGCGTTGGAGCCAGCCGCCTCGTTCCAAATCTGCCTGATCACATGGTCGGAAGCGGGCAAGCCCGGGTCCCATGCAATCGCCTGACGGTCATGGCTTTCAATCACATTCTCAATCCATTGCATGAATCCCTCACGGTCTTCGACCCACACCTCGTCGGAACCTATGTGGATATAAGGGCAATCGGACTTCGGAATCTCACGGAAGAACTCTTCAAGGCACTTCTCGAGCACTTCACGGCCTTCTTTCGAATCCATCGTGAAGCCAAAAGCGTCCTTGAAATAAGTGGAATGGCCGGGCATGTCGATCTCGGGCACCACGGTGATGCCTCGTTCACGGGCGTAAGCGATCAATTCGCGGATTTCGTCGTATGTGTAGAACTTTCCTTCGTCACGGCCCTTTCTTTGGTACTGAGGGTCATTGAGTTGTGGATAAACCTTGCACTCAATGCGCCATGCAGGATAGTCGGTAAGATGCCAGTGGAAATAATTCAGTTTGTAGAAGGCCATCAAATCAAGTGTCGCCTTAAGCATATTGATGGTCTGATAGTTGCGACCCGTATCGTGCATAAAGCCCCGGAAAGGATATGCTGCCCAGTCATGGATTTTCACATTGGGCACACAGCCTTGATCATCCGTTAATTGGGAAAGGGTGCTTTGGGCCCATACAGCGTTGCCCGAAACGAGGGCCTTGCCCTTTCGTATGACCAACCGGTACTCATCGGGGTTGGCAAAACTGGTGATGGAATCGATGACGACTTCTTTTAGTTTGTGATATCGCGTTCCAATTTGCTGGAACTCTTTCGGTTCGGGGATGAGGACGGTCGAAGTGTTGGTTATCTGTTCGCGGCAGGAAATCAACCCTATCAGCTGTAATAAAAAGGTGAATATCAATATGAAACGTTTCATAATAGACAAGTTTTAGGCTGTAAAAATACGCATAATTTGGTTTGCTCGGTTTTTGGAAAGCTCCACTATCTTCTGGGAGTCATCAAAAAGGCGTATCTTTGCAAGCGCTAAACGAAACTGACGCTGAAATCATTGAGAGATTGACACGATGACCATCGACACCGCCAATATGTGTTCGCATTTGCAGAAGAAGCTGTTTGAAGAGGATGGCGAATACCATCGTCTATGGATGGCCTTGCAAGACGACGAGGACCTTACTGCTGTGGTTCGCTCACGGCAGCTCCACATCTATCGCAATGGCAAGAAAGTGTTGGTGCTGGCGGGGAAGTCTGCTCCGAAGATTCTTAGGGAAGATCCTGTTTGTGAGATGATAGCTGATTACGCCTAGAAACAAACCCAATAATGCACTTTTTTTAGTGCATAAAATCAAAAATATTGCACTTTTTTTAGTGCACATAGACGACATCGAGTATGGTCATGAAACTACAATTCCTTTGTGAACGTTTGGGCTAAGCGAAACTCCTGATACTCTTGCCCACGTTGATGAAATGGTCGGCCACACGCTCGGCGTTTTGAGCCAGTGAGATGTATTCGGCTCCTACCTGCGGGGTGCATTGTCCGGCCACAAGCCGCTTGATGTGCTGCGACTCCATGGTCTCCGTGAAGCTATCAATCTGTTCCTCAATCTGGTAGGCATATTCAAGTGCCGTAAAGTCAAGGTCGTGGTAGGCTTTCTTGACTTCGTTGTAAAGTGCCGTGATCTTACGCTCCATTTCCTTGATTTCCTGAATGGCAGGCTTTGAGAATGTCGCATTCTGGGTTTGCAGGCTTTCAGCATACTCCACGATGTTTTCGGCATAGTCGCCGATGCGCTCCAGGTCACTCACGCTTTTCACGCTGCAACTGAGGTACTTACTATCAGTTTCGCTAAGCGCTTTTGATGAAAGCACCGCCACATATCGGGTCAACTCGCTATTCAGGAAGTTAAGCTCGTTTTCGGTCTTCTTGAACTTTTCCAAATCACTGAAATCTAATGTGGTGACGATATGGATGGCACGGCAGAAGTTGTCGTGTGCCAACTCGCCCATGTTTTCGACTTCGGCCTTCAGCTGCCTGACCGCCAAGGCGGGCGTGACCAGCATCGAGTCGTCAAGGAAATGCAGATGGAACTTGTCGTCTCGAAGCTCATAGACATCGTCGGGAATGAGGCGGCACACCAAGCGAACCAAGTTGTTGGTCAAAGGCAGTGCGACCAAGGTGGTGCAGACGTTGAAAACGGTATGGAACATGGCCAACTGCACCTGCGGGGCGTGCGGGAACATCGCTTCAAACATCCTCCCATATCCCCAATCCCCTTGGGTAAAAAGATGAAGAACCAAGGCGATAAGCAAAAACAGAGCAACACCCATTACATTGAAAAACAAATGGATAAGCGCAGTTCGTTTGGCGTTTCGGCCACTGGTCATGCCGGCCAAAATCGCCACTACGCACGAGCCGATGTTGGAACCCATCGTAAGGTAGATACCTTGGTCGAGCGAGAGCAGTCCCGCCACCACCATGGTAATGGCGATGGAAGTCAGCACCGATGACGACTGGATGATGGCCGTCAGCAAAGCACCGATAAACACGATCAACAAGGGGTTACGGATGGTGGCCAAAAACTGTTTCACCGAATCCAAGGCGGCAAACTCCGACATGGCGCCCGACATGATGCCGAGGCCGACAAACAGCAAGCCAAAACCAGCCAAGATGCTTCCGGTTTGTTTCCACTTGTCACGTTTCGAGAACATCATCACAAAGGCCCCGATGCCAGCCAAAGCCGAGAAGAGCACCGTTGTGGAGATGCCGTTGCCGCCAAACATGCCCAAGGCCACCAGTTGCGCGGTGACCGTGGTACCGATGTTGGCGCCATAGATGACCGTGGCGGCCTGTGCCAGCGACATGATGCCGACGTTCACGAAGCCGATGACCATCACCGTCACCGCGCCCGAGCTTTGTATGGCCGCCGTGCCCACCGTGCCGATGCCCACGCCGAGCCACTTGTTATTCCCCATCTTGGCGAACAGTCGCTTCAAGCCCGCACTGCTGGCGCTTTCAAGGCTGGAACTCAACATCTTGCAGGCCACTAAAAATACACCGATACCTGCGATTAGGGTTAGAATTGCGATAACAATGAGCATAAGCATAAATTTGAAAAAGCGGCCAACGATGACGCATTGACCGCTTTCGTTATAAAGAAAAAGATTGACTTATCGGATAAAAAAAGATGGTCCGAACCGTAGTCCGCACCATCTTTCATGTTTTTCGTAACGATATAGTTATGGCTGTCAGCCAAGTTTTTCCTTGGGGCATAACGCCTCACTTGTCCAAGACGCAAAGCCGCCGAACACATATTTTCACTTCGTTCCTCGCCTATTGTTGTAATTGGACGAAGGTCGCATCGGCATTGCAAACCATCCGATGGGCCATTGAGCACGAAATCCGAATCCTCGTCGTCGTCAAACTCGTCACTATCAAACGACATACCAGATTGGATTTCAGTTTGTTCCATGACGTACAAATCCTCTTTATCCGTGTTAATAAGGCCAAGAAGAAACAGCCCCATCAGGATGAGTGCGACAAAAGAAACATATTTTCGGAAAAAATCAATCATGGCTAGGTACTAAGAATAACTGACAAGCTCTGGAATTATTGTCTTAGCAGGCAAAAAAAACCGTACTTTTGCCGAAAAAATAGAAACCATGTACAGCCTGAATTACAAAGTAACCACCAGTACCTGCGACAGCGAGGGCAAACTCAAGCTGTTCTCGGCCCTTCAGATGATGCAAGACTGCTCGGAGATGTGGATCGACAGCGAGCCACAGGTAAAAGAATACTTTGCCCGCGAGAATATGGCGCAGCTGCTTGCCTCAAGGCAAGTGGAGATCATGCGTGTGCCCGATTTCAAGGAAGAGCTTACCGTAACCACCTCGGTATATGGCATGAAGCCCATGTTCGGCTTCCGCAACACCTTCATCTATGATGCCGAAGGCAAGCCCTGCTACCGCACTTGGAGCATGGGGGCCTTCGTGGATAAAGCCAATGGAAAACTGAAGCGTGTGGACGATGTCGTGGCCAACTCATTGCTCATCGAGCCGCAGCTGGAGATGAACTACAAAGACCGGCGCATCATCCTGCCAAAGGAAGGAGGCAAGACCTTTGCGCCCATCCCGGTGATGCGTGCCGACATCGACTACAACCGCCACGTGAACAACGCCAACTACATTCGTATGGCTATGGAACTGCTGCCCGAGGACTTCGTCGTGAAGGGCCTTCGCGTGGAATACCGTGTGGCCGCCAAACTGGGTGACAGCCTCACTCCTACCCTTTTCCAGATCGAAAACGGTTTCATCATCGAGTTAGCCATTGGTGGCGAGGCGAGCGCTATTGTGGAGTTTGTTTTTTAACGCCTATTTCATTCCACTATTATTTGATCCTTTTTCTTAAAGCCAGTTTTTCATAGAAACTGGTATATTCGGACGATTTGTTTTTTCCCCCTTGTGCACCGCTACCCTTCCAAGAATAGCATAAAATAGCTATTCCATACAAGATTTTCACCATTACTTGGGATGGTCGAGTTACAGTAATTGTCGGAATTTTGACATCCAAATGACACATAACCAATAATAATTTCATTAAAACCAGTATGAAACCTAGATTCAAAAAAGCATTTATTGTAGCGCTATTGGCGATCATTGCGCATACGACTATCGCACAAAACACAGACGCCAACCTTTTCGGTCATGTCATCGACAAACAGACGCGTGAACACCTTCCCTTCGTCAATTTGGTTATTAAGACGATTGAAAACGATATTTGAATTTGGACAAAACGAATTTTTCAAGTAATTTGTGAAAAACAATCCGCAAAATATATAAATCGCATTTTGCGGATTTTTCGTTACTTTGCAACCAAATCCTACAGCAAAATGAGATCACACACCATCATCATCGCAGCCTTGGCGACATCGCTCGCAGCCTGCACACCGAAGACCGAAACGAAACAAGACAAAGACATGAACACGCTGACATTCAACAAGGAACAAGCCGCTGCCATGGCCGCAATAGCCTGCAACGAGGCCAAAGCCGACTATACCGCCTTGGCCAAAGCCATCAACGAGGGCATGGATGCCGGACTCACCGTCAGCCAGACCAAGGAAGCCCTTTCGCAGCTTTATGCCTATACGGGGTTCCCGCGCTCGCTCAACGCTCTTGGCACTTTGCAAAAAGTGATCGACCAACGCAAGGCCAATGGTCAATCCATTGAAGAAGGCACAGATGCCTCTCCCCTGCCCTCCAATTACGATGCCCTGAAACAAGGCACCGAGGTGCAAACCAAACTCAGCGGCCAGCCTTTCGACTATGCCTTCTGTCCCGCTGAGGACTATTACCTGAAGGCCCACCTCTTCGGCGACATCTTCGCCCGCGACAACCTCACTTTTGCCGACCGCGAACTCATCACCGTGAGTGCCCTTAGCGGCCTCGAAAACGTGATGCCGCAACTCATCGCCCATGTGCGTGGAGCATTGAACATGGGCTTGACCGAAGCCCAGCTTCGCGACATCGCCGAAGCCTTGAAAGCCAACGGCTTGCAATCGGAAGCCTCGCGTGCCGAATCCGCCATCGCCACGGTGGTCGACGGTCAGGCCAAGCCTTATTCGACCTCGGCATGGCCGCTTGGCGAGCCAAATACAACCTACGCGCAGTATTTCATCGGCAACAGCTACCTCGCCCTCCTCGACCCTGCGAGCGGTCTTTGCAACGTCAGCTTTGAGCCGGGCTGCCGCAACAACTGGCACGTCCACCACGGCGCGGTGCAGATGCTCATCTGCGTGAGCGGTCGCGGCTGGTACCAGGAATGGGGCAAGGAACCCGTCGAGCTGAAGCCGGGCGTGGTTGTCGCCGTCCCCGAAGGCGTGAAGCACTGGCACGGCGCCGCCGCCGACTCGTGGATGCAACACCTCACTTACCACGCCAATGTCCAACCTGGCAACAGCAACGAGTGGCTTGAGCCTGTGGATGACGATTGGTATGGGAAGCTGAAATGATGAACCACAACAACAGAGCATTCCGCAATCCAAGCACAGGCTTGGGTTGCGGATTTTTTTGCAGAATACGGAAGCAGTTCAAAAGCAAGGTGGGATTGGGTCAATGCCCAAAAAGAACGCCTAAATAAAACCTTATTCCAGTGGGCATCTCGGTAGGAGAAAGGGGAACTATCCTGTCTGCTTTGAGGGTGAGATGAATGGCTTTGGTCAGTGCAAACTCCACGCCGATGTTGGGATTGACGAAGAAAAAGCTCTCGTTGTGGAGCACGGTATGAGGTTCGGGCATCCAGTCGTCGGCAGAGCCATCAAACATTAGCAATGTTGATGTTTTGCCTCCGCCAACCGTGAAGCCGACGTAGGGCTGCCAGCGGCCAAAACGCCAGTAGGCGTCCGCGATTAGCCCACCGCAACTGGTGCGGATATAGCTGCCGTTGCCCATCTGTCGCATCGTTGAGACATATCCCTCGCCCCCAATGCGGAAGTGTTTACCAAAGTGGAAGCGGAGCACCCCGCCAAGGCCGAAAGTGAAGCCTTTGGCATCATAATCCAAAGCCTTGATGTTGCCATGGAGATAACCTATGTGAACCATCATGCCGCCATCGAAGCGCCAACCTTCTTGGGCATGGCATTGCTGCGACGAGAAGAATGCCGTTAAGGCTAGGATAAGCAATAATAGGTGTCTTTTCATCTTTTTGCGGTTCCGTTGTAGGTTAGTTTCTTGCCGCCCATTTGGCATGTGAATGAAAGCGTACCCTCCCGTTGGCTACCTTTCAAATGCCGTACGAGGCGCTTCTCATATCTTTTGGCTTTGCTGATGGGCACGATGCTGTCCCCTTCCAATTGATTGTCTTTTATGACGATAGGGGCTAATTCCACATCAAGGTTGACGGGCATCATTCGGGCGAACTTGACACCAAAAAGCGTCAAAGTGTAGTTGTCAGGTTGCAATGTTGGTTGTAATTGAACGGTGACATTTTCTCGGGTATAGTCCCCCAAAGTCATGGTGCCATTGAAAAGTTGTGCTTTTAGTGATGAAACACTGACACACAATAGGATAAAGGCTATCAATTTAGTCATAAATCTAAAATATTTTGCAAAAATCCGCTTCTTTTGCCATTTACACAATCCCAAAAAATGGCTATTTTTTTAGAGGAAAAGTCATCATCCCTGCTGAACGAAGCCGCCCGAAACAGCCAAGCCGTGCATCACAGTCGCCGCTACAACGAGGCCTATCACCCGCATTATCGCATCGTGGAGCGCAGGATTTTCGAGGAAAGGCTGCTACCGCTGATTTCAAAGTGACACTGCCTCGGCTGGAATTCTTCCTCTTTGGCAACAGCCATTTCATGTTCCAGGAGATGAACAACGCTGAGATTGCAGACTTGCTTTTCGAGTGGCTGAAAACAAAAGGACTATAAGCCATTCCATCCGTAAAAAGTGAAAATTTCCCCGAAATCCGTGAAACACGGGCTTCGGAGATTTGAGGTATTTTTGCAGCGTAATCAAAATCTCATCAAAAATGAAAAAACTGTCAATCATCGCAGCATTGGCCATGGTGAGCCAAATCGACAAGTGGCTGAAGGAAATCGGGTACTAACCAAAGAAAAAAAGACTAATAATGAAATACACAAATTTAGGAAAGACAGACATCCAGGTATCGCGCATCTGCGTAGGCTGCATGTCATACGGGAAGCCGACTGAGGACTTCCATCTTTGGACGCTTGGCGAGGATGAGACCAGACAAATGGTAAAACACGCCCTTGACTTAGGCGTCAACTTTTTCGATACCGCCAACTGCTATTCGCATGGCACAAGTGAAGAGTATCTTGGGGCGGCCATCAAACAACTTGGGGTAAAACGCGAGGATGTGGTTTTAGCTTCAAAAGTCTATTTCAACGAAGGCTTCCTTTCGCGTGAGGCCATCATGCGCGAGATTGAAGGGACCTTACGACGCCTCCAGACCGACTACCTCGACCTTTACCAGATCCACCGTTTCGACTATTCCACCCCCATTGAAGAGACTGTGGAAGCGCTTGACTCATTGGTAAAGTCGGGCAAGGTAAGAGCCATTGGAGCCTCAGCCATGTACGGCTATCAGTTCCATAACATGCAGATTTGCGCCGAAAGGAACGGCTTGACGCTCTTCTCGACCCTCCAAAACCATTACAACCTAATCTATCGTGAAGACGAGCGCGAGTTGATACCCATCGCGGAGCAATACGGCGTGTCGCGCATCCCCTATTCGCCATTGGCTGGCGGTCACCTGTCGCACCGTGGCTGGGAGAGCGGCACCAAGCGCAGCGATACCGACAAGACCATCCGCAGCAAGTACGACCACGCGAAAGAGAACGACTTGGAAATCATCGACCGCGTGGCTGAATTAGCAGAGCAATTAGGCGTGTCGATGTCGCAGGTCGCTTTGGCCTGGCAGTTCAAGCGTGGCGTAACGGCTCCTATCGTCGGCGCCACTAATGCCAAGCACTTCGACGATGCTGTGAAGGCCGTTGACCTCACCCTCAGCGACGAAGAGGCCGCTTTCATCGAAGCGCCATACAAAGCACACGAAATCGTCGGAGCCATCAGCGCAAACATGACATTGTAGGATAAATTGCGGTTTTTTCGTTTCTTTGCATCAATATTGTCTAAAACGCAAAACTATGGAATACATCAAACTGTCAAACGGAGTGGAAATGCCGCTCCTCGGCTACGGGGTGTTTCTCGTCAGCCCTCAAGAATGTGAACGCTGCGTCAGCGACGCGCTGAGCGTCGGCTACCGCCTCATCGACACGGCACAGGCCTACTTCAACGAAGAAGGCGTTGGCAACGCCTGGCGCAAAAGCGGACTGAAACGCGAAGACCTCTTCCTCGTCACCAAGGTGTGGATCTCGAACGCCGGCGAAGAGAAAGCCGCCAAGAGCATTGACGAGAGCCTCCGCAAGCTGCAAACCGAATACATCGACCTGCTGCTCATCCACCAGGCCTACGGCGACGTGTTCGGCTCGTGGCGGGCGATGGAGAAGGCCTACAAAGACGGCAAGGTGCGTGCCATCGGCGTGAGCAACTTCCAGGAAGCCCGTTTCTTCGACTTCGCGCATTATGTCGACACCAAGCCGATGGTCAACCAGCTGCAATGCAACGCAATGATCCAACAGCGCGGTATCGAGCCAACGCTCAACGAGTTCGGCACCAAGATGATGGCTTGGGGTCCACTCGGCGGACAGGGCGTCGACGGCATCATCAAGAGCGAGTTGTTGGGCGGCATCGGGGCCAAGTATGGCAAGACCGCCTCGCAAGTGGCCTTGCGTTGGCTCACGCAACGCGGCATCGTGGCCATCCCGAAGTCGAGCCACAAGGAACGCATGGCACAGAACTTAGATATCTTCGACTTCAGCCTCACCGACGACGAAATGGCCCAAATCGCCAAGATGAACCAGCACGACACGGGTGTCATCAACTTCAATGACATGCAGTTCGTGAAGCACTTGATCGAGACTTACGGATAACGTTACACGCTTCCCTCAGTCACTTGCATCCTTCATCCCTCAATATCTCCATCATCCTCGGGCGGAAGCCGTCGCCCCAGTCGCGCAACTGCTCGATGATGGGGATATAATTGGAATTTACTGTTCTACAAGTTCTTCTACTGTCTGTTAATCTCTTTGATCAATGACAAATCACCACTTGACAAGGCTTCAAAATTTGCCTCAATTTTCTCTATGTCCCAATCCCACCATTTCAGTTGCAGCAGATAGGCG
>JBGUNT010000089.1:0-66733 GCA_045117495.1 Candidatus Limimorpha sp. | reverse complement strand
ACTCCGATTCCTCCGAGGCCATGATCCAAATCGCCTTCTCAAAAATCATGCTTAACAAATTATCGACTTGAAATTTAAACAAACTCTTAAAAATCTACACGGTTATGAATTTATTCGGTATTTTTTATCTTGGCTTTAATTGTTAGTAGTTCGGTGTTTTAATAGGAATTTGGTAACGTTTATTCAATGAAATTAAAAGAATGCGGAGCGTTTTTCAAAGAGTTCAGATAGGGACAATTACCCAGGGAAGCATAATAACGGGATGTATCGCCGAAGAATTTCCTGAGGCGGAAGCATTTGGTTGCATAATAACGCCTCGATGTGATTTGGGACACGAAGGGAAAGTCAGGTCTGTTCATTATTTGCCAATCGTTTCATTTAGAGATTGGTATGAGAAAGTGGCAAAAAAAGAAATATTTGAGCAGTGGAAAAGTGATTTAAGAGGCTCAATAGACAATGAAATGAAGAACCTTGGCATGGGCGAAAAAATCACATCATTGGGCTTGGAAAAGACCGACTTGTTGAAATTGATCGATTCCAAATGCAAGAAAAAACAGCAAGAATCTATTCAACAAAAGATTGAGGATTTTTATTCAGATTATAACAGTAATAATTTCATTGAGTTTTTGGCGACTGAAAAAGGCAAGCATGTTGATTATTTGAAACAATTGAAAGATAATAAAATAGCATCTTGTTATCTTATAGAAAAATGGGCTGACTATTTGCCTTGTGATTATTATGTTATCATGCTTCGAGATGTTAGGAGATTGAGCTGTGAAACAGCAAGCTTGATTGCTAAGGGAGCCTTAAAAACTGATATAGAGCCAATCAATCACCAATTAGATGATTTGTGTGTTTCTTCAAATGAGGAAAGGTTTTATTATGTTGATGGGCAGATTTCTTCACCATATATAGAGCATATTTTACAAGCGTTTATGTATAACTTTAATCGTATTGGTGTAGAAGATATGCCTTTGGGGACTCATGAAAAACTAATTAGGATTGCAAAAACAAAACCAAATAATAAATAATAGTATGAATAAAATGTTATATATAGCTTTAACCTATAAGGCAATTGAGAGGTTTTCATCTGATAGATTTCTTCAGTCATATGAGAATGAGATTAGTGGAGTATTGTGTGAAATTTTAAGACTTAAATATTTGGATGATTCAATCCTTAATAAATGGAATCACCGTCAAATCCTTTTGATAAAGACTAAACGAGGTGTCGTTTTTTGCACAAAGGATTCCAAAAAAGATACAGGTCTTGTGTTTGACTTAACTAGTTTTCATGCTTTTGATGATAAGCAAGACAACCGAACGATTATCAATGTTTTCCAAAAAACAGTCAAATTTGCAATAAGGTATTTTGAGGGATATCCTTTGGCAAGTTGTGAGAAGAATCTTCCTGATACCAATCTGTCTTTGGTTTATCCTAACCCATTCGTGGCCTCCCATAATGTTGAGAAAATAGTGATTGACAGAAATGGAAACACTCATTTACAGAAGAAAAACTATAACTATCTATTAGTTTTTGATTTTTGTACAAGTGCCAAAAAAGCTCCAACTTATACAGTTTTGACTAAAGTGATTGATGATTTGAATTGTGTAGAGTTCAAGTCTTTGCCAATTGATGATGAAAACGTTGAAATTGCCAATATAAACCAGATAGATTTGGGAGAACATCCACTTACAGTTGATGAGAAAATAGGTTTTGATAATTGGAAGTATTATTTGACAGACGTTCAAAAAGAATTCGTTTTGTCTTTGGTTAATGGTCCTGAAAGATTGACGGGTGCGGCTGGAACTGGTAAAACACTTTGTTTGATTTTGCGCTGTATTTTTATTTTGCAGCACTATAAAAAAGAACAGAAGGAGTATCATATCATTTTTGTTACGCATTCTAAATCGACAAAGGAACGTGTCATAGACATTTTTAGGGCGAATTGCGAGAATTATCAAGATTATGAAGAATTAGAAACCAAACCTGCGCAATCTCTGCTAATAACGACTTTACAAGAATGGAGCGCTAATCATCTTGGAACTAATAGTATTTCTGACCTAGAGTATCTTGACAAAGATGCTGCAACATCAAAAGAGTTGCAATATTATTACATTGAAGAAGCCTACACGCATATAAAAGATGAATATTGGAATAATACATTTAGTAATATTTGTTCAAAGGAATTCAGGCGTTTTGTTGAATCAACTCCACAAGAAACCATGGTTCAAATACTACAGCAAGAGATAGCAGTTTTAATAAAAGGTCGAGCTATGGGCGAATATGAAACATATAAGCAAATTCCGCGTCCCCAAAACTCGTTACCTTTAAAGTATGATTCTGATTACAAATTTACTTATAGCGTTTATAACCAATATCAATCAGCATTAATGAAGGTGGGCCAATATGATAGTGATGATATAACTTTAACTGCGCTTGGACAAGTAAGAACTCCAATTTGGAATAGAAGAAGGATAAACGAGGGCTATGATGCTCTGATGGTTGATGAAACACATCTCTTTAATATTAATGAGCTTTCAGTGTTTCACTTTATGAATAAGCCAAACGATAATACGCCACAGAATATTGTCTATGCTATAGATCGTTCACAAGCTATTGGTGATTGGGGAACTGATGATATTTCCATTTCGAAAGCATATGCAATTGAAGGGGAAACCAAGGAGAACAGTTTTAACACTGTTTTCAGATGCTCTCCTGACATTGTAAACCTCGCATTCAACATCCTTTCATCTGGAGCCACTTTGTTTACTTTCGAGAATCCGTTGAATTACGCTGCTTTCAATTTCATTAACGATGATGAGTTAAAATCAATCCGTCCTTCCTATTCCCTTGTCCAAGGTGATGCTGTATCAATTGAGAAGGCAGTGGAATGGGCTGAAAACTATTGTGGCCAAAAACGAGTTTCAAAATCGAAAGTTGTCTTTATTCCTACTTCAGAAGAACTTATCTCCAAGTTTGAGAAATATATGCTGGCGAATCACAAAGGTTTTGAGAAATTACAAAGCCGAAGTGACACGAAAACTATGAAAAAAGCCGAGCTGGGAGGGAAATTTGTATTAGGAGGTATTGATTATGTGGGAGGCCTTGAGTTTGATGCAGTTGTTATGGTGGGTGTGGATGATGGACGAGTACCACCTTCTCGTTCAACCGAAAAGGAAGCATACCATTTTATGAATTATGCTTGGCATAGTCGAATGTACGTAGCCGTTACGCGTGCTCGTTATGCAGTGAAAATATTTGGGGATAGTTCGAGAGGTGTTAGTGGTATGTTGGTTTCGGCAATCTATACAGAGGTCTTAGATTATGAAGGGCCAAAACTATAATACGAATAAGCAGGCATTTTGAGAAAATAAATCTCAAAATTAAAGTTGATTGTTCCCTTGCATAATCAGTTTGTGTTACTTTAATCCTTTCGATGACACAAATCGACGGCATGGGAATCGTCAGATGGACTAGCTAATTTAAGCTGCAGTCATAGATTCCTTTCTGTCGCACTGCGTGCCGCGGGGATGACATGCCTACTTGCCCTTTTTATCCAAAGTCATCGTTTGCCGAAGACCGATGA
This sequence comes from Candidatus Limimorpha sp., assembly GCA_045117495.1. Classification (GTDB taxonomy): domain Bacteria; phylum Bacteroidota; class Bacteroidia; order Bacteroidales; family F082; genus Limimorpha. Next base: position 63,146 of record JBGUNT010000089.1, on the reverse strand, counting down.
TGCTCGGACTTGATTCTTAGTTCGCCCTTATCAAGGAGAATGAACGAAAAACACAGATAAAGGTGTTGCATATTTCACATAATTTGTGTATCTTTGCATAATCATAATATTCCAGTTATCATCCTTATTTTGAATTGATATTTTCAAATGAAAGTATTTGCTACATATAAGTTGGAAAGAGGGAAACACCAAATCAACAGAGGATTGCTTTGGGAGTATCAGCTGGAAAACTTCGACTGGCAGAAATACCGGAAGACCGTGGCGGAACGTGTGATTTCTATGGGCCGTTTGTCAGATTGGTATGGGGCTTTTGACCTGTATGGAGGCATACGCGGTTTCCGAAAGATTGCTCGTGACGAGGTGGTCGATTTGTCACCGCGCAATTTGGATTTTATGTGCAAAGCGCTTAATTTGGATATTACAGAAACAAGATGTTACAAACAAGCACAATTAAGGGAAGTACACTTGAGCTGTTAAAGTCTTTGCAAGCTGAGCCGGCTCTTGCCACAACCAGATTGGTTGGTGGTACTGCATTGTCACTCCAGATTGGGCACCGCGAAAGCGACGACTTGGACTTGTTCAGTGTTGAGCTGATGGATATGATGGTGGTGCAGTCACTTTTGATAGACAAGTATGGTCTTACTCCTTCGGTTATAGAAGAGAACACGCTTATTGGTTTTATAAATGGAGTTAAGATCGATGTCATTCACCATCCTTTCCCATGGTTGGAGGGATCACTTAATGAAGATGGAATGCGACTTGCATCTATTGCAGATATCGCTGCCATGAAAATGCATGCGATTATTAATTCTGGTAAGCGCCCCAAAGATTTTGTGGACATAGCGTTTCTTTCAACCCGTTTTTCATATAATCAAATAAAGCATCTTTTGCTTGAACGTTATCCTGCCTACGACCCAATCATGGTTGACAAGGCCATCATTTATTTTGGCGATATAGACGAGCTTCTTGTTCCTGAAATCAGGATGCTTGGTTATTCATTTGACTTTGCATCCATATTGAAAAGAGTCGTGAAAATGACCGATGCGCCAAATAAGGTGTATTCGCTGGCTCCACTGAAGAGAAAATGATGGTGCTTGTTATTTTCCGTTTTTATCAAGAAGAACGGGCAAGTAATACGATTTCGTAAGTGTTTACATATAGTGCCACCAATGATTTTAATAATCGATAATACCATGAAAAGAATGTTGATTGTGGCTGTTATAGCCTGCACGGCCCTGCTTACATCCTGCGGGGTGAATAGGGTCAGTCATACTGGAGATCTCACGGGATCCATCTACGGAGTGTGGGCCCTGGAGTCCAAGAGTGTCGTTCCCGCCGGTACGGTCGGGCAGGACGCCCAGAATCAAGTCGATTATTCCGGTGTCCATTTCTATCTTTCCTTGAGCGAACCGCGCATCGCGCTTGCAAAGAAAGGTAGTTTCACGCAGTTCGACCTCGATGACGTGGATGTGGACGGCTCGCAGTTCTCCTTCAACGCTTCCAAGAAGCGGATAAGTTTCACGAAGACGCTCTGGCTCACGGAGGGTCTTCGCTATGAAATGCGCCTGTCAGGCACCTATCAAGTCGTGGAGATGTCGCGGTTGAAACTTGTCTTACAGAAAGAAGCCTTGGGCGTAAGGACCGTCTATTCCTTCCGCCGGTACAAATGATTAACCAATAATTTGACATTACAGATCAAGGAACCGTTGCCTGATTGGCATCCAATGCCTGCTTTGATGAGCAAAATGAAAAACAAAGATTTTGTCATTTTATGATAATCATTTTATGACAAAATATGTATTTTTGCGAAAAAATAACTGGTAACGTTGAAGAGAAGGAAACAAATCTTCCACAAATCTATCATAAATCTTTGCGTTTCGCCCTTATCGGGCTCGCGCACCTCAGCAGCAGGCATGTCATCCCTGTGGAGGATTTGCGCGCGAGCGTGGAAATCTACGATTCGGCGTAGTCAATCTATACCTGCGTCATAAAGGTATTATTTGTATATTTGCAGTGGTACAAACGAGTAAAGATATTATATGAGTAAAACTTATCAAGATACACAAAACGATCCGCTCAAGGCATCAGAGCCAGCAGCTGCATATGGTGTTTCTAGCGCCACTTATGCTCCCAATGCAGGTGCTATTCCAACCGAGAACGTATTGGCAAACACGATGTCGGTCGATGCCTATTTTGATGAATTGATTTCATTAGTGCGTAAGGACTATGCAAATCTATGAGGTTAGAATCAGCTATTCAGCACGAGCTGACATGGACAAGCTACGAATCTTTCTTGACGAAATGTTATCAGAAGAAGGAGCTGTCCGCTATGCCAATAATATGCGCGCCGAAATTAAGATGCTGGCAGTATATGCTGATTGTTATGGCTGCACAACGTCCAAGACTTTGCGTATGATACATCCCAAAGCTCGTAGGATGGTGTCACACAATCGTCGCTGGATTTATGTCTATCATATTGAAGGAAACTATGTGATTGTAGATAGAATACTTCCAGCAAAACTAAATAAAGGTTAAAACTCTACACTCTTAACAAACTACTCTACACTCTCAACTACTCTAAACTCTAAACTCTCAACTTTCAAAAAGAATGAAAACCGCATTAATCACCGGCATCACGGGCCAAGATGGCTCATTCCTTGCCGAGTTCCTTTTGGAAAAAGGCTACGAGGTGCACGGCATCATCCGTCGCTCGTCGTCGTTCAACACAGGTCGCATCGAACACCTCTACCTCGATGAATGGGTGCGCGACATGAAGAACAAGCGCCTGCTCACCCTGCACTACGGCGACATGACCGACTCGTCGTCGCTCGTTCGCATCATCCAAAAGATACAACCCGACGAAATCTATAACCTGGCCGCCCAGAGCCATGTCAAGGTGTCGTTCGACTGCCCCGAGTACACCGCCGAAGCCGACGCCGTCGGCACACTGCGCCTTCTCGAAGCCGTGCGCATCCTCGGGCTGGAGAAGAAATGCAGGATATACCAAGCCTCCACATCCGAGCTCTTTGGCCTCGTGCAAGAGGTGCCACAGAAGGAGACCACACCCTTCTATCCACGCTCGCCCTATGGTGTGGCCAAGCAGTACGGCTTCTGGATTGTGAAGAACTACCGCGAGAGCTATGGCATGTTCGCCGTCAACGGCATCCTCTTCAACCATGAGAGCGAACGCCGCGGCGAGACCTTCGTCACCCGCAAGATTACCCTAGCGGCGGCACGCATCAAGCAAGGCTATCAGGACAAGCTCTATCTCGGTAACCTCAATGCCCTCCGCGACTGGGGCTATGCCAAGGACTACGTGGAGTGCATGTGGCTCATCCTGCAGCAGGAGAAGCCTGAAGACTTCGTTATCGCCACGGGTGAGTACCACACCGTCCGCGAGTTCTGCACCTTGGCTTTCAAGCACGTGGGCATTACCCTACGCTGGGAAGGCGAAGGCGTCGACGAGAGAGGCATCGACATCGCTACGGGCAAGAGCCTGGTCGAGGTCGACCCACGCTTCTTCCGCCCGGCAGAGGTGGAGCAGCTGCTCGGCGACCCCACCAAGGCCAAGACACTCCTCGGCTGGAACCCCCGCAAGACATCCTTCGAAGACCTCGTCAGGATCATGGTCGAGCATGATATGAGGTTTGTGAAGAAGTTGTATTTGAAGACACACATGGAGGATTAGTGGGATATTCCTTCGTGGTAGAAATGCATTGCATCCAACGCTCTCACCAACCTTTCCCGTTAACGACCCACTCACACCCCAAACCCCTCATCGCGGGCGTCAGACCCGCGATCTCTGACACGAAACGACACACTCGCTCCTATGCCTCTCCAAGGAATTGTCTACATCCTCACAAATAAAAACAACACAACCCTTTATACAGGAGTGACCAGAAACCTCATACGTAGGATGGCCGAGCATAAGCTCCATATTAATAATGGCTTCTCTGAACGATACAACACAGAGAAACTGGTGTATTATGAAGTCTATGATCTTCTCGTTGATGGTATCCACAGAGAAAAACAGCTGAAGAAATGGCGTAGGGAATGGAAAGAGAAGTTGATAAGCGAATTCAATCCTACATGGGAAGACTTGTCGGATTCGATAGGATTGAATGAGGAATATATGCAGTCTGTAAAAGATGCGTATGAAAATGGATATTATGATCCAGAGCCACCCTAAGCGTGAGAGATGGCGGATCCTTGTCCGCCATGAGGGTCTCCCGTTTTGGGTTTGTCCGATAGCGCAGTATTAGAAGCAAATACAAAAACAATGAACAAAAACAGCAAAATATACGTTGCTGGTCACCGTGGGATGGTGGGCTCGGCCATCGTCCGTGAATTGCAACGACAAGGCTATTCCAACATCATCACCAGGACGCATAAAGAACTGGACTTGACGCGTCAGGACCAGGTGGAGGCCTTCTTCGAAGCCGAAAAGCCCGAATACGTCTTCCTCGCCGCGGCCAAAGTCGGCGGCATCATCGCCAACCAGAACGCCCTGGCCGACTTCATGTACGACAACATGATCCTCGAGATGAACGTCATCCATGCGGCTTGGAAGAACGGCTGCAAGAAGCTGGAGTTCCTCGGCAGCAGTTGTATCTATCCCCGTATGGCGCCACAGCCTATGAAGGAGTCATGCCTGCTCACAGGCGAGCTTGAGAAGACCAACGAAGCCTATGCCTTGGCGAAGATCAGCGGCCTGAAGTATTGTGAGTTCCTCAACCGCCAGTATGGCACCGACTACATCAGCGTGATGCCGACTAACCTGTATGGCCCCAACGATAACTACCATCCTGAGCATAGCCATGTGCTGCCCGCGTTGATCCGCCGCTTCCACGAAGCCAAGGTCAACGGGCTGAAGGAGGTAATCTGCTGGGGCGACGGCTCGCCGCTGCGCGAGTTCCTATATGTCGACGACCTCGCCAACCTCTGCGTTTTCCTGATGAACAACTACAGCGGCAACGAGACCGTCAACGCTGGGACAGGGAAGGAGCTGACCATCAAGGCACTCACCGAACTGGTCGCCAAGGTTATTGGCTACGAAGGCAACATCAAGTGGGACACCACCCGCCCCAACGGCACACCTCGCAAGCTGTTGGATGTGAGCAAGGCCACTGCCCTCGGCTGGACCTACAAGACCGACTTGGAGGACGGCATCCGCTTGGCGTATGATGACTTTTTGAATAACCCTATGCGCGCGGAGCGATAATCGCACCTTTGGCCATTGGCTTTTGGCATAATCCATGTAGACCCCCTCAATGCTGTTAACCTTTCGTTGCGTGCGTAAATCCAATCGTTGTTAGCCCCTCTCAATGCTGTTAACCCCTCATTGCGGGCGTAGACCCGCAATCTCATAATGCTATGGGCCCAAAAGGAATCGTTTACATATTAACCAACAAGTACAACACCACTCTTTACACAGGAGTCACAAGGAACCTAAAAAGGAGAGTTGCAGAACATAAGTTACACATCAATCAAGGGTTCTCTGACAGGTATAATACTGAAAAACTTGTGTATTATGAAGAGTATGATCGCTTGGATGTTGGAATACATAGAGAGAAACAACTGAAGAAGTGGCGTAGAGAGTGGAAAGAGGACTTGATCAATGGCTTTAATCCTGATTGGAAAGATTTGGCTGAAGCCATTGGAGTTGATGCTGATTATATGCGGGGGGTGAAAGAGGCGTATGAAGAGAAAGGGGAAATCGCGGAGATCGCGGGTCAAGCCCGCGATGAGGGCCGCGGTACGGCCCATAGAGTGCCTTATAAGGAAGGGCAAGAAGACGCTCGTCTTCTCTCAGGCCTCCTCAACTCCTACAAACCAAATGACACTAACAACTCTTAAACTATACACTCTCAACAAACCACAACTCTAAACTTTGAACTCTCAACAAACCACAACTCTAAACTCTACACTAATGAAACCGAAGGTTTTCGTCAGCGGTTGTTACGACCTCCTCCACAGCGGCCACGTCGAGTTCTTCCGCCAGGCGGCGCAGTATGGCGACCTCTATGTGGGCATTGGCTCCGACGAGACCATCCTGCACTACAAAAACCATAAGACGCTCTATCCCGAAAAGGAGCGCCTCTTCATGGTGAAGGCCATCCGCTACGTGAAAGACGCCTTCATCAACGATGGCGACGGCGTGATGGATTTCATCGGCACTGTCGATCGGGTGAAGCCTGATATCTTTGTGGTCAACGAGGACGGTGCCTCCGAAGCGAAACGTAAGTTTTGCGAGGAGCGAGGCATCCAATACATTGTGCTGCAACGCACCCCCTCCAAAGGGTTGGAAGCCCGTTCTTCCACCGCGCTGAAACAGGACCTCTGCCAGATTCCCACCCGCTTGGACCTCGCCGGCACATGGATCGACCAGCCCTACGTCTCCTGCTTCGCCCCAGGATGGGCCATCACTATCTCGCTGGAGCCCACTTTCGAGGTGCGCGAGCGCTGCGGCCTCTCCACCTCGACACGCAACATGATCAAAAGGATATGGCCGATGCGACTGCCCGACATGGACCCTGAGACCCTCGCCAAGCTCGTCTTCTGTTTCGAGAACGATCCGGAGCGTAGCGACGGCATCATCAGTGGGGCACAGGACAGCATTGGCATCTGCATGCCGGGGCTGGTGCGACACTATTACGACAAACTCTATTGGCCCATCAAGATTGAGACTTGTCAAGACGAAGACATTTTGAGTTGGCTCGAGCAGCATCTCGTCATGATTCCCATGGAGCCACGCCAACCGGGCTGTTCCGTGGTGGAAGGCAAAGACATCACCGAGCCGAAAGTGAAGGCCTTGGCCCAAGCTGCCGACGACTGCTGGCAAGCCATCATGCATAAGGACTTGGACGCCTTTGCTAAGGCCTACAAAGCTTCGTTTAATGCCCAGACTTCCATGTTTCCTGGAATGGTTCACCCCCATGGTGTCATTGCGGGCGAAGACCCGCAATCTCCTACGATTGAAGACTTCATCAAACGCTATTCCGCTATCCCCGATGTCCTAGCTTGGAAAATGCCCGGCGCCGGCGGAGGCGGCTATCTTGCCTGCGTCGTCAAAGACGCACATTCGTTCTGCCAAACCCACCCCGAATCCATCCCACTCACTATCCGCCGCCCTTAGATACTCAATAACTCTACACTCTACACTTTCCACAACTCTAAACTCTAAACTCTAAACTCTCAACTTTAATATAATGAAGCTCGTTGAGAAAAAGTACCTGCTGCCCTTCATCGCCATCACAACCCTCTTCGCGCTGTGGGGCTTCGCCAACGACATCACCAACCCAATGGTGGCTGCGTTCCAGACCTTGATGGAACTGCCCGCTGCCAAGGCGTCGCTCATTCAGTTCGCCTTCTATGGCGGCTATGCCACCATGGCGGTGCCCGCAGCCCTGTTCATCCGGCGTTACAGCTATAAGAAAGGCATCTTGTTAGGACTTGCGCTCTATGCCATCGGAGCCTTTCTATTCATCCCAGCTGCTGCTCGTCAGAGCTTCACCTTCTTCTGCTTCAGCCTCTATATCCTTACCTTCGGCCTGGCTTTCCTTGAGACGACGGCCAATCCCTTCATCCTTTCATTAGGCCCGAAGGAGAATTCCACACGACGGCTCAACCTTTCACAGGCCTTCAACCCCATGGGTTCGCTGGCAGGCATGGCCGTGGCCAGCATGATTGTGCTGCCCAACTTGCTTTCCGACAAGAGGGATGCCGCAGGCAACATCCTGTTTCCGATGCTGAGCGAGGCAGAGAAGGCTGAGATCAGGTTGCACGACTTGGCGGTGATACGCGACCCGTATGTGGCCTTGGGCATTGTAGTGGTCGTGATGTTCGTGATCATCGCGCTGGTCAAAGTGCCAAAGGCCGAGGGACAAGCGACAATGGCCACTAGGGGTACGATGAAACGGCTTTGGACCAACAAAGTCTATCGCGAAGGTGTGATCGCGCAAGTGTTTTATGTGGCGGCGCAGATTATGGTATGGACCTTCATCATCCACTATGCCGATAACTTGGGCATCGACAAGGCCACGGCGCAGAACTATAACATCCTTGCCATGTGCCTGTTCTTGGTAGGGCGTTTCCTCTCCACTTGGCTGATGAAATACACCGACGGCAGACGTCTGCTGACCATCTTTGGGATTTGTGCAGCGCTATGCACGTTGGGAGCCATCTTGATTGTAGGTAAAGCGGGACTTTACTGCCTGATAGGCATCAGCTTTTTCATGAGCCTGATGTTCCCCACCATCTATGGCACGGCCTTGGAGGATGTGAGCCTCGAGGATGCTTCGTTGGGAGCCGCTTTCCTCGTGATGGCCATCGTGGGTGGCGCCCTCATGCCCCCGCTGCAAGGGATGATTATCGATTGTGGCACGGTCATGGGACATCCTGCCGTGAATGTCAGTTATGCGCTGCCTTTGTTGTGTTTCATTATCGTCACTATATATGGTGTTCGTGCTTCATCAATTCACCGCAAGGTGAATCAAAATATGTGATATCTGTATGACAAATTCACCGTAGGTGAATAAAATCTGTGCCATCCGTGTAATCTGTGTGAAATAAAAAAACATATAATCTGAGTGAAATGAAACGTTATTGCCAAACCCTAACGCTCGTTGACGATCCCTATCTCATTGAGAAATACTGCGAAGCCCACTCCCACGTCTGGCCCGAAGTCATAGCTGGTCAGCGCGAGGTAGGCATCCTCGACATGCAGATCTACCGCCACGGCCGCCAGCTCTTCATGATCATGGACACGGTAGACGACTTCGACTTCGACCGCGACATGGCCCGATTGGCCATGCTGCCAAGGCAAGCAGAGTGGGAAGCCTACGTCTCGCAATTCCAGAGCTGCGCCGCCGGAGCGAGTTCAACCGAGAAGTGGCAAAGGATGGAACGGATTTTTTAGAATTGACAGGATTGTAATATATTTGTATCTTTGTTGCGAATGAATAAAGAACGCATTTGTCTTATCACCAATGACGTGGAGACCACGTCGATCCTTAATCACAAGCTTCGTGACAAGACGGGCGGGTATGTGCTGACCCAAGGCATGCCACGCCTACTTGACCTCTACGACAAGTTTGGCGTTAAAGCCACGTTCTTCTACACGGGCCATATTGCCCAACTCTATCCTGAGGTGGTGAAGATGGCCTACGAACGCGGCCACGAGGTGGGCTCCCACGGCCTGACCCACGAGGTGAGCAAAGCCTTCGACGTGCTTACCCCTGAAGAACAACTCGCTCATCTGAAACAATCCAAGCAGATTCTCGAAAATATCATCGGAGACGAAGTGGTCTCGTTTAGGGCACCGGCAGCACGTGTGGATGAACACTTCCCGATGATCATGAAGGAGGCGGGCTTCAAAGTGGACAGCTCGGTTGCCTCACAGCGCTTCGATATGATGTTTTCTTTTGGCGCTCTGAAGAAGCTCCATTGGATTACGGCACCACGTAAAGCCTATTTCGTCAACCTAGACAACATCTTTAAAAAAGGCGATTCTCAAGTGCTTGAGGTGCCCATTTCTGCTATGGGTTTCCCGTATATTGGTACCTTCATGCGCATTGCTCCAGGCTTGAATCGAATGACCCGTCGCGTCTTGTATTGGGAGACCTGTTGCAACGGCCGACAGTTTGTGTTTCTCACCCATCCCAACGAGTTTATCGATGAGGACTGGGAAGGAGGCAAGATCGAACGCCGTGCAAACAATTATATCTCTTATCTTTTGGGCGATGTGCTACGCCACAAGCTCAAAGTGAAAAACCTGGGCGAGAAAGCCTTACCCATTTTTGAGAAGGAATTGTCGTTCTTCCAAAAGAAGTCATTTGAGTTTATTACCTGCAAAGAACTCTATCAACGTAAATCGGAATAATTATGCCAGCAAAAGAAGTACTTCAGTTTTATGGTTTGGACAGCTTTTTCGGAAAGATTTGGTACGCCATCAAATTCCTGTGGCGTTTCTTTCTTGACAAGTTGATTTTCATCACGCCCATCAAGTCGTGGCGGACGGTGATGCAGCGTTGGCGTGGAGTGAAAATAGGGAAGGGCGTCTATATTGGCCATGAGGTGATTTTTGACCGGGTGTTTACGGACCAAATCAGCATCGGCGACCATTCGTCGATTGGCGACCGCGCCATCATCACGGCACACGCCAACATACCTTCCGACACAATCTTGAAAAACATCTATCCTCGGACCATCAAGAAGACCACCATCGGCAAGGGCGTTTGGATCATGCCGAATGTGACCATCATCCCGGGCGTTACCATTGGTGACGAGGCGGTGGTGGCGACGGGCTCCGTGGTGACGAAGGACGTGCCCCCGCGCGTGTTGGTTGCGGGTGTCCCAGCCAAGGTGGTGAAAGACTTGAATCCGCTTCTTGAACCCTTCGACAAGAAATGAGGCATGCGTGATTTTACCTTAAAGTCCTATAAGACACTGATGGTCGCATTGAAGGAGGCAGGTTATACCTTTCAAACCTTCGGCGACTTCATGCTTTCCCCTGCTCAAGGCAAGACCGTGGTGTTGCGCCATGATGTGGACGAAAAAGCTTGGAATGCCTTGAAGATGGCACAGCTTGAGAACAGCCTTGGCATTCGTGCCACCTACTTTTTCCGCATCGTCAAGCAGAGCAATGTGCCCGAAGTGATCCGGCAAATCGCGGAACTTGGTCATGAGGTGGGCTATCATTACGAGGACTTGGCCCTGGCCGAAGGCGATGAGGCGAAAGCCATGGCTTCGTTTGAGAAGCATTTAGCATATTTCAGGGAATACTACCCCGTGCGCTCGGTGTGCATGCATGGCAGCTCGACTTCGAAATATGATAACCGCTTGTTGTGGAAGAACCACCAACTTTCCGATTATGGTTTGGTGGGCGAGCCTTATTTGTCTGTTGATTTCAACCAGGTTTTCTATCTTACCGACACGGGCTATGCCTGGGATGGTGGCAAATACGCTGTCCGTGATGTGGTGGAAAGTGGCTTCGGGCTGAAATTCCATACCACCCAAGAGATTGTGAAATGCATTGAAGAGGGCGGTTTTCCCGAAAAGGCGATGATCCTAGCCCATACCTTGTGGACAGGCAGTTGGGCTCAATGGAACTGGCTGCATCTTAGGGAGTTGTTGAGAAATAACCTGAAGCTGATGGCCAAAAACAACAAGGGCGTTGCCAAGGTATACCGTAAGTTGGTAGAATCCTATTGGAAAAGTTGAGTTTTTGGGGATAAAAAGCATACCATTTTTCAGAATAATTTGTATTTTTGCACATTCAAAAACGCGCGTTTCTATGAAAAAATCAATATTTTTGTTCCTGTTTTCAATCGCCCTCTTGGGCTTGATTACCACTTCTTGTGTCACTTCCAAAAAAGTGCGCTATTTGCGCGACATGCCCGAATATGGGGTACCTTTGAACGATAAGTTTGAGGCCACCATAGTTCCTTATGACGAGTTGAGTATCTATGTTTTAAGTGATGGCAAGAATGATGAGTTGGTGAAGCCTTTCAATGTGTTGGGTACGGTAGGAACCAATAATACAAACAATCGTATGGGTTATTTAGTGGATGTAAATGGCAACATTGAATTTCCCATTCTGGGTGAGTTACATGTGGCCGGTTTGACGCGTTTGCAGTTGCAGGACTTGATAATGAATAAGCTGAAATCCAATGGCTATTTGAGTAATCCCAATGTGATGGTTCGTTTTTTGAATTTCAAGGTGTTTTTCCTTGGTACGGAAAGCGGCAAGGTGTTGAACATTACGGAAGAGCGTTGCACTTTCTTGGAGGCTTTGGCTATGGCTGGAGGATTAGAGTTGTATACCCGTCGTGACCGCATTGGCGTGATGCGCGAGGTGAATGGCAGGATGGTAATCCATTATCTGGATCCACGATCCGTAGATATCTTTGATGACGAGTTCTACTTGTTGCAGCAAAACGATATCATTTTCACCGAAGCAGGCACCCGCCGTTTCCTCCGCGAGGGCTATTCCAACTGGACTTGGCTGCTGTCGGCCATTACCTCGATTGGATCTATGGTTACCCTATACCTGACTTTCCGTGAAGTTATCAATAAGCAGAATCATTAAACCCAATCAATAAGCATATCTCTTTTGCAATCTAAGAGTTGTTTTACAATTATATTTGAGCAATGGATAACAATCAGATTAACAACAATTCCAATAACACCTCATTTTTGGATGAGGATAACAATAGCGGTTTTAAGTTTAAGGACTTTCTCTTTTTGGTGCTGCGCAATCTGCATTGGTTTGTTCTCTGTGCTGCTATTTGTGGAATGTATGCCTATTATAAGGTTCGAAATCAGGAAAGGATTTATGCCAGTTCGGCTTCCATTATGGTCAAAACGGTGGCTAGTGGCGGCTCGGATTCCCGAGGTTCAACGGCTATCAGTGCCATCACGGGGCAAGGTGTGGCCATTAGCTCTGTTCAAAATGAGATGATGGTGCTGAAGTCGCAGACCAATATGGAAAACATGGTGCGTCAGCTGAATCTGAACACCATGTATTCATACAAGACGAAGGTGGCCAAGCGTAATAAGGACCTTTATAAGACCTCACCGGTTGAAGTGGCCTTCCCTGGTATGGAAGAAGAAGCTGGTGTTTCCTTTACGGTGCGTCCTGTCGACAACAGTTTTGTCATGCTGGAAGATGTCGGTGGCAATGTGCCCTCCATGAAGGTAAAGCTGAACGATACGGTGATGATTCCCCAGGGTCGCGTGGTGATTGCCCCTACTTGGATCTATAAGGATTATATCAACACGCCTATTACTGTGAGTCGTAAGCCGCTTTCAGCGGTGGCGGCTTCTTATCGTGGACGTATTGGCGTGAGAAGGGATAACGATCGTAACTCCATTTTGAGACTCTCACTACAAGATACCTCGCCTTTGCGCGCAGCTGATGCTCTTAATACCTTGATTGATGTGTACAACCAGGAGTCCATTGATGACCAACAAAGGATCTTGGATTATTCTGAGGCTTTTATCAATGACCGTATTACCTACTTGATGAACGACATTCAGGATTATGAGAGAGTATTTGTAGACTTCAAGCGTTCGCATAATTTGATTGATACCAAATCCTTTGGCCAGACCTATGTTGCCAGCAGTGCGGCTTCTACTGAAGAGGCAAAAAAATTAAGAGACCAAGCGGGTAATGTGCGGTTTTTGATCAACTTCATTGAAAATAATGAGGGTCAGGTGATTCCCATTGGTGCTGTGAGTATTAGTGGAGAAGCGGCTGCTATCATCAAGAAGTATAATGACAATCAAACCACGCTGGAAGAATATAGGGCTGATGGAACTATGAACAATCCTGTGGCAGTTAACCTGCAGGAATCACAAAGGACGTTGCGTTCGTCGATTTTGGCTATGTTGGAAAGCAACCTGCAAGGTTTGCAGACCCGTATCGATGCAGCCGACCGTGAGCGTAGCATTGCCAATGCCCAGATCCAGTCGGTGCCTACTGCCCAGTTGGAACTGAACGAGGTGGGACGTATGCAGAACATCAAGGAGAAGCTTTACCTGCAGTTACTGACTAAACGTGAGGAGCTCCTTTTGACAGGCCCTCAATTGGAAGCAGCTTCCCGTGTCATTGACTACGCTGCTCCCAACAACAGGCCGGTGGCACCCGACGAGAAGAAGTCCGTTATGATGGGCATTTTGATCGGTTTGGCCATCCCTGCCGCCATCATGCTGCTCCGCAGGCTGCTTGATACCGCTGTCCACGACAGGGCAGATGTGGAAAAGGCTACCAAGGTGCCGTTCTTGGGCGATGTGCCTTATGAGAAGAGTGTGGAAGGCCATGCCATCGTGGTGCGTGAGAACGGCCGCGATTCCATTTCGGAGTCGTTCCGCCTGATCCGCTCCAACCTCGAGTATATGAAAGCCCAGAAGGAAGGCTCGCATGTGGTCATGTTCACCTCCTTCATGGTGTCGTCGGGCAAGACCTTTGTCTCGTCCAACTTGGCTTCGAGCTTCGCATGGGCTTCGCGTAAGGTGGTCCTCGTCGACTTGGACATCCGAAAGGGTACCATGTTCAAGGTCTTCGGCGTAGGCACCCGCGCTGGCGTGTCGAACTACCTGTCGGGCAAGACCGATCGTATCGATGATATCATCCATTCCGACACTACGGTGCCCAATATGGACATCATCTTCTCAGGCCCCGTGCCGCCCAACCCCGCCGAGCTACTCATGAGCAACCGCCTGGATGCTATGGTCGCTGAGCTGCGCAAGCGTTACGACTATGTCTTCCTCGACAACGTGCCGGTGGGCATGGTGGCCGACTCCGACATCGTGAAGCGCGTGGCCGACACCACCATCTTCGTGCTGAGGGCCGGCAAGACCGACAAGCGCTTGCTCTTCGACGTGGATAAGTTCTACAAAGATGGTAAGTTCCCGAACCTCTGCCTGGTGCTCAACTCCGTCAACAAGAAGAAACGCGGTTATGGCTATTACGGCTATGGTTACGGCTATGGTTACGGTTATGGTTATGGTTACGGTTATGGTTACGGCTACGGATATGGCATTGACGAAGGAAAGGACGAGAAGAAAGGCCTGTTCAAGAAACGCCATCACCACAAGCACCATAAATCGTCCGAATCCACTGAAGAAGACAAGAACTGATGCCACTATTCTCATTCCGACATAAACTGCCTGAAGGCTTCTTCCAAGGAGCCTGCGACATGCATTGTCACCTGCTCCCTGGCGTCGACGACGGTTTCCGCTCGACGGGCAAGTCGCTCGAAGCTCTGAAGACGCTCGAGGCGAAGGGAGTGACCAAGATGATTCTTACACCGCATTTCATGAAGGAATATCCCGACAACGAACGGGAGACCATCATGAAGGCTTTTGAAGACTTCAAGGCCGAAGCCACCAAGGTGAGCAAGATAGAGCTGCGGCTGGCGGCCGAGTACATGCTCGATGCCGAGTTCATGAAGCATTACAAGCAAGGATTCTTGTGTTTGGACAAGGCGGGCACCCACGTGTTGTGCGAGACGTCTTATCTGATGTATGAGCATGGCATCACCGAGATGTTGTACGACATCATGTGTGAGGGCTATCAGCCCGTCATCGCCCATCCTGAGCGCTATCAATACGCCAACAAGGCCAACTACCTGCGTTGGAAGGACAAGAACTATAAGTTCCAGCTTAACCTGCTTTCGTTGGCGGGCGTCTATGGCGATCCGGCCTACGAGAAGTCGCACGACATGCTGAAGGAAGGCATGTACGACTATGTGGGCTCCGACATGCATGGTCTGGAGAACTTCCGAAAGTTTGTGCCCGAGATCAAGCTGAAGGACAAGGAGCTGGAGCAGCTGCAGCGCCTGCTGGAGAACAACAAGAAGTTGTTTGAATAAGCTTAAAAACAAAATAGAATAAGAAGGCCATCACATCTGTGGTGGCCTTCTTTTTTTTTGCGTCGCTTCGCGCCTGACTGCCGCTTTGCTTCGCTCGCGGCGGTCTCGCTCATACAATGACGCGCGAAGCGTGTGTGTGGGCGATGCCTAGAGTTGAGATTCCCTTCGGGAATGGAGTTATGATCATAATGTAAACCGCGGCGGCAAGTAACGCTTACAGGTCGTAAACGTCACAAGCCGCCGCTTGTTTACTAGCACATTTGCTCCATTCCCGCAGGGAATCTCATCAGATTACTTCAGTCCGCGGGCCTTCAAATAAGGCTCATAGTCCGGGTCCTGGCCGCGGAACTTGCGGTACTGCACCATGCCTTCGTCATTGCCGCATTCCTGCAGACAGTTCTTCCTGAACGAGGCGGCCAACTCAGGATTGAAGAGGTTGCCAGAGGTCTTGAAGTAGTTGAAGGCGTCCTTGTCGAGCACCTCAGCCCAGGTGTATGCGTAGTAACCGGCGCTGTAGCCACCGTTGAAGATGTGGCTGAAGTTGGTGCTGCGGTAACGCGGCAAGATCTCGGGCATCAGGCCGATGGCGTCCATCTGCTGCTTCTCGAAGGCATCGACGTCGAGGTCCTGTGGCTCGGTCAGCTCGTGGTATTTCATGTCGAGGATGGAGGCGGCGATAAGCTCGGTGGTCATGAAGCCTTGGTTGAACAAGGCACTGTTCTCGATCTTGTTGATGAGGCTGTCGGGCATGACCTCGCCAGTCTGGTAGTGCTTGGCGTACATGCGGATGACCTCGGGCTCGGCGACCCAGTTCTCCATGATTTGCGAGGGCATCTCCACATAGTCGTGGGGCACGTTGCCACAGGTGCGGTCGTAGAGGCCGTCGCTGAAGAAGGCATGCAGCGAGTGACCGAACTCATGCCACATGGTCTCGGTCTCGTCCCAAGTGAGCAGGGCAGGGGTGTCGCCCGAGGCAGGGGTGAAGTTCATCACCAAGGAGACGACGGGATAGACCTTGTTGCCTTCGATGTCGTAGCCGCTCTCGCGGAAGCTGGTGCACCAGGCACCGCCGCTCTTCGAGTCGCGCGGATAATAGTCCATGTAGAGGATGCCGAGGAAGTCGCCGTTGGCTTCCTTCACCTCGTAGGTCTCCACGCCCGGATAATAGACAGGCAGATTGGTGTTTTGCGTGAAGGTGATGCCATACAGCTTATTGGCAGCCGTGAACATGCCGTTGCGCACATTGTCAACGGTCAGGTAAGGCTTGATGTAGTTCTCGTCGAAGTCGTATTTGGCCTTGCGGAGCTTCTCTGCGTAGTACCACCAGTCCCAGCCTTCAAGCTTGATGCCAGCGCCTTCGGCGTCGGCGATGGCTTGCATCTCGGCGAGTTCTCTCTTGGCGAGCTGCTGGGCAGGGTTGAAGATGTCGATGAGGAACTTGTCCACCGTCTTGGAGTCTTGTGCCATGTTGACGGCAAGGACGTAGTCGGCATAGTTGTTATAGCCGAAGAGCTTGGCTTTCTGCACGCGCAGCTTGCACATCTCGTTGATGAGCTTCTTGTTGTCGTATTCGTTGTTGTTGTCGCCGCGGTTGTAGTAGGCTTTGTACATCTTTTCGCGCAGGTCGCGGTTGTCGGCAAACTGCAGGAAGGGGATGAGGCTGGGCTTGCTGAGGGTGAACACCCACTTACCTTCCATGTCGTCAGCCTTGGCTTGCTCGGCAGCGGCGTCGATGCTGGTCTGCGGCAGACCGGCGAGGTCTTTTTCATCTTCGATGACGAGTTTGTAGCCTGCATTTTCCTTCAGCAGGTTGTTGCCGAATTGCAAGCTTAGCGTGGAGAGTTGCTCGTTGATTTGGCTCAGCTCGGCTTGTTGCTCTGCATTCAGGCCGGCGCCGCTGCGGATGAAGTCCTGATGGTACTTCTCCACCACGCGGATCTGCTGGTCGTCGAGGCCCATCTCGTTGCGGTGCTGGTAGACGTAGTCGATGCGCTCGAAGAGTTTCGGGTTCATCATGATGGCGTCGCTATGTTTCGAGAGCATGGGCAATACCTGCTCGGCGATGGCGATCATCTCGTCGTTGGTGAGGCATTCGTTGAGGTTGAAGAACACGTTGCTGACGCGGTCGAGGGTCTGGCCCGACTTGTCGAAGGGCAGGATGGTGTTCTCGAAGGTCGGCGTCTCGGCGTTGTTGACGATGGCGTCTATCTCGCCTTGTTGTTCTTTGATGCCGGCTTCGAAGGCAGGCATATAGTGTTCATTCTTGATTTGGTCGAACGGTGGCACCTGGAAGGGCGTTGTGTATTCGGTCAGGAAGGGGTTGGCTGCAGGAGCCTCCTCTTGTTTTGCCTGCTTGTTGTCGCAAGCGCTTAATGCGATGATACTTAAAGCGATCACGTGTAAGAGTTTTTTTGACATGTTATGTTTGTTTATGGATTGAATTCTTGTTACCAGCCTCCACCGCCTCCGGCGCTTACTGTGGTGACCATCGAGTTGACGTTGACCGTAGTCTGGCTGCCGCCCGAGTAGGTGACGTTACCTGTATAGTAGCCGTTCCAGTTGGTGCCGCCGCTGATGGTGCCGTTGTATCTTACGGTGTAGCTCTGGCCAGTCTGTAGCTGTGGGTCGGTGAAGAGCATGACCATGCTGCTGCCCCATCCAGGACCGCCACCGCCGCCACCGGTGAATTGCGGGCATTGGTAGGTGCAAATGACGGTGCCGTCTGACTTGGTGATTTGGATGGCGTAGCCAGGTTGCGTGTTGATTTTTAGGGTGGGTTGGGTGCAGACGTTTTGCGTGGGGTTGCTGGTGCCGCCACCGGTGCCTATGTGGGTGCCTCCTGTGATCTTGAACTGGTTGTTGTCGCAGTCGAAGCCTTCTTCGGGTTGGCGTGCGCCGTTGGAGATGACAAAGCCACCGTTGAGGAACATGGTGCCGTTTGAGTCGATGCCATCGTTGTTGTCGCTGTGCGAGTAGACGGTGCCACCATTGATGGTGAGATTTTGTGCCGCGTTGATGGGGTCGTCAGTCTTTGAGTAGGTCTCGATGTGGCCGCCGTTGATGGTCAAGGTGGACTTGCTCTCGATGCACTCGCCGCCTTCGTTGTTTTGGGTGCAGTTCACGGTGATGGTGCCGCTGTTGATGGTCAGGTTGCCACGGCTCTTGATGCCCTTCGGGTTGGCATAGTCGCCACCGCCCCAGGGACCGCCGCCGCCACTCGTGATGGTGATGCGCTCACCGCTGGTGGTCACGTTGAGGATGAGGCCGTCGTCGTTGCCGCCTTGTGTGCCGAGTGTCAGCGTAGAGGTGGTGTGGTCGTCGTCACCCACGTTGATGCCTTTTCCACCTGTACCTGAACTGTTGAGGGTAATTTGGCCTGAAAGGATGCTCATGTTGCCGTCGGAACGTAGGCAGGCAGAGGTGTAGGCGTCTTTGGTGTTCCCGCTGACGGTGTAGGAGGCACCATTACCTTGTGTGGTGATGACGAAGGTGCCGCCGTCGATGGTCAGGTTGCCGTCGGCGCTGATACCCTTGCCGCCATGGTTGGTGGTGGGCAGGGTGATGGTGAAGTCACCGCCTGTGATGTGGATGTCGGTGTCGCACTTGATGGCGGTGCAGTAGGCGGGCACGTTTTGTCCGTCGACCGTTTCCAAGACGGTGCTGCCCGAAGACGTGATGTCGAAAGTGCCGCCCGTGATGGTGATGTCGGCGTCACATTTGATGCCTTTCGACATGTCGCCCGAATGCTCGATGGTGAGGTGGCCACCGTTGATGTTGATGAGACCGTCACCTTTGATGCCTTTGCCGTCCTGGCCGCTGTTGTGGATGGTCAACGTGCCGTCGTTCATGGTGAAGATGCCCGACACTTTGATGCCTCTTTGGCTTTCGGCAGTGGTATGGATGCTGAGGTCGCCGCTTTGTATGGTAACGTCACCAGAAATGTCGAGACCATCGCTTCCGGCAGAGGCAATGTTAAGCGTTCCATCATTCCAAATGAGGTTGCTACTACCGTGGATGCCGTCGCTGTCGGTGTTTATGATGTCGATTTCGCCGTTGTTGACGGTTAAGATGCCATCGACCAAGATGCCATGTTTGGCGTTGCCAGTGACACGCAAGATGCCGTCCCCTTCATAGGTGAGGTTGCCCATAGCATATAAAGCTGCATTGGCACTGCTGTTGGCACCGTCGGCGAGAGTGCAGGTGCCTTCGACGGCGAGTGTGACATCCACTGGTGAGGATATGTTGATGGCGGCAGTGGTGTTGCTTGCTAGCGACAAAGCGCTGAGTGTCAAGTTGAAAGATGAAGAGCTATACATCGTCAGCGAGCCATCGTCGGAAGAACCAGAGACGACGTAAGGCACATTGGCCTTGGTAGAGTTTACGGTAACGTTGGTTGCATTTGTGCTGATGCTTACGCCGCTGTCGCTGAATGGATTGATGATATCCACGCCCGAGCCGTTGTAGGTGATGTATACCACATCGCCCGCAGGGGGTTCTTGTAGGATAAACGTGATGCTGTCAAAACTGGTGATAGGGAAGGAGCCGAAACTACCGCCCGCGTTGATGAGCATGTTGGCAGGCTGGCTTCCTTGGAAACGGATGTCGTTGATGTCGTTCACGTCGTTGTTGTATACCACAGAGCCATTGCTATGCAGGTTGATATGGTAGTCTTGTGCGTACAGGCCCTTGCATGCTATCAGCAGGCCCAATATTAATAAGGTCTTTCTCATAGCTTGATCATTTTAAGGGTCTGTTGTTGTGTCTTGACGAGGTACAAGCCGGCGGGGAAGTCTGAGACGTCGATGGCTTGCCCCCTACTGACCACTGCGGAGCGCATCAGGCGTCCGTCGACGGCGTAGATGTTGATGGTTTGGGCTCCTTCGAAGTGCAATAGCACCATGGAGTCGTGAACAGGGTTGGGGTATACGGCCATGACTTCTTCTGTTTCTGAGGTGCCTGTCGTCTCTTGACAGGTGATTTTTTGTATGTCGGCCAAAGCATATCTTGCTATGGCGCGATTGCCAACCATGTCTTCGATGACGAGGTAGGCGTTGTCTTCAAAATAGAATCTTGATTCGCTCGACATTTCATGGGAGATCTCTTGCCCGTCATTCGTCTTGACCACAAGAAGCACGTCGGTGCTTTGTGCATACGACAAGGCAGATAAGCCCATCGCCAATGCGAAAAGCATAAATGCATGTTTCAAATAGTGTTTCATAGAAAGGGTGTTTTTTGACAATTGATGAAGATGCAAAAATACATTTTTTGCGATAATATGAAAACAAAAAGCCAGCAATTTTGCTGGCTTTTTTGTTGCGGAGAGAAAGGGATTCGAACCCTTGGAACGCAAAGCGTTCAACGGTTTTCGAGACCGCCCCGATCGACCACTCCGGCATCTCTCCAAAACAGGAAAAAAAGAAAGCGACAATTGCCGCTTGGCGGAGACAGAGGGATTCGAACCCCCGAAGCCTTTCGGCTTAACGGTTTTCAAGACCGCCGCTATCGACCACTCAGCCATATCTCCGCTGCAAAAGTACAAAAAATCTAGTTCGTGTAACACTTTATTGGCAAAATTTTGTTATTTTTGTGCTCCAATACTGAACGAAAATGAAAAAACTACTCTTGTTATTCCCTCTTTTCCTGCTGCCGTTCATGGGCGAGGCGCAGGTGAAGATGTTGAAACCTTATCTGTCGACCACGGTATATGACCTGCCCGGCACCACGCCTTACGTGGAGAACGCCTTGGCATTCGAATGCAGGTCTGCCGTATATAAGGAATTCGAACCTGGCAAGTTCAAGGCCACGGTCGAAATCACTACTACTTTCCGCCACGCCGGCGACTCGTTGATCTGCAACTATTCCAAAATTGCCCTCGACAGCCCCGTAGTGACCGACACCACCGCGCTAGACGGTGCTTTCATCGATCAGCAGCGCTTCTCGTTGCCCAACGGTGAGTACGAGATGGATATCGAAGTCAGGGACTTGAATGCCAACAGCAGGCCTTCAAAAGACATGGTCACGGTGACGGTGGATTACAAGGATGGCCTACCAGGCATCTCGGATATCCTGCTGTTCGACAGCTACCAAAAGGCTGAGAAGCCGACCTCTTGCACCAAGAGCGGCATGGACTTCCTGCCTCGTGTCTATCCATTCTATGGCGTCAACGATGACAAGTTGAAGTTCTATGTCGAATTGTACAACAGCAACAAGATCCACGAGGACGGCAAATACCTCGTCAATTACTATATCGAGGCTAGCGAGTCGATGATGAAGCTGCCGGAATTCAGCTATGGGCAACGCCTTGATGTGGACAATGTCAACATCCTGCTCAACACGCTCGACATCACAGAGCTGCCGTCTGGCAACTATTACCTTGTCGTCGAGATGCGCGACCGCTCCAATGCCTTGATATGTTCGCATAGCGCCTTCTTCCAACGCAGCAACCCAGGCGTGGGCTACGACATGTCGAACATCGCCGCCGTCAACATCACCAATTCCTTTGTCTCGCAAATCAATAACATAGATACCTTGCGCCAGTATATCCGCTACCTCGACCCGATCTGTTCGGAGGCTGAGCGTGACTATACCGCTGGACTGGTGAAGACCGACGACCTTAAGACCATGCAGCAGTTTTTCCTGAACTTCTGGAGCTCGCGTGCTCCTTTGAACCCAAGCTTTGCATGGAATGACTATCTGAATGCCGTCAAGCGTGTCAACATGTCGTTCAAGACCACCTCATATCCAGGCTATCGTACCGACAGAGGCTATGTGTTCCTCAAATACGGACAACCCGACAAGATCGTGGAAAGCCCCAACGAGCCAGGCGCCTATCCTTACGAGATCTGGCATTATTACCAAGTGGCCAACCAACGCAACAAGCATTTTGTGTTCATGTCGAAAGACAACTCAACCAACGACTACCATCTGATTCACTCCGATGTGGTGGGCGAGATCAACAACTACCGCTGGCAGCTCGAGATCTATTCCCGTATCTATGGCGAGGGCTATGACCAGGGTGTCGACCAAACCGAATACGAGAAGGGCTGGGGCTCGCATGCGGGCGACTTGTACAACAACCCGAGATAATCCGTTATGGGCAAGGTCGGTTTCCTTCTGGCAAAGCTGTGGGCTTATGGGGTGGCCTATACGCCATTTCGCCTGCTCTACCTGAGGTCCGACTTTTACGCATTCATGTTGTATCATGTGGTTCGTTACCGCAGGAAGGTGGTAAGGGAGAACCTGCAACAGTCGTTTCCTGAAAAAAGTCGCAAGGAGCTGAAAGCTATAGAGAAACGTTTCTATAGAAACATGTGTGACGTGGCTTTGGAGACTTGTAAGATGTTGCATGTTAGCCTAGAAGACTTGCGTCAGCGGGTGACGTTCACGAATCCTGAACTGATCGAGGAGCTCTATGAACAGCGGAAAAGCGTTTTCTTTGCCTCGCCCCATTCGGGCAACTGGGAGTGGGTCGGCATGTTGATGCGCACCTTGTCGGATCACAAGAGCACGGGCATCTACAAGCGGCTCCACGACCCTTATCTGGACGCTTTCATGTTGAAGATACGCCAGCTCAATCGCACCGACAAGGAATATATGCTGGAGGCTGATGTGGCTTTGAGAGGCTTGGCGGAACGCAAAGGTATCCCCACGGCATGCCTGATCGTCGCCGACCAGTCGCCAAGAGGGGTTGAGAGCGATTATTGGACGGAGTTTCTCCATCGCGAGACATGCTGGTTTACGGGGCTGGAACGTATGGCCAAGCTTCTGGACTATGCAGTGGTCTTCGTGGAGATGTCGCGACAGGGAAGGGGACGCTATGAGGTGACCTTGCATCCTGTCAGCATCAACCCGAAAGAAACCGCAAAGAATGAAATTGTGGAACAATACGTGAGGCATGTGGAGCGTTTGATTGTCGAACAACCCGACAACTGGCTTTGGTCGCATCGTAGATGGAAGCACGTTAGAAATACAGAAAAGGCATGAAAAAAGTGGCTGTCGTCATATTGAACTATAATGGGAAGACGTTCTTGGAACGTTTCCTTCCTACGGTGATTGCCAACTGCGACCCGGCTTTGGCGGAGGTCGTCGTGGCCGACAATGCCTCTACCGACGATTCGGTCGCTTTCATGCAAGCGCATTTCCCCGAGATCCGTTTGATTGAAAACGGTAGCAACGGCGGCTTTGCCACGGGCTACAACCTCGCATTGGCGCAGATAGAGTCCGAGTACTATGTGCTGCTGAATTCCGATATCGAAGTAGTCCCTCAATGGATCGAGCCCGTCATCGCCTTGATGGATTCCGACCCGATGATTGCGGCCTGTCAGCCGAAGATCTTGTCGTATTACCATAAGGAACAGTTTGAGTATGCCGGCGCTTGTGGCGGTTTCATCGACAAGTACGGCTATCCTTTCTGCCGTGGACGCATGTTTCAGAACCTTGAGAACGACGAAGGGCAGTATGATGAGCCCATGGAGGTTTTTTGGGCCACAGGCGCTTGCATGTTTGTCAGGGCTGACCTGTACAAGCAGATTGGCGGTCTCGACGACAGCTTCTTCGCCCATATGGAGGAAATCGACTTGTGCTGGCGGCTGAAGAATGCCGGCTACAAGATTTACTGCTGTCCCGCTTCGAAGGTGTATCATATCGGAGGCGGCACGTTGCCGAAGAACTCGCCACGCAAGACTTACCTCAATTTCAGGAACAACCTTTCACTCTTGGTGAAGAACCTTCCCGACGGGCATGTCTGGCCCGTCATCGCCTACCGCCTGATCCTCGATTGGGTGGCGTCATTGAAGTTTTTGTTGGAAGGATGCTTCGGCGACTTCAGGATGGTCTTCAAGGCACATCGTGACTTCTTCAAGCGCATGAAAGCCTTGCGTGCTTATCGTGCCAATGGTACGCATAAGAAGGCGAGCTGCGTCTATCAACGCAACATCGTTTTCGACAGCATGGTTCTGAAGAAGAACAAGTACAGCGAATTGAAAGAAAAGGATTTCTCCTGAACCTTTTATCCAAGGCTATCAATGGCTTTATCGTAGCTTTCCATGCCAAATCCTGAGAAACAAGCTTGGCAGGCTTCTGCTGTATAAGAATGGCGGCGGTAAGGCTCCCGCTTGCTGATGTCGGAGATGTGCACCTCGACAACAGGGATGCTGATGGCGCGGATGCAATCGGCCAAGGCGATGGAAGTGTGGGCATAGGCACCAGGGTTCATCACAACGGCATCGTATCGTCCATCCGCCTCTTGGAGCAGATCGATAAGGACACCTTCGTGGTTCGATTGGCGATAGGTCATCCGGTGCTGCGGGAATCGGCTTTGGAGTGTTGCCAGATACTGCTCGAAGGAGACGTGGCCGTATATCTCCGGTTCGCGTTTCCCTAACAGGTTGAGATTGGGCCCGTTTAGGATGAGGATGTCCATGGTTTTCTTTTGCTGCAAAGATAGAGTTTTTTTGGTTGCGAGGCCTCTTTTTCAGGCACTTGGGATTTATTTTTTTCTGAAAGACAGGATTATATAAAAACTTTTATTATTTTTGTGCTTTTAAATCAATTAGGTATGAAGATTATAACGTTAGGGAAGACCAACCTAAAAGTGAACAAGAATGGCTTTGGTGCGTTGCCTATTCAGAGGATCAGCGAAAAAGAGGCCGTTTACTTGTTGCATAAGGCTTTCGATCATGGTATCGATTTTTATGATACGGCCCGTTTCTATACGGATAGCGAAGAGAAGATAGGTGCCGCTTTCGAGGGTCGTCGCAACAAGGTGATCATTGCTTCCAAGACGGCGGCTACTACCGTTGAGGATTTTTGGAAGGATCTTCATACCACTTTGACCAATTTGCGCACGGATTACCTGGATGTGTATCAATTCCACAATCCAAGCTATTGCCCTCGTCCGGGTGACAAGCAAGGCCTTTATGATGCGATGAAGGTGGCCAAGCGACAAGGCAAGGTACGTTTCATTGGCATCAGTAACCACCGCCAGTCGGTGGCCATGGAAGCCATTGAAAGGGATTGCTACGACACGTTGCAGTATCCTTTCTCATACCTTTCGTCACTTGAAGACCAGAAGATTGTGGAGGCTTGCTACAAGCACAATATGGGGTTCATCTGCATGAAGGCGATGGCAGGTGGCCTTATCACCGACTCGGCTTTGGCATATGCTTTTTTGAACCAGTTTGACCATGCCCTGCCTATCTGGGGTATACAACGTGAGAGCGAGCTTGACGAGTTTATCTCCTACCAAGAGCAGGCCCCAGAACTTTCGCTGACGTCGTGGCGTAAGATCGAGAAAGAACGCGAGGAGCTGGCAGGCGATTTCTGTAGGGGCTGTGGCTATTGCATGCCGTGCCCAGCTGGCATCCAAATCAACGACTGCGCACGCATGAGCTTGTTCCTGCGCAGGGCGCCTTTAAGTGTGTATCTCACCGAGGAATGGGCAGAGAAGATGAAACAGATTGAACAATGCAAGCATTGCAACACCTGTCGAGAGAAGTGCCCATATTCGTTGGACACTCCGAAGCTGTTGCAGAAAAACTATGAAGATTTCAAAACGTTTTGGAGCAAAAAGCAAGAAGGATTGCTTTAGAGTTTGTGATGAATAAAAAAGAGGTGGCCCCAAAGGCCACCTCTTTTTATTATAGGTGTTCCGTTTCCTACTTCTTGATGAACGTAGTGGTATGTTGCCCGATACGCAGGAGGTACAAGCCCGACGACAGGTCATCGACGGGGATGAGCGCGTCGCCTTCGGCGTTCATTGACTTGACCAACATGCCCATGGTATTGTAAATCTTGATTTCATTGGAGCCGTCAAGGCCTTCCACGTGGAGCATGTCGTCGGCGGGGTTGGGGTATAGGGTGTAGGCGACTGAGCCATGTTCATCCACGTTGGTGAATCGGAAGAAGGCAGTCAAGGTGATGTCGTGGTCGACAAGAATCTCTTTGGGGTTGTCGGTGGAGTTGTCGCTCCATCTGTCAAACAGGTAGCCGTCATAAGGGATGGCGGCGATAGAGATAATGCTGCCAGCCACAAAGGTGCCGCCTCCAACGACGTAGCCATGATTAGCGTCGTAGTTGATGGTGACATTGTAGGTCACCACAGGATTGGGAGAGAAGGAAGCGGTATAAAGGGCGTTTTCGGTGACGGTGATGGTACGCGGGTTATCGACGTTGCCGTCTTGCCATCCCGAGAAGTAATAACCCTGGGCGGGTAAGGCGCCGATGGTGATGACCGTGTTGACAGGATAGGTGCCGCCGCCGTAAACGCTGCCGTAGAGCGGGTTCTCAGGCCTGACCTGGATGGTATAGGTTTCAGTGGTGCCAAACATGGCGATGAAGGTCATGTCTTCGGTGACGGTGATGCGACGCGGGTTGTCGGTGTTGCCGTCGTCCCATTGTTTGAAGAAGCAGCCTTCAAAGGGTTCGGCGCTGATTTCGATGTCGGAGCCTTCATTATAGGTGCCACCGCCGCTTACCGTTCCCAGCGACGGGTCGTTGGCGAGTACGGTGACCGTGTATTGCGTCGGGGCGTTTGCTAAGAAGCGGGCGGTATAAGTGGCGTTCTGGGTCACGGTGACGTAGCGCGGATTGCTGGTGATGCCATCGCTCCAGCAGAGGAAGGAGTAGCCTGCGTTGGCTACAGCGGTGAGCACTGCCGTGCTGCCGCAGTCGTAGATGCCGCCACCGTCGACGAAGCCGCCTTCGGCAGGAAGGCATGCGGTTGTGATTTCGTATTGCAGGGGCGTGAAGATGGCGATATAGGTAGCGTCGCCTTCGACGAGGATGTCGCGTTGGCTGTCGGTGACGCCGTCATACCATTGGCTGAAGACGTATCCTTCGTTGTTTTGTGCTGTCAGGGTCACTGTCTCGCCATAGCCGTAAGTGCCGCCGCCTGTCACGGTACCTGCCCCTTCAGGGGTGACTCCCGTGGTGATGACACATTGTTGTACGTCGAAGTTGGCGGTGTAGGAGGCATTTTCGGTGACGACGATAGTGCGTGGGTTGTCGGCGATGCCGTCGTCCCAGCCCAAGAAAACGTAGCCGAGGTTGGGGATGGCTTCGATCTGTATGGTGTCGCCATAAAGATAGGTGCCGCCTCCCGTCACGATGCCATAGGCTTCGGGTGAGGCATAGGTCTCGATGAGGAATTGCAGCGTGCCGAAATAGGCAGTGAAAGTGCTGTCTTGGGTGACTACGATGGTGCGTGGGTTGTCGACGATGCTGTCGTTCCAATGCAAGAACTCATGTCCCACGGTAGGGAAGGCCTCGATTTGGATGGTGTCGCCAGGATGGTAGGCGCCGCCACCAGTGACGGTGCCCCAGCCGGTGCTGTCGGCCTCAACGATGATGTTGTAGAGGGTCAGAGTCTCTTCAACGGCGATGTCATCGATGTACCAGTCGTGGCCGTGGTGACCGCTGTATTTGAAGGCAAGATAGATGGTGTCGCCTTGGTAATCAGAGAGGTCGACACGGACGGAAGCCCAATCTTCTGTGGGATTGTCTTGTGCCCAAATCTGGGTGAAGTCGGCGAGTTCGGTGCCTGTGGTCGAAACCAGGAGGCTGCTGGTGGTGAAATTCTCCGGGTTGACCTCCATGGTTTTGAAGGTCATCCAAGTAGAGTCTTGATCGGGCAGCAGGTAAAGGGGCGGGGTGATGAGCCAGCCTTCTTGGATGTTGTCGCAAGCTTGGTGACGGGCGCTGTAGTCGCCGGTGGCGGCATCCTCGTCGTTACGCTGCCATCCGATTTCGGCGTTGCCGTCGAAGTCGAGGATGGTCCATTCGTCCCAATAAGTGCTGTCGGTTTCAAAACCGTCGTACCAGGGTAAAGAGTGGACTGCGATTTCCTCGTTGGGCAGCACGGCAAGGCCCGTGAGGGTGTAACCTGGCTGATAGAGGACTTCGCCGTCTTTGTAAACCGTTTGTGCATCGGTATAATAAACACCGCTCTCGTTGACGACCAAATTGCTGATTCCAGAAAGCTCGGGCAAGGCGTAAAGGACCTCGCCGTCTTGCCAAATGTAGACTATGGTATCCGACAAGGAAAGCCCCGACCAATAGAGACTTCCGTTGAATTCAGCAATGTGCCCGAAGTTGGCGTTTTCCATTTGGTAGATGATGGAGTCGTTTTGCCAAATGACACCGTAAAGGGTGTCGTTTTCAACCATGAATCCCGCTGCAAAGAGGTCCTCGCCATCGAAACAGATGCTTTGGACGCTCGAAACGGTATCTTCCATCCAAAGGAGCGAGTCGTTTTTCCAAACACTGGCGTGAAAGAGGGAGTCGCTATTGAAGGAGATGGCACCGCCTGCATAAAAGTCGTCCATGTTTGTGTCAAAGGCTACACTATGGATATAGCATTCGGCTTCTTCGTAACTGTAAGAATAAAGGAGTTCGCCGTTTTGCCAGACGTTGTTGAAGCCAGCCGCCATCCAACCGTCGTTGGTGAGGACCAGATGGTCGATAATGGTGTTGGTGTCGGCACTGAAGACGCACGAGTCGTTCATCCAAACGCGTCCCAGCACATAGGAGGAGGCAATAGCGCGGCCTGCAGTATAAACGGTTCCGTTTGTGGCAACATGAAGGTCCTCCACTTGGAGGTTAACGCTATCGGAGATGCTATAAATCAAAGTGTTGTTTTTCCAAATCTTGCCTATGCCGTTGCCATTGCCAGAAAAATAAACATCTTGGGCGTTGGCAAAGCCGAGCATAAACAGCAGGGTGACAAAAAGGGTAAATGCTTTTTTCATTGCGACTGGATGAATTTGTTGTTTGATGTGCAAAAATAGGAACTTTTTTCGAAGATAGTATACCTTATTATAGAAAATGCTGTATCTTTGCAACCGATAAGCGGTGCCTCAAGGCTCAATAGGGAATCGGGTGCAAATCCTGGACAGTTCCCGCTGCTGTAAGCTCTTCACGCTGGTCACTATGCCACTGAAAACATTGTTTTTCGGGAAGGCGACCCGCTTCAAGGAGTAAGTCAGAAGACCTGCCGCCTGTCGACGAAACGAGGCTTTCGGGACAAGAGCTGGCTTTCCTTATAGCATAAGGTGTATCCACGTTTCCCTAAAGCATTTTAATGTAATGGATTGAATGTCAAACCTAAAATTATATTATTATGCGTAAAAACTTTACCCTTTTATTCCTTCTTGGAATGTTTGGTCTGTTTACGACCAACCTGTTTGCACAACAAGATGCTACTATCGATCCTGCCGACATCCAATACTGGGTCGGCGAAGGCGAAAATGAAGTCGTGGTTGCCCTCAGCTGGTGCAGTTACACTGAGACCGCTCTGGCATGGGGCTACCGTTTCGACGGTGAGGCCACCGTTTTCCAGGCTCTTACTGATATTGCCGCTGCCGACAGCCGTTTGACGGTCATCGGTTCTGCTCCCACCAACGTCACTTACGTGGATGATCAGTATGACCTGACCATGTGTCCCAACCCGGATGCACAGTGGGGCGATCCCGACTATGATGTTCCCATGCATAGCGTGAATGGCTTGATGGGTCAGAACATGATGTCGGCTGAACCCATTCATGATGGCGACTTCGTTAAGGTTGGTGGCTATGCTTGCGGTATTATGTCCACTGATTGGACCACTATTTCTTGGACTACCGAAATCATTCCTGCTACTGACCCGAATGCAGGTGGAGAGGTCATTGATGCCACTATTTCAGCTGACGAGATTTTGTTCTGGGTCGGCGAAGGCGAAAACGAAGTTGTAGTTGCCATCAGCTGGTGCAGCTACACTGAGGCTGCTTTGGCTTGGGGTTACCGTTTCGATGGTGAAGCCACCGTTTTCCAAGCTCTTACTGATATTGCCGCTGCCGACAGCCGTTTGACGGTCATCGGTTCGGCTCCCACCAACGTCACTTATGTGGATGATCAATATGATCTGACCATGTGCCCCAACCCGGATGCACAGTGGGGCGATCCCGACTATGATGTGCCTATGCATAGCGTGAATGGCTTGATGGGTCAGAATGCAATGTCGGCTGAACCGATTCATGACGGTGACTTCGTGAAGGTTGGCGGTTATGCTTGCGGTATCATGTCTTCCGACTGGACCACCATTTCTTGGGAACAACCCATTGAGCCCGCCATCGACAACACGGGCGTGAACGAGAGCCAATCCAGTACCCTGGTTGTCTATCCGAATCCCGCTGTTGGCGAGGCATTTGTGACCCTTGAAAACGCTGGCCTTAACGAAGTTTCGGTTTACGATTTACAAGGCCGTTTGGTCGGCAAGCAAAGTGTTGATGCACAAGTTGGTGAACAAGTGCGTGTCAGCACCGAAATGCTGAATGCTGGCATGTATTTCATTAGCGTGAGCAACAACAGCAATGTGACTACCGCCAAACTTGTGGTGAAATGAAAAAAAGGATCTCATTTCTGCTGATGGCTATGGTGCCGGTTGCAATGTGGGCGCAATTTGCACCTGCACAAGATAAACCTGGCACCACAGCCATGCATGCCGACTCGTCGGCCTTTGTGGCATGGGCTACAGGCTGCATTGTAGAGCGCGGTCCGATGAGGATCGACAAGCCTGAAAACGGCGTGGCCTCGTTTGGCAATGAGTCGCTGGCCCTGGGCCGTCCTGGCGGGACGATGGATGTCGTCAGCCTCGGCGATGGTGGAAATGCCGTCTTGACTTTTGCCTCACCGATTTATAATGGCCCTGGCCCCGATTTCGCCGTGTTCGAAAATGGCTTCGCCAACGCACAAAACCCTGATACGTGGGCACTTGAGCTTGGCTTCGTGGAGGTTAGTTCCGATGGCGAGAATTTTTTCCGTTTTCCTGCTGTAACTTACGTCCAAACCGAGACCCAATTAGGCAATGCAGGCTCCATTGTTCCTTCACAACTCCATAACTTCGCCAGTAAATACGGTGCTTTTTATGGGACGCCTTTTGACTTGGATGAGGTGGAGGACAACGAATTGCTCGACAAGAACAAGGTGACACACGTCCGTATTGTCGACGTGGTGGGTTGTATACAACCTGAATATGCCAACAACGACTCGGAAGGTCATGTTATCAACGACCCGTGGCCAACGGGATTTCCTTCCAGTGGCTTTGACTTGGATGCCGTAGGCGTGATTCATGATTTGGATCATTATGACGTTGTTGAGAATGAGGACGAAACTGTTGCCATGTATCCCAATCCCGTGAGGGACAGACTTACCATCAAGGTCGAAAATCTGGAATCGGTTGAGATCTATAACCTTATGGGACAGCAGGTGATGATTTCTACATCTTCTATTGTCGACATGAGTGGCTTGAACCAAGGCATTTATTTCGTCTGCATCAAAGCTGATGGGAATACTATTACGAAAAGAGTTGTAAAACAATAAAATACAAACTTCAATGAAAAGAATTAACTTGCTTTTGTTGGCATGCCTCGCCGCCTTGCTGTTCGCCTGCAAGCCCACTCCATCCGTTGATCCGAATGGTTTTACGGTGGGTTCAGGCGTGCTGGTGCTCAACGAGGGCAACTTCCAATTTTCAAATGCGTCTTTGACGTTTTATGATCCCATAGCCGACACGGTTTGCAACAACCTGTTCTATAAGGTGAACGATGCACCGCTTGGCGATGTGGGCGAAAGCATGACGCTTGTTGACGGCAAGCTTTACATTGTGGTCAACAACAGCAACCTTATCTATAAGGTGGATGCCAACTCGATTGTTTGCGACACCACGAAGCCGTTTAAACTGACCGACTTCTATTCGCCGCGTGAGATGTTCTTCGTGACGCCTGAAAAGGCTTATGTCAGCGACATCATCGGTACTGGCCTGTGGATTGTGAATCCCAAAGATATGACCCATTGCGGGTTTATCGAAACGGGTAAGACCACCGAGAAGATGGTGCCTGTAGGCAACGAACTGTATGTCAGCAACTGGTCATACTATTATGTGGATAACACCTCGCATGACAGTTACAACACGGTTCAGGTCATCGACATGAACAACGACGTCAAGGTGGCCGAAATTGAAGTGGGAAAAGAGCCTAACAGCATGGCCGTTGACAGGAATGGCCATGTATGGGTGCTTTGCGAGGGCCGTTCTTGGGATGAAGACTATGGCGAGCAACCTTCCTTATGGGAGATTGACCCGATGATGAAGACGGCTTCCAAACGGTATGAATTTGAAGGTACGGTTTCTACTTTGAGAGCCAATCCTACT
This sequence comes from Candidatus Limimorpha sp., assembly GCA_045117495.1. Taxonomy (GTDB): domain Bacteria; phylum Bacteroidota; class Bacteroidia; order Bacteroidales; family F082; genus Limimorpha. The sequence goes on along the minus strand of JBGUNT010000089.1, from coordinate 30,590 downwards.
GGCAGTATGTTTTATTTGATCTATAATAACGAAGTGCGTCGTTTCGATCTTGGAACGCAGATCCTTTCAGAGACGTTCCGTATTGAAGCTGAGCCCCAGGGTTTGCTTTATAACATGGCCGTCAACCCGAATACGGGTGATGTCTATGTGACCGATGCCAAAAATTATATGATGAACGGTACCGTGTGTCGTTATTCTGATGACGGTGTGTTGCTCAATTCATTTGAGGCGGGCGTCATTCCCAGTGCAATGTTGTTTAAATAATTGATATTCTTATTTTGCGTGAGGCTTTTGGAGACAAAAGTCTCACGCCCTTTTTTGACTATGAAAAAGACTTGTCCCCGTTGCGGAAAAACGTTTGAATGCGTGCATTCCATCGACTGCTGGTGCGTGAAAGTACAGCTCAATGACAGCACCAAAGCCTATCTGAAGGAACACTACAGCGACTGCCTGTGTAAAGACTGCTTGGAGGAAATCAATGGAAAACGATAAACCAATACTGACGGATTCCGTCATTGCGAGGAACGAAGAAATCCAGAAAGGAAGCATCACATCTGGATTGCCGCGCTACGCTCGCAATGACGCGAAGCGACACGCATTAGGGTTGTTGCTGATATTAGGATTATTGTTCTCCGCATCATCCTGTAGGTTCAACCATCAAGTCAAGGAAGAGAAGACCGAGGTCGACAACCTGATGCGCTATGCGCATAATGTCGTCGTCAGCGAGAAAGACTACGGCTATCTGATGGAAGTGATCTGCCCGTGGGATACCACCTTGTCGCTGGGCAAGTTTGCCATGGTCAAAGACACGACGAAAGCCGTCGATACGGATGTGAAAGGCGTACTTCGAGTCCCAGTCAAGTCCGTGGTCTCGTTCTCAGCCACACAATGGGCAGTATTTCTTCGCCTTGGCGAGATCGACCGCGTGAAAGGCATCCTTGAGGGTCGTTTTGTCACCGACTCCACCATGCGCGCCTTATTGGCAGAGGAGAAAGTTTACGACATCGGTACGGAGGCCGCTGCTGACATCGAGCGTATGATACAAATCAAGCCCGACGCCTTGTTGTATTCGCCCTATTTCGATGGCAACCAAGGCGGTCTCAATGTCACAGGTGCTGTGTTGTTCCCCTTTGCCGATTATATGGAGAACACGCCCTTGGGCCGTGCCGAATGGATCCGTGTCATCGGCATCATGGCAGGCTGTGAGGATAAGGCCGACGCTTGGTTTGCCGACATCGAACGACGCTACAAAGCCCTCTCGACACTTTGTGCCGGGGTGGAGCATCGTCCCACTGTATTCTCTGACTTGGCTTTCAACGGGCAGTGGTATGTGGCGGGAGGCCGCAGCTATATCGCCAAACTCTTTGCCGATGCCGGTGCCGACTACATATGGAAAGACAACCCGTCGACGGCTAGCGTCCCCATGGACGCCGAGAGCATCCTCGCCAAGGCACAGCAGGCCGAATATTGGCGTGTCATCAACTCCAATCCTTTTCCGATGACATATGAATCCTTAGGGAAAGAGAACCCTGTCTATACGCTTTTCGATGCTTTTAAAAACCATAAAATCATCGTCTGCGATATCCTTTCAACGGGTTATTTTGAGCAGTCGCAATGCGAGCCCGACCTATTGCTGGCTGATTTCATCCATTTCTTCCACCCCGAGCTGTTGACAGGGGCGTGGGAGGGATATGAGCCGAAATACTATCATTTAGTGGAAGAATAGATTCCTGAAGGGAATTTCAATCACCGTCTAAACGGACAATCCACCGTGCATCCTTGGCATCCGTTGCAGCTTTCATTTTTTTTGCCTTTTCCGCCACAAGAGCATGAGCCTTTTCCGCGTCGCATCGCCATTACGGCGACCACGACAAGGGCCAAAACGACCAACAGCACTATGACGGTAGGCCAGTTCATGCGATGATGGCGTTGGCGATGAGGTAAGCAAACCAGGCACAGAGCCAGGCGACGACGCATTGGAACAGGATGATAAACAGCATCCACTTAGTGCCCAACTCGCGACGGACGGCGGCCATGGCGGCCACGCAAGGCGTATAGAGCAGGCAGAAGACCAACATGGAGATGCTGGTGACGGTGGTGAACAAAGGCATGGCGTTCAAGACCTCGAGGGTGGCCACCACACTTTCCTTTGCCATAAAGCCGCTCACCAAGGCGGTGACGATCTGCCACTCGCCAAGACCGATGGGGCGGAATATAGGTGCAATCCAGCCGGCCACACTGGCTAGCATGCTGCCTTCACCGTTCTCGACCATCTGGAAGTGGAAGTCGAAGGTCTGCAGGAGCCAGATCACCAAGGAGGCGATGAAGATGACGGTGAAGGCGCGTTGCAAGAAGTCTTTGGTCTTGTCCCATAGCAGGTGCGCCACGTTCTTGAGACTTGGCAGACGGTAGTTGGGCAGCTCCATGACGAAAGGCGCCACGTCGCCCTTGTCGCCAAACCACTTGGTGAACAAAGCAGTGACGATGCCAACGATGATGCCCAGGAGGTATAATCCGATTAACACCAGCCCACCATGATGCGGGAAGAAAACGCTGGTAAAGAAGGCGTAGATGGGAATCTTTGCCGAACAGCTCATGAACGGCGTCAACAGGATGGTGCGCCAACGGTCGTGGGTGGAGTGCAGGGTGCGCGTGGCCATCACGGCGGGCACGGTGCAGCCAAAGCCGATGAGCATGGGCACGATGCTGTGGCCGGTGAGACCGAGCTTACGCAAGAAGCTGTCGCTGACAAAAGCCACGCGTGCCATATAGCCGCTGTCTTCCAGCAGACTGAGGAAGAAAAATAGCAGGATGATGATAGGCACGAAACTCAATACGCTGCCGACGCCGCCGAAGATGCCGTCGACAACGAGTGACTGCACTGCGGGGCTGACATTCCAGTTGGCCAAGGCGTTGCCTGTCACTCCTGCGAGCCACGAGATGCCTTGGTCGAGCCAGTCCTGCAAAGGTGCTCCGAGGGCGTCGATGCTGAGCCATATGATGCCCATCATGACGAGGATGAAGATGGGGATGGCAGTCCACTTGCCCGTCAGGATGCGGTCGATGCGTCGGCTGCGTTGGTATTCTTTGCTTTCTTTGGGCTTTACGACGGTCTTGTCACATAGCTTCTTGATGAAGGCGAAGCGCATCTCGGCCATGGCTGCGGCGCGGTCGAGGCCACGTTCCTCTTCCATCTGCAGGATGAGGTGTTCGAGGGTCTCTTTCTCGTTTTGCGAGAGCTTCAAGGCCTCCATGACGATGTTGTCACCTTCAATGAGTTTGGAGGCGGCAAAACGCACAGGGATGTCGGCTCGTTGCGCATGGTCCTCGATGAGGTGCATGATGCTGTGGAGACAGCGGTGCACGGCACCGCCATGGTCGTCCTTGTCGCAGAAGTCCTGACGCACTGGGGCTTCTTGGTATTTAGCGATGTGGATGGCGTGGTCGACGAGCTCGTTGATGCCTTCATTCTTGGCAGCGGAGATGGGTACTACGGGCAGACCGAGGATCTGTTCCATCTCGTTCACCAAGATGCTGCCACCGTTGTTGCGCACCTCGTCCATCATGTTGAGGGCCAACACCATAGGCGTTCCTAATTCCATGAGTTGCATGGTCAGATAGAGGTTGCGTTCGATGTTGTTGGCGTCCACAATGTTGATGATGGCTTTTGGCTTCTCCTTCATGATGAATTCGCGCGAGACGATCTCCTCGGAGGTATAAGGGGAGAGAGAATAGATGCCAGGCAGGTCGGTGACGGAGGCGTCGGGATGCCCTTTGATGGTGCCGTCTTTGCGGTCGACGGTGACACCAGGGAAGTTGCCCACATGTTGGTTGGCGCCTGTCAGTTGGTTGAAGAGTGTGGTCTTGCCACAGTTCTGCTGTCCGGCAAGGGCGAAGGTGAGTTGGGTGCCCTTGGGCAGTGGCGTCTCATGGGTCTTGTCGTGGTAGATGCCTTCCTCGCCCAAGCCTGGGTGGGCGTTATGGTCGGGAAGGGAGGTGATATATAGCTGGTCAAGGTTGTCGGCTCTTTCTTCGGCTTGTGTGTCGTCGCATGGTTCCACTTCGATGAGGGCGGCATCGGCTTTGCGTAAGGTGAGCGCATAGCCGTGAATCGTTACTTCCATGGGGTCGCCAAGAGGCGCATATTTCACAATCTTGATGAAGGCATCGGGGATGAGGCCCATGTCGAGAAAGTGCTGACGGCGTTGGCCTTCACCTCCTACGGCTTTGATGCGTGCGGATTGTCCTATTTCGAGTTTATCGAGGGTTGTCATTTGGGTCTATTGTTTGATGCTGCAAAAATACAAAGACAATTCATACGCTTTTATCCTTATTAATGATGCTTTTTTAAATAAATGCTCATCATCAATAGGGAAAAGGAAGGTTTCCCCTATGGTGAACGTTGCTATTTTGACCGCATCCGCAACTCCTTGGCATGGCCGTGGGTATAATAACGTACGTTTACTTCAGGTTTTTTCCTTTCTTCCATTTTCACCTCGCAACTGAAAGAGACCTCTGAAATGCCTTCGTCCAAGAACGATTCGCCTAGCGCGTACACGTTGGCAATTTTGTTGTAGTTAAAGTCGGTAATGCAAGCGTTGCCTTCAAAATCATAAATGAGATATTGTCCGGCCTTTATGGTGCAAGGAAATTCTAGAATTCCATTAAGGGTTCTGACGACAGGATTGCTAATGCTTCCTTTACCTTCAACGGTAATGCAAAGCGCAAAGCGGCTCGTGTATGGGGAATTCCATTCCCATTGGTCGTTGTATAGATTGCAATAATAGCGGCGAGAATTGTGCTGCGGATAGAGGAGGAAGGTGGAGTCTTTGTCCCTTTTGATGTGCCAATCGCAATATGGGTCTTTAAGCGTTTCCTTGATGTCGTCGCTGAAGGCTTGTGATAAGCGAAGGGTCTCCCATATCTTAATTGTGTTTAGCATTATATTGGTGAGACCGTGTTTACGCATGGCATCTGCGCTGAAATCAAGGCCGAAGCCTGCATCGAAGGCGGCGGCTTTGGAAAGAAACCATTCCAATTCCTCCATCGAGGTCGCTTTCCGGTTCTTGTCGGCAAGGTGAATATTGAAGTTTCCTATCATCCATGGCATTTGGTTCTCGTGGTAGTAAACTTGTTTCTCTGTCAGTGTTTCGATGATCTTGGTTCGCATCGACTCATTCCAATATTGGTTTTCGTTGACGCGGCTTAGATATTGCTTCGATGAGGGTGTGAGCAAGTCGGCTTGTAGGAGTTTGCCAGGGTTGTACTTGTGCATCGTGTCAAGAAAAAGGCCTATGGCCTCGTCGCCTAGCTCATTGAGGGCGTAACTCTTCAGGTCGTTGAAAATCAAAAGGGGAGAATTGGTTTTGGCCCATCTCTTGGCTTCGGCTTGTGCCATTTGGTTTTGCACCTCGAGGTCGGGAAGTAGGGCTCGCTCGGGAGTGTCCCAAAGCTTGTATACCACGGCGTTCTTGGCATGGCTGGTGGCCTTGGTGCCAAAGGCGCCGCGTTTGCAATGGTGAAGCAGGTGGAAGAAGGTGCTGGCTTCCGTGGTGCGGTAGACAATCAGCTCATCGTCGATTTGAATTACGTTGATGTTTTGGGGCTGGTCAAACAAAGGGGAAAGGTAGACGGCAATCTCAATCTGGTTGTCATCGATGCTGCTTTGGAGCTGCAGCGTCCCTTGTTTCAACAGGTGCGGCGATGGTTTGGGACTAACGAGACGACTGTTGGTGGGGATGCGGTTGGCTAAAACAGAGATTCCCAAGTCCAAGCCAGCCTGACGGCATTTTTCTTGCAAAAAAGAAGTGTCTTTTGGGTTGTATTCTGCTATCAAATATGATTTTGTGCTCCTGGAAACAAAAGGGTCTTGGGCGAAGGACAACACTCCGCACAACAACAGGCAAATGATGGTTACACTCTTTTTCATCAGTCGATTCCTCTTAAGTCTTTATAAAGTTGTACGGCATAAAGGTCTGTCATGTTGGAAATGAAGTCGATGACGGATTGCAACTTGGTGTAGGTGTCGTCGGTCTCGACTTTGAATTGCTCTGGGATGAGGGATAGCAGCTTCTTGTTGTAGGGTGTGTTAGGACTCAGCACTGCATCGGTGAATTCTTCCAACAGTGTTCCGATGACATTGAAGCCGGTCAGTTCGATCTTCACCACGGAAGGGTGTCGGTAGATATGTCTTACAGACTCATCGCGGCAAAGGTCGAGGGCCTTTTTTTCGAAGTCAGGCAGGTGTGCGATGAGGCTTTTCTCGAAGCATCCATTCATGATGGCCTCATGGTTGTTGACAAAGATGTCGCTGGCACAGTTTACCAATTTGTTGATGAGCATGGCACGGATGAAGGCCATGCGTTCGTTGGTGTCGGTCACGTCTCGATAGACCTCGTCCTTGTGCTGGAAAAATCCTTTGTCGGATTCGTCGGAAGGGTTGAAGAACGAGACAAAGCAGCCCTCGATGGCTTCGGTGCTGACGATGCCGCGTTTATGGGCATCTTCCATGTCGAGGATGAGATAGCAGATGTCGTCGGCGGCTTCCATCATGTAGGAGAGAGGGTGGCGGGCATAAACGAGGCGTTCACTGTCGACACGAGGCATTCCGCACTCTTTGACGACCTCTTCGAAGGCGGGAATCTCGGAGTAGAAAACGTTGTATTTTTTGCGGTTGCCTTTGTTGAAGGAAGGATAAGGATATTTCAGTAGCGTTGCCAGTGTGGCAGAGGTTAGAGAGAATCCACCGGCACGACGTCCCGTGAATTGGTGGGTGAGCTGCCGAAAGGCATTGGCGTTGCCTTCGAAGGCGATGAGGTCGCTCCATTGCTCGGGTAGCATTGCGCTTTGCAAGGCTTTTCCTGGACCATCATTGAAAAAGCTGCTGATGGTGTCTTCGCCCGAATGGCCGAAGGGCGGGTTGCCTAGGTCATGAGCCAAACAAGCCGCGGCGACGATGTTCTCAATGTCGGACATGCGCTCCTTCAGTTCAGGATGTTTGACTGCCAGCTTTTCTACTGTACGGCAGGCGATAGAGCGTCCGACGCTGGCCACCTCGAGGCTGTGGGTGAGACGATTATGGACCATCTGTGCGCCTGGCAAAGGAAAAACTTGTGTCTTGTTTTGCAGACGGCGGAAAGGGCTTGAGAAGAGGATGCGGTCATAGTCGCGTTGAAAAGAGCTCCGGATGTCGGTGCTCTTGTGCGACTGCGCATAGCGTTTGTTGGATAACAGTTCAGGCCAGATCATGGGGCTTTGTTTTGGAGTGATGAGTTTAATAGATGTCGTCTGAGCTTACTCTATTCCACAAGGGATGGTGTATTTGATTTCTTTGTTGTTCGATTGTATGTAATCCTTCAGAGGCTTGATGTTTTGCTTTGTAACGGCACGGGAAAACAATTCAGCCACTTTTAGAGCACCTTTTTCGCGCAGATGAGTGTTGTCAGACTTGCCCTCTGGATATTTGCTGTATTCACCAGGTTTGATCTTATATACAAAATAAGGCCTTGAACCTTTTTCGCCAAGCGGTTCAAGCCATCTCATGGTGATGGTAGTCATATCCACCAAGGGGACGTCTTCCTTTTCTGCTACTTCAATGGCGGCAGCGGGATAGTCGCCGTGCACATACTGTAGTTCATCTCCATTGAAATGGCGTCGTGCGATGGGTGTGCAAAGTATGGGTAAGGCGCCGACGGTTTTTGCTTGGCGAATCATGAAAGACAGGTTTTGGGCATAATGATGAGGGTCGGCAAAGAGCGTGGAGTCTTCAATTTTCGCATCGTTGGTGCCAAATTGAATGATGACGACGTCGCCTTTGTCAAGCGTTTCCATCACTTTCTCCCAGCGACCCTCGTTGAGGAAGGATTTCGTGCTTCTACCGTTTTTAGCATGGTTTTTAACGAGGGCTTGCTCGCTCAGAAAGGTGGGGAATACCTGTCCCCAGCCACGTTCAGGCGTTTCGATGGTGTCGTATCGGTCGGCCATGGTGCTGTCGCCAACCATATAGATGGTGAGAGGCTGTGGCTCGCTGCATCCAAACAGGATGGCGGTGACAATAATTGCAATACTCAGAATCGTTTTTTTCATGATCGTGTTATTATTGAGCGCAAAGATATGAAAAATCCCGCTCCTAAGAGCGGGATTTATGATAGTTTTGATCACAAGCAATGTCGATCTCAGAACCGCAGTGTCAGGTTGCCCATGACATGGAATCCTGCCATCGGGATGAAACCGATTTGGTAGTAACGGTTGTCGTTGGGGTGGCCGTAGCTGTCGCAGATGGCCGAGTAGACCCAGCCGCTGGCGGCGTAGCGTTTGTTGAAGATGTTGTTGAAGTTCACCTTCACGATGGCTTCCTTGACGACTTTCTTGGGCTTCAGCGTGTAGCCGAGGCTGACGTTGGAGGTGCTGTAGGCAGGCAGCGAGCGGTCAAGGTTCTCGGTGTTGTCAAGATACATGCGCGAGACGTAATTGCTATGCCAGGTGGCCTCGAAGCCTTTATGGTGGAAGGTGACAAAGCCGTTTAGGATGGCCGAGGGCGAGAAGGCCAGGGTGGAGTTGTCATAATGGATGGTGGCGGTGCCAGTGTCCCAATTGTCCCAGTCTTCGACGACCTCATCGAAGTCCTTGATTTTGTTTTGGCTCAAGGCGGCGTTGGCCTCGATGGTCAACCATTTGGTGGCGTTTACGCCAGCTTGCAACTCGATGCCCATGCGGTACGAATCCTTGATATTGGTGGTGAGGGCCTCGCCGATGTCGCTGACGGCACCGGTCTGCACGAACTGGTCGGTGTAGTCCATATAATAGAGGTTGGCGCCAGCCTGGAAGATGCTTCCGTCGTAGTTGTAGCCCAGTTCATAGTCGAGGAGTTGCTCGGGCTTGGGGAAGGGATAGGAGCCGTTGTCGGTGAAGTTGTTTCGCTCGGGTTCGCGGTGGCTCATGGCTACGGAAGCGTAAGCATGGTGGCTGCCCTTATCGAAGGAGATGCCGCCCTTGGGGTTGAAGAAGGGGTAGGTTTCGTGGATGTCGAGTGGCTGGTTGTAGTAGCCGCTCTCGTCATCGTAGAACTTGTCGTTGATGCCGTTGGTCTTGTAGTCCACATAGCGGAACTGCATGTCGCCGAAGATGGTCCAGTAATTGCCAAAGGTGTAGGCAGCCTTGACGAAGATGTTACCGTCGAGCTTCTGTGCGTCTGAGTCGTAATATTTGTAGTCGCCATCGGCGAGGTATTTGTTAGCCACGCCTTCGTTGGCAATATAAGTCACATAGCCGAAGTGGTTGCCTTGGAAATTCTGCGCGGAGATGCCGCCAATGACGTTCCAGTTTGCGTTCTTGTAACGGGTGAACCACACGAGGCCGTAGGTGTCCTGACGCAGTCCTTTCTTGCGGACGAAGTCGGTCTTTTTCACTTGGTTGCCTTCAGCGTCGTAGTAGGTCATACCGAACTTCGAGAGCTTGTTGTTGGGGCGGAACTCATCGTAATAGCCGTAGCCGTAGGTATAGTGCAGCGTGGCCGTGGTTGACCAGTGCTCGTTGATCTCCCAAGCGGCGGAGAGCAGGTTGTGGTCTTGCCAGAAATTGTCGGTGGTGCGGTCCCAGAAGGAACCATCGTTCATCTGGTAGCGTTGGGTCATGTAATTGCCATTCTCGTCTTTGACGAAGTTACCGTCCTCGTCGGTGACGAGGTACTCGTAGAGCGAGTTGAATTGTCCTAGACCCACCTTATACATATCGGCGTAGGTCTTGATGCCCGTCGGGATGCCGTAGGTGCCGTCCATGAGGCTCATGTCGTTGTTGCCAGCCGTCACGCCGTTCCAGGCCTGGCCGGTCATCTCGAAGTTACCGATGTTCTTGTAGCGGAGGACAAAGTTCTTGCCCATCCAGGTGAGGCCGCCATAGTAGCTGCCGCTGCGGCCTTTGGTGCCGTGGATGAAGCCGTCGGTGTGGGTCTCGTGGTAGGCTCCTTCGACGATGAGGTGGTTCCACAGCAATCCCGTGGAGGCCTTGGCACCGAAGTTGAGCGTGTTGAACGAGCCGTAGGAACCCGTGATTTCGGCACTCGGCACAAAGGAAGGCTTGGCCGATGTCAGCGACACTGTGCCGCCAAAGGCGCCGTCGCCGTTGGTGGAACTGCCAACTCCGCGTTGGATCTGTACCGAGCTGAGCAGCGAACCGTAGCTGTTCATGTTGGCCCAGAACACGCACTGGTCCTCGGGCGAGTTGAGCGAAACGCCGTCGAGGGTGACATTGATGCGCGAGTCGCCGGCGCCACGGATGCGCATATAAGAAGTACCGGAGCCTATGCCGTTCTCACCCCAAGCGATGATGCCGGGTGTCTTCGCAAACAGGAAGGGGAGCTCCTGACCGGTCTTCGAAAAGTCGTTGAGTTCTGTTTTCTCGATGTTGGTGACGGAGAAAGGGGCGTTTTTTTGAAGGCGCACGCCGTTGATCACTACCTCGTCCAAATTTTGGACATTAAGGGTGTCGTAACCTGTAAGGGTAGACTGTGCATGAAGACCTATCGTCACTAAGGTGGCGAAAGCTAGAAAAAAAGATTGTTCTTTGAGCATAACTCGTTGATTTAATGATTAATAATTCAATAAATCAATAGAGGAAAGATGAGGAACTCGATTCCCTGTTTCGGCATTATCCGTATCAGGTGCAAAGGGTTTGATCTCAGCCTGTCTTTCAATCTGCGTAGCAGATAAGGCACCCCTATTGGTATCGGCGGCAAAAATACAGCTTTTTTCGATATGTCAAGCGAAAAAAGATTCCCGAAGGGAATCTCAATGCTCTTAAAAACCAATAAAATAACACAAATACCCACAAACTGCCGCCACCAAAGCATTGACAATCTTTGCCTTGACGAAACTACGTTTGCTCTCTGCAAGCAAAGGCAACGAGGCGTGGCCGTCCTGCGAGATGGAACTGGCCAACAGCACCGAGAAGGGCACTGTGCCCGTGGCAAACAAGGTGACGAACAGCAAATGCGGTCCCGACTCGGGGATGATGCCCACCAAGACAGCCAAAAGGACCATCCATGGGATGTTGTTGCTTATAAGTGTTTCAATATCAAAGTAATGCAAACCGACTTGGATGACGAATAGGGCGCCAAAGGTCCAAAGGAAGATGCTCAGGAAATGCTTGCGGATGATGTGCTCCCAGAGGTGCTCCTTGACGACATGCTCGGGTGCAGTGGCGATGAACCACACCACGAATAGGCTAAGGAGTGCAAAGATGAGATTCATCCAGTATTCGTCAAAGATATTGAGCTGCGTGTGAGTCACTTCCTCGTGCCCATGCTCGAACATGCCGAACGCTAAAGCCACGATGAAAAGGATGACGCCAAGCAGCAAGGCGATACGCTCTGCGCTGGCGTGGCGCATATGGCGGAACGATGCTTTTTCTGGCTTGTGGGTTTCATCGTGGTGGTCTTCCTCATGGATCTGGTAGCCGTCCTCGCAGCCTTCGTGTTGGGCCTTGACATTCGGTTTGGAAAACCTATCCACAAGCCAGCCCGTGAGGATGGCGATGACAAACAAGATGCCCATCAGCAACAAGGCCTGTTTCGGTATCATGGCGAGCATGACGAAGGCTTCATCGCCCGATGAGGCAATCATCATGGCTACCAACGCGCCGAAAGTCAGCAACTTGTGCGAATACATCGAAACGGCAGCAAAACCACCCATGCAGCCAGGGATGAGCCCCAAACCCGTGCCCAAAACAATCTGTCCGAAAGGTCGCTGGCGTAGCCTGTTGAACCACTTCCCATGCGAGTTGAGGTTGACAAACTCAAGCAACAGCATCATGATAATCACCAAGCCGGTGATTAAGACGCTGTTTCTCAGCACATCCAAAAACAAATGCGAAAACTCGTGCATGACATAAAAATGAGCGGCAAAAATAATAATTCTTATCTTTGCAGCATAAAAAACGACTATGAAAAAAGAAGATTGTTTTTACCTGGGCACGGTTGCCAAGACCCATGGCTTGAAAGGGGAGGTGACCCTCAAGGTGGACGCCGATGATCCATCGGCTTACCTCGAGATGAAGCATTTTTTCCTCGAAATCAACAAGGTGTTGACACCATTTTTTGTGGAGAAGATCACGATGAGCGGCGATAAATTCTTTATCGCTGTTCAAGATGTGAAGACTATAGAGGCGGCGCAACACCTGGTCGGCAAGCAGGCCTACCTGCCTTTGGAGATGCTGCCTAAGCTCAGTGGGAAGCAGTTCTATTATCATGAAATCGTAGGCTTCACCGTGGTCGACACGGAGAAAGGTGAGCTTGGACCTGTCAGTCAGGTGTTGGAATACCCCACCCAAGCCATCCTGCAAGTCATGAAGGATAAGAAAGAAATCCTTGTCCCGATTCTTGACCAGGTGATCCAAAGTGTTGACCGCAATAAAAAAATCCTTACTATAACAGCTCCCGAGGGGCTGATAGACATGTATTTGCAATGATCGATGCACGCCCCTTCCACTTTAAGCATTTCAGTCTCTACCATCACCGTTCAACGATGAAGGTGGGGACCGATGCCGTTTTGTTAGGACGTTGGGTGGAGGTGCGTGCGACAGATTATGTGCTTGACATTGGTACAGGCTGTGGTATATTGCCTTTGATGTTGGCTCAGAAGGGCGTGGCTCATGTTGATGCCGTTGATATCGATGAAGCTTCTTTCGAGGAGGCCAAAACGAATTTTGAGGCCTCTCAGTGGCGAGATCTTTTGCAAGCTTATTGTACAAATATCGTTGATTTTCGGACCGATAAAAGATACGACCTTATCATTTCCAATCCTCCTTTTTTCAACCGTTCCTATAAATGTGAGGCCGACCGTAAGAACCGCGCCCGCCATACCGATGAGACCTTGCCGTATGCTTCTTTATGCCGTGAGGTTGGTAGACTGTTGAAACCCGACGGCCGTTTTGCCTTGGTGCTTCCTCTTAACGAATCAGTCGATTTCTTGAAGGTGGCCGAGCATATGGGCTTGTTTCTTCAGAAACGTATGGCCATCGTTCCCATAGCAGAGAGGGAACCGAATCGGGTGAATCTGGAATTGGGGTTTTCGCCTTGCGACGTTGTCAAAGAGGAAATGTTCGTGATTCGGGGTGCCGACAATCACTTCACACAACAATACACGGAATTCCTAAAAGACTATTACTTGGGTTAGGCTTTATTGCCCTCCTTTTTTCATGTCTTCCTTGTTGACTTTACTTCTGCGTTCATTGAACATGTAAACGAGCCTGAGGGTGAATGTGTTGTTGTATTGCAAACGGACCTGGCTCGGCAGTGTTTCAGTAACGTTGGAATAGTATAGACGGGTGCGGATGGGTCGGAGAGAGTATTGGTAACGCATCTCGGCATGGAAACCTTCCCATAAACGAAACCTGATGTTGGCGCAGATGTTGAAATCGTGTGGCCTATAGGTGTTGGAGTTGGCAATGACTTGAGGGATGGGGATGGTGTCATGGAACCCAGAGGAATATACAATGTCGGCCAATTGATCGAGGTTGGTCACGCCGCTGATGTCGGGCATGCTTTCCTCGTTTTCTTTCCAGTGAAGGTGTCCGTCGCCGATGCCGATGCCCGTCGAGACGCCGTCGTTCTTTTCATCGATGCCGACGATACGTCCGTAGGAGACGCCAATGCCTGCCGAAACGGAATTCTTGTCGGTGATATAAAGCATCAAGGGCACTTCCACGTAGTTGAGTTTTAAGTTATATGCGTGTGGATAGGTGCTGTTGTAGGTGATGCTGTCGCGTTTGAAAGCGCCTTTTTGGTTGAAGAGCACTTCGAGGCCGACATCCATCCAGCTGGTGAGAGGCACCAAAGCACCGGCGCCGGCATGAACGCCGAATTTCTTGAAGCCGTAGCACTCGTCTCCATCCACTTGGCAGCCATTGGCACCCAAAAACACTTCACCTTTGATGATCTGGGCATGAAGTAGGGCTGGAATGGCCAATAATAAAGTCAGCAATAGGGTAGCGATTCTGATTCTCTTCATTGTTTAAAACGATTTGTTTCTATAAACTGAATTACGTCGGTTTTTATTGCGAATAGAGGTGCAAAATTACAATTTCATCGTCAAACTGATTCTGTTCCTGCTGGCATCCACATCCAGTACCTTGACTTTAACCTTCTGGTTCAAATGCACCACTTCATTCGGATCTTTGATGTAATGGTCGGCCATCTGACTGATGTGGACGAGGCCGTCCTGATGCACACCGATGTCGACAAAAGCGCCAAAGGCGGTGATGTTGGTGACGATGCCGTTGAGCGTCATGCCAACGCGCAAGTCCTTGACTTCGCGGATGTTCTTGTCGAACTCGAAGGCTTCGAACGACTTTCTCGGGTCGCGGCCAGGCTTGTCGAGTTCGGCCAAGATGTCGTTGATGGTCTCCAAGCCGAAATGCTCTTCCACGAAGTCCTTCGGGTTGATTCGGGCGATGAGTTCCTTGTTGCCGATGAGGTCTTTCACCTTCACGTTCAGCTTCTTGGCCATCTTTTCCACGATGTGGTAGCTCTCGGGGTGGACGGCGCTTTGGTCCAAGGGGTTGTCGCCGTTATGGATGCGCAGGAAACCGGCGCATTGCTCGAAGGCCTTGTCGCCGAGGCGCGGCACGCCATAGAGTTGTTGGCGCGTCTTGAAGCCCCCGATTTCGTCGCGGTAGTGGACGATGTTGTAGGCCAAGGTGGGCCCGACGCCGCTCACATACGACAGCAGCTGCTGGCTGGCGGTGTTGAGTTCCACGCCGACGGCGTTCACGCAGCTCTCCACGGTCTGGTCGAGGCTCTCGCCGAGTTTCTTTTGGTCGACGTCGTGCTGGTATTGTCCCACGCCGATGCTCTTCGGGTCGATCTTCACCAACTCGGCCAGTGGGTCCATCAGTCGGCGCCCGATGCTGACGGCGCCGCGCACCGTGATGTCGTAGTCGGGGAACTCATCGCGGGCGATCTTGGAGGCGGAATACACTGAGGCGCCGCTCTCGCTCACCATCACGGCCATCAGGTCGCGGTCGAACTTGATGGAGCGGATGAAGTCCTCGGTCTCGCGTCCCGCCGTGCCGTTGCCGATGGCGATGACCTTGATGCGGTAAGCATCCACGAGGCTCTTGATCTTGCGCATGGCACCCACCGTGTCCGACTTGGGCGGGTGAGGGTAGATGGTCTCGTTGTGGAGCAAGGCTCCCGTTTCGCTCAAGACCACCACTTTGCAGCCCGTGCGGAAGCCCGGGTCGATGGCAAGTACGCGCTTCTGGCCCAACGGGGCGGCCAAAAGCAGCTGTTTCAGGTTCTCGGCGAAGACGCGGATGGCGGTCTCGTCGGCCTTCTCCTTATAATAATTGCGGATCTCGGTCTCAATGGAAGGCTCCAAGAGGCGTTTCCATGAGTCGGCGATGGCTTCGCGTACGAGCTCCGACGATTCGTTGTCGTTCTTCAGGAAGATGCTCTCCAACGAGTTCAGCACAAAGTCGTCGTCCACCTTGATTTTCAGCTTCACCATGCCTTCTTCCTCTGCGCGGAATAGGGCGAGGAGGCGGTGCGAGGGCGCTTCGGAAATCGGCTCGCGGAAGTCGAAATACTGCTGGTAGGTCTTGCCTTCCTCTTCTTTGCCTTTGACCACGGCGGAGCTGATGTCGCCCTGCATGTGGAAGATTTTGCGGATGCGGTTGCGCCCGTTGATGTTCTCCGAGACCCATTCGGCCATGATGTCCTTGGCACCTTGCAGGGCTTCCTCGATGTCGTTGACACCCTTGCCCGCGTTGACGTATCGTGCCGCGAGGCGGTCCACCATGTCCACGTTCTGCGCCATGATTTGTGCGGCCAGTGGCTCCAGGCCTTTCTCGCGGGCGATGGCGGCGCGGGTGCGGCGTTTGGGCTTGTAGGGGAGATATAAATCCTCAACTTCCTGCAAAGTCTTGGCGTTCAGTATCCTTTGTTCCAGTTCGGGCGTGAGTTTCTCCTGCTCGCGGATGGAGGCGATGACGCTTTCCTTGCGTTTTTGGAGTTCAACGAGTTGCTCCAGGCGTTTCTGCACGGCGGCCACATTCTCTTCATTCATCGTGCCGGTCATTTCCTTGCGGTAGCGGGCGATGAAGGGGATGGTGGCGCCTTCGTCGAAGAGGCGAATGACGTTGGCCACATGATGCGTGGCGAGGTCGAGTTCCTGTGCGATTTGCGCAGCGAAGTCTATGGTGTTGGGCATGTTTTCTGGTTTAAAGATGCAAAAATACGGTTTTCTTTGAGTTTTTCGTTAACTTTGCGGCAAAATATAGACGAGTGTGGACATTGTACCGGGTAAAACAACACTCATCCTATACCCGTCATGGCGGACAAGGATCCGCCATCTCCTACGTGCGGAGACGACACCCTTACGTATAGGAGATTGACTACGTCGAAATCTTTGATTCAGCGTAGCTAATCTTCGATTTGCGGGTCAAGCCCGCAATGACGGTAAAAGGGCTCGGTTATGTCCTTCGTAAAAATGGAATGATGATCAAAAACATTATATTCGACTACGGCGGCGTGCTCCTCGACTGGAACCCGCATTACCTCTATGATCCTTATTTCGGCGATGTGTACAAGGCCGAATGGTTCCTCACCCACATCTGCACCTACGAATGGAACGCCCAACACGACAATGGTCGTCCTGTGGCAGAAGGCACGGCGGAACTCATTGCCGAGTATCCCGAGTGGAAGAAGGAAATCGAGCTATATTACGGCGACTTCATGAAGATGATGGGCGGACAGATACCTGGCATGGAGGAATTGGTCAAGGAACTGAAGGACAAAGGCTTCCGTGTGTTTGGACTGTCCAACTGGTCGGAGGAGACCTTTGCTTTGGTAAGACCTGTTTATCCCGTCCTCAACCTTATGGAAGACATGGTGATTTCGGGCATCGAGCGGGTGATGAAGCCCGACCCGAGGATTTTCCAATTAGCCTTGCAGCGCTTCGGCATTAAGGCCGAGGAGACGGTGTTTATTGATGATAATCCGAATAATGTCGCAGCAGCGAATGCTTTGGGAATTACGGGGATATTGTTTGAGGGAAAGGAGAAACTGCAAAAAGAATTTGAGAAGCTATGAAGATATTGTCAGTTGAACAAATCCGTGAAGCGGACAAATACACGATAGAAAACGAACCCATCGAGTCCGTCGACCTGATGGAACGGGCGGCAACGAAAGTCTTCGAGTGGCTCTACCGTCGTGCGCCGCGCGACAAGACCATCAAGATCTTCTGCGGCATGGGCAACAACGGCGGCGACGGCCTCGTTGTGGCCCGACTGCTTAACCAACAAGACATTGTCCCGCAAGTGTTTATGGTGCGCCATAGCGACCGCATGAGCCACGACTGCGAGGTGAACTACTACCGCCTTGTGAACGAGACCAAGGTGCCGATGTTCGACATCCTCACCGAGGACGACTTCCCGAAAGTGGATGCAAACGATGTGGTGGTCGATGCCATCTTTGGCTCGGGCCTCAACCGTCCGCCGCAGGGCATGACCGCCGACCTAATTGCCTACCTCAACCAGACCAAAGCCATCCGCGTGGCCATCGACATCCCCTCGGGCCTCTTCGCTGACCAACCCAGCGCCTTGGGTTTCATCTTCAAGGCCGACTACACGCTGACCTTCCAAAATCCTAAGTTGGCTTACCTGTTGCCCGAAAACGACCCGTATGTGGGTCGCTTCGAGGTCTTGGACATCGGTTTGCACCCTCGCTATTTGGAAGAGGTGGAGACCAACAACCTGCTGACGGTCAAGGCGATGGTGAGACCGATACTGCACAACCGCACGAAATATTCCCACAAAGGCACCTACGGTCACGCACTGCTCATCGCTGGCTCCGAAGGCAAGACGGGTGCGGCTTTGCTAGGAACGAAAGCCTGTCTGCGCACGGGTGTCGGTTTGCTGAGCGTACATTTGCCCAAGGTGGCGCAACTGCCTTTGCAGACCGCCATCCCCGAGGCGATGATTGATGGTGATGATTCCGAAACCTGCTTCTCATCGTTTGGACATCTGGATGCCTATACCGCTGTGGGCGTAGGTCCGGGCTTGGGCAAGGCTGACGACACTGTCCATGCCCTGAAACGACTCATCCAAGAAGTGCAGGTGCCACTCGTCATGGATGCCGACGCCTTGAACATCCTCTCCGACAACCCAACTTGGCTGCCGTTCCTGCCAGCCAAAACGATACTGACACCGCATCCCAAGGAGTTTGAACGCTTGGTGGGTAAGACCTCGAACTCTTTTGAGCGCCTTGAAAAACAGCGCGAACTGGCTACCAAATACAACCTCATCGTCATCGTGAAAGGCGCGCATACCACCGTCGCGATGCCTAACGGCACCATCTTCTTCAACACCACAGGCAATCCCGGCATGGCCACGGCGGGTAGCGGCGATGTGCTGACGGGCATTATCCTCTCGCTCTTGGCGCAACGCTATTCTCCTGAGGAAGCCGCAGTGTTGGGTGTCTATCTCCACGGCCTCGCTGGCGACCTCGCCGTTGACGAGATAGGGCAGGAGGCTTTGATTGCTTCTGATATCACGGAGCATCTGGGGAAGGCTTTCTTTTCGCTTCGCTCAAAGTGAATTTGAGCCGCTTCGCGTCATTGCGAGGAGGAACGACGAAGCAATCCAGATAAAGAGCTTGATGTCTGGACTGCTTCGTTCCTCGCAGTGACGCAAAGCGACATTAATGTGCTAATAAATTCCTATCTTTGCAGCATGATTAAAACCACCGTATCGAACCGCGAGATCTGGCGCATCGCTTACCCTATCATGTTGGGTAACCTGGCGCAGACCATCATCACCTTCACCGACACCGCTTTCTTGGGTCACCTCGGCACCATCGAGCTGAGTGCCTCCATGATGGCGGGCTTGTATTATTTCGTCTTCACCACCCTAGCGATGGGCTTTGCCGTGGGCATACAGATCTTTATTGCGCGGCGTTACGGAGAGGGCAACTTCAGCAAAATCGGCGTGGTGTTTCAGCATGGGGCATTGTTTGTGCTGGGTTTGGGCATCTTGCTGTTCAGTATCCTATTCTTCTTCAGCCATAGGCTGTTGCATGTCATCATTGAGTCGGAAAACATTTATGCGGCGGCGAGCGAGTATTTGAGATTCAGGCAGTTCGGCATCATGTTCGTGGTGTTCAACTTCCTGTTCCGCTCCTTTTATGTCGGCATCAGCAGCACCCAGGTGATCACCTTCTCAACCATCATCATGGCCGTGGTCAACATCTTTTTTGACTGGGCCTTGATCTTCGGCCACGTGGGTCTGCCCGAGATGGGCATCGGTGGCGCGGCTTTGGCTTCGCTGTTGGCCGAAATCACGGCGTTTTTCTTCTTCTGGATTTACACCTACATCAAGATACCGCATGAGGAATATGGCATGTTTCGTTGGCACAAGTGGCAGCCCGCTTTGATGGGCGACATCCTCAAGGTGGCTTTCCCGAGCATGATACAGCGGCTGTTCTCGTTCGGTGCCTGGTTCATCTTCTTCGTCATGATTGAGAAGATGGGCGAGACCGCCATCGGCGTTTCGTCGGTGGTCCGCAGCACCTATATGATCCTCATCATCCCAGGCATCGCCTTTGCCTCGACTGCCAACACTTTGACGAGCCGCATCATTGGTGAGGGCAAGAGCAACGAGGTGATGTCGAGCGTCTGGAAAGTGGTGAAGAACAGCTTCTTATGCTCGTTGGTGTTGGTTGTCATTGTTGCGATCATCCCGCATCTCGTCCTTCAGATTTACACGGACGACACCACCTTGGCGCAGGCGGCCATTCCTTCGGTGTATGTGATCTGTGCCGCCACCTTGTTGGGCGCTTTCTCCATGACCTTCTTCGAGGCTGTCTCGGGCACGGGCAACACCACGGCCGCCATGGCCTTGGAATTTGGCATCCTCATCATCTACATCATCTATGTCTTCCTGATGTCGAAGACCTCCACCATCGCTGGCGTGTGGACCGCCGAGTGGGTCTACAACATCTCCATCGGCCTGATTTCGCTGGTGTATATTTGGAAGGCTGACTGGGGAAGGAAGCGGATATGAACGGAGGTTTCAATCTCTGTTGAATAGAAAATATTGCAAACCAATAATATACCCGACAACAAACGACAACAAACGACTGCTGTCGACTACAAACGTTTAATCAACGGCTCGGTCTTGACAAACTCCGTTACTTTGCAGCGAAAAAATAATTCACCGCAAATCGCTATCGCCATGTCAAAAATCACTATCTTTGTCCTTTTAATTGATTCGTACAAATCGAATCTTAAATTTTGAATCTTTAAATTTTAAATCATTAAATACTAACTAATTAAAAAACCCACAAAACTATGACTACAGAGAAAACACAAGAAGAAGCTGCGAAACTGAGGCAGGAGAAACTGAAGGCTTTGGAAGCCACATTGGGAAACATTGAGAAGAGCTTCGGTAAGGGAAGCATCATGCGCTTGGGTGCCGAGGCTGAGAAGATGGAGAGCATCTCCACCGGTTCAATCGGCCTTGACTACGCCCTCGGCGTAGGCGGTTTGCCGAAGGGCCGCATCACCGAGATATATGGCCCAGAGAGTTCGGGTAAGACGACGCTGGCATTGCACGTCATCGCCGAAGCACAGAAGAAAGGTGGTATTGCCGCCTTCATCGATGCCGAGCATGCATTCGACCGTTTCTATGCCGCCAAACTCGGTGTGGACGTGGAGAACCTCCTTATCTCACAACCCGACTACGGCGAACAAGCTCTCGAAATCGCCGAGAACCTCATCCGTTCCGGTGCCATCGACGTCATCGTGGTCGACTCCGTGGCTGCCTTGACGCCCAAGAGCGAGATTGAAGGCGAGATGGGCGACAGCAAGATGGGTCTCCAGGCCCGACTGATGAGCCAAGCCATGCGTAAGCTTACTGCCACCATCAACAAGACGGGCTGCGTCTGCATCTTCATCAACCAGTTGCGTGAGAAGATCGGCGTAATGTTTGGCAATCCAGAGACCACCACGGGCGGCAATGCCTTGAAGTTCTATAGCTCAGTGCGCATCGACATCCGTAAGATCAGCCAGATCAAAGATGGCGAGAACGTTCAGGGTAGCCGCGTCAAGGTGAAGGTCGTCAAGAACAAGGTGGCTCCGCCGTTCCGTAAGGCCGAATTCGACATCCTCTATGGCGAAGGCATCTCCCGCTCGGGCGAAATCGTTGACCTCGGCGTTGAGATGGGCATCATCAAGAAGAGTGGCTCATGGTTCAGCTATGGCGACTCCAAGCTGGCCCAAGGTCGCGATTCGGTCAAGAAACTCATCGAAGACAACCCCGAACTCGCCGACGAACTGACCGCCAAGATCTTCGAGGCACTCGAGAAGAGTGAAGAATAATCCTTGTCGTCATTGCGAGGAACGAAGCAGTGGCGCAAAGCGGTAATAACAAAGACAATTCAGTTGACAATGAAAAAATTCATCCTTTTCCTCGGCTTGCTGCTCGCTTTTGTAGCCTGCAACAACACGCCGAAACCTGAAACCGACAATACAGCCCAAGTGTCAACGGCTCCCGTCACTATGAGCGAGGCCGTCCAACTGCTGAGCGACTCCATCGCTATGGACAGCACCAATGCCGGCCTATATCGTAGAAGGGCACAGGCGTATTTTGCCAACGAGCAAATCGGACAGGCTATGATCGACATCAACAAGTCGCTGCAGTTCGATCCCAATAATATCGACACCTATCTGCTATTGGCGGATGTCTATTATGGCTTGGGCGATGATGGCAATATCAGCACTACCCTCAACAAGGCCTGCGAGATCGACCCCATGGATCCCCGTCCTGTCGTCAAGCTAGGCGAGCTCAACCTGTTGCAACAAAACTATAACCTTGCCGCTGCCTATGTCGACAAGGCTTTGAAATTGGCGCCCTACAATCCAAGAGCCTATTTTGTGAAAGGTATGTACTATATCGTGGCTCAGCATGATACGGTGAATGCATTGAAGAATTTCCAATATGCTGCCGAACAGGATGAGCAGTTTTACGATCCGGTCGAGCAAATCTGTAGGATTTATGCTGTACAACAGCCTCCTTATGCATTGGATTACATCAAAAAGGTGCAGCAACAATTCCCCGATCAAACCAATGCGCGCTATGAGTTGGCTTTGTACCAGCAAAGCCATGGCGAGCCCGAGGAGGCCTTGCACCATTACGATACGCTGCTGATGCAACAACCTGACAATTACATCCTGTTGTATAACATCGCCTATGTCAACTTCGTCTATATGGAAAACAATGAGGTGGCCCTGGAGTATTTTGACAAGGCATTGGAAGTGAATCCCAATTATCTTGACGCCCGTTACAACAAAGGAAGGGTCTTGGAACAGATGGGGCGCTATTCGGAGGCGCTGGATATCTATAAACAGGTGCTGAGTACGCAGCCTGATTATCGCCTTGCCATTGATGGCGTCAATAGAATACAAAACCAAGTTACGGAATAAGTTTTATTTCCATTCCTTAAGTCACTATGCTTCAAGTCTATTGCATCAACAACCAAACCACAAAGGAGTTCAAGGAGGGGACGACCTTGCTCGAGATGTTGCCTGAGTTTGAATTCGACAGGCCTTATCCCATCGTCTCCGCCATGGTCAACAATGTGTCGCAGGGGCTGAAATTTCGTGTCTACAATAGCCGCGATGTCGAGTTTCTCGATCTCACGCACCATACCGCACGTCTGGTTTATTTCCGGTCGTTGGGCTTCCTGCTTTATAAGGCCGCACAGGACTTGTTTCCAGGCAGTAAGCTGAGCATGGAGCATCCTATCTCTAAAGGTTTCTATTACCGTATCAAGAAAAGCGACGGGAAAAACCTCGATGGCAACGACATCGCCGCCCTTAGGGTGCGGATGAGGACCATCGTGGCCGACGACATCCAATTTCGTCGCCATGAAGCCCGCATCGAGGATGCCATTAACATGTTCAGAGGACTCGGGCTTGAAGACAAGGTGAAGCTTTTGGAAACCAGCGGAGAGGCTTATACCGATTATTACACCTTGGATGGCACCACCGACTATTATTACGGCCGTTTGGTCCCATCCACTGGCTATCTTAATATCTGGGACATCGATTCCTATCGCGATGGCATTCTGGTCCGTGTTCCTGACCGTGACCATCCCGACCAGCTGGCCGAGATGCATGACCAGCCTAAGACCTTTGAGGTGTTTTCGGAAAGCCTGAAGTGGAACGACATCATGGGCTTGAGCACGGTGGGCGATGTCAACCATGCCTGCCAAAATGGGATGGCGCGCGAGTTGGTGCAGGTGGCTGAGGCCTTGCAAGAAAAGAAAATCGTGCAGATCGCCGAGGAGATCAACAGGCGTTATCATAGTGAAAACCCCGTCCGTCTGGTGCTCATCACCGGACCGAGCAGCAGCGGCAAGACCACCTTCTGCAGCCGCGTCAGCATCCAGCTGAAGGCCTGCGGACTGAAGCCCATCTCGTTTTCCACCGACGATTATTTCGTCAACCGTGTGGACACCCCCAAGCTGCCTGATGGCACCTATGACTTTGACAACTTCGATACGGTCGACCACGCAGCCCTTGAACGCGACCTGATCGCCTTGCTGAAAGGCGAGGAGATAGAAGTGCCTGAATACAACTTTGTCACGGGTATGCGCGAATACAACGGCAAGAAACTGCAGCTGAAGCCGGGCTCTGTCTTGTTGCTGGAAGGCATACACGCCTTAAATCCCATGCTGACGGACCAGATACCCGAGTCAACCAAGTTCCGCATCTTCATTTCCACCTTGACCAGCACGGCATTGGATGACCACAACACCATCCCGACTGACGACAACCGACTGCTGCGCCGCATCGTGCGCGACTATAACAAAGGTGCGTTTACAGCGCGTCAAACCATCAGCCAGTGGGCCAGCGTGCGTGCCGCCGAGGAGAAGTGGATCTATCCCTATCAGGAGAATGCCGACGTGATGTTCAACTCGGCTTATCTCTTGGAGTTTGCCGTCATGCGCAACCATGCCGAGAGTACCTTGGCTACGGTGCCAAACAACTGCCGCGAATACACCGAAGCGCACCGTCTGTTGCGTTTCCTGCATTATTTCACGCCTGTCTCCGACAAGGAGATTCCGGCTACATCTATGTTGCGCCAGTTTATCGGTGGCAGCAGTTTCATGTAATCAGTAGAGTAGGTATTTCTGCCGGATGGCCAAAAACGATGCAAGGTCATCGCTCCATGAAGCGCGGATTTCGTCCGCGCTTTTTCCGTTTTCTATGGCGCGCTGCAGTTGCTTGTCACCGGCCAGCAGACGGAAGTAATCCTTGAAGAAGCCTTTGTCTTTCATTTGTTGATAGGCATCGATAATCCACTCTAAGTGGAGCTGGTTTTCGTTGTGTGGAAAGTCGTGGGCGAACTCCACGAGGTTCTCGCCGCGGCAACGTTGGCCTTCGAGTAGGGGCTTTGAGGCACCGCTGGTGCTTTGGGGCGTGAAAGTAAAGCTCCCTCGCATGTCGGGGTGGCCATAAACCTGGAAAGGCGTCTCTGTGCCGCGCCCCACGCTGACGCTACTGCCTTCGAAGAAGCAAAGGGTAGGATAGAGGTACACCGACTCCCAGTTGGGTAGGTTGGGAGAGGGCTTCACGGGCAATTCATAGATGGCGTTGCGGATGTAACCCTTGATGGGAATCACGGTCAGGTCGCAGGCAATGCCGTTTTTAAGCCAGCCTTCGCCGTTTACCATCAGGGCGTATTCACCGATGGTCATGCCGTAGACGACAGGCACCTGGTGCATGCCCACGAAAGAATGGTTTTCAGCCTTCAGGACAGGGCCGTCGACGTAGAAGCCGTTCGGATTGGGACGGTCGAGGACGACAACGGGGATGCCGTTTTCGGCAGCGGCTTCCATCACGTAGCTCATGGTGGAAATATAAGTGTAGAAACGAACCCCGACGTCTTGTAAGTCAAAGAGTATGATGTCGATCCCTTGCAGCATTTCTGGTGTGGGCTTCTTGTTTTTGCCGTATAATGAAGCGATGGCGATACCCGTCTTTTCGTCTTTGCCGCTGTTCACCTTGGCGCCGGCGTCGGCAGTGCCGCGGAAGCCGTGCTCAGGCGTGTAGATCTTACGGATGTCGATGCCCAGCGAGAGCAAAGTGTCCACCAGATGCCTTTCTCCTACGATGCTCGTCTGGTTGCCGACTACGCCGACACGTTTTCCCTGCAGGAGCGTGAGATAGTCGTCCATCTGCATTGCGGCAGAGATGTAATGCGCCTTGTCGACAAAAGCCAATAAAGGCTCTTGCTCTGTCGTAATGATGCTTGTTGGTTCGTTATGGTTTTGGCTGACTTGGGCGTGACATTGCGGGAGAAACACGCAAAACAGCAAAGTGATGGCAAAGAAATGTCGTTTCATCGGGTTTTATTTTTACTTTTGCAAAATTATTGAAAAACCTACAAATGTCGGGCCCAAAATTCATAGCAGACCGGATTTTTTCGCTTTCGAAGGAAAATTTGTCTTCGACGGTGATGCGATTGGCAGTGGCGAGTGTGGCCTTGGCCATCATCGTGATGCTCATCGCCTGGGCTGTCGTGGTGGGCTTCAAGAACCAGATTCGCGACAAGGTGGTGGGCTTTGTGGCACCCATCCATGTGCAGTCGCTCGACAAGAATGAGTCGGTGGAAGAAACGCCGTTTCAGTTGGATTCGCTTCTGATGAGCAGATTGGATGCCGTAGAAGGCATCTGTCATTACCAGATGGTGGCCGACAAGGCGGGCATGATCAAGACTGACGACGAGATTCAGGGGGTTATTTTGAAGGGTGTGGACGAAAACTATGACTGGAGCTATTTCGCCCACTGCCTCATCGGTGGCCAAACGCCAAAATATGCCGCTGGTGAACGCTCAACGGAAGTGCTGGTGTCCAAGGTGATCGCCGACAAGATGCTGCTCAATGTGGACGATGATGTACGCGTATGGTTTATTGACAAGGACCAGCAGGCGAGAGGTCGCAAATTCACTGTAAAAGGCATCTACGAGACAGGACTCTATGAGTTTGACGAGCGCTATGTGTTCGCCGATCTCAACCAAATCCGCAAGCTGAACGACTGGGAAGACAACGAGGCCGGACTGCTTGAAATCGCATTGGACAAGGATGCCGATGCCAATCAAGTCAATGAGAAACTCTATTATGCCTTGCCCTCTGAATTGGCCTCTTATACCGCCCGCGAAAGCCATCCGCAAATTTTCGACTGGCTCGATTTGTTGGATACCAACGTCTGGTTGATTATGGCCCTGATGCTCTTGGTCGCTGGTATTACGGTCGTCAGCATGTTGCTCATCATCATAATAGAACGTACTTCGACCATCGGCCTGCTGAAGGCGATGGGCGCCAGCAACAAGTTCGTTCGCGAGGTATTTTTGCGTCGTTCGTTGCGCATACTGCTCATCGGGATGCTCATTGGCAATGCTATCGGTCTAGGCTTTTGTTTCCTGCAAAAATACACGGGTTTGATCAAGCTGCCGGCCGAGACCTATTATCTGTCTGCAGTGCCTATCGAATTGCATTTTTGGACGGTACTGCTCATCAATCTGGGCACTTTCCTGCTTTGGGTCTTGATGCTGCTCATCCCGACCTCTGTCATCAACCGCATCAGCCCTACCAAGTCGATTCGCTTCGAATAAGCGAAAAAAATGTCTTTTTTGCCTGGTGTTATGATAAAATACTTATCTTAGCAGCCCAATCCCAATAATTATGATGAAAGACTTTACCATTAATCCCCTGAAAGGCTATGGAGAGATACCTTTCGGAATGACGCTCGACGACACCGTTAAGATCCTGGAAATGCCTGATTTCTATGAGGAACTGAGTGATATGGAGGAGACGGGCAATCGCTCCATCTATTATGAATACGATGGCATCCAAACCAATATCTATTTTGAAGGCATCACCAAATCGGTGGTGGCTTGCTTCGAGACCGAGAACAAGGAGGCTACATTGTTTGGGAAGAAGGTCTTTGAATTGAAGAAGGACGAAGTCGTCAAGCTGATGAAAGACAACGGTTTCAAGGATTTGGAAGAGGAAACCGAGGATGGCGAGTTGCGCGTTTCGTTCGAGGATGCCTTGATCGACTTCTTCTTTGAAGACGGCGCGATGACGGCGGTCAGCTGGGGCGTGCTTGTTGACGAACAGGGAGATATCATTTGATGAGCGTTACGAAAATCCAACAGAAGTATGACGCCTTTGTGGCGTATTTCGAGGAACACATGCCTGTGGCAGAATCGGAGCTGAGGTATGAGAACCCCTATCAGCTGTTGGTGGCGGTCATCCTTTCGGCACAATGCACCGACAAACGCGTCAACATGACAACGCCCACCTTGTTCCAGCGTTTCCCTACAGCACAGGAGATGGCGCAATCGTCGGCAGCGGAGATCTACTCCTATATCAAAAGCATCTCCTATCCCAACAACAAGGCGAAGAACCTGCTAGGGATGGCGCAAACGTTGGTGAAGGATTTTGATGGCATCGTGCCCGACAACTTGGAAGACCTGCAAAAACTGCCTGGCGTAGGCCGCAAGACCGCCAATGTGATGATGGCGGTGGCATTCAAACAACCCGCCATGCCTGTCGACACACACGTATTCAGGGTGTCGAACCGCATCGGTCTGACCCGTAACTCGAAAAACGTGTTGGAAACGGAAAAGACCTTGGTGGCACACCTGCCCAAGGCAGTGATGGCAAAGGCACACCATTGGCTTATCCTGCATGGGCGCTACGTGTGCCTGGCCCGAAAGCCCAAATGCGAAGAATGTGGCATCACTACGATTTGCGACTATTATCAGAAGAAACATCAATAATAAAGAATACACACTATGGAAGAATACTCAGAAAAACCCAAAAAGAAAAGAGCGGGTTGCCGGATCTTTGCTATCATAGGTTTCATCCTACTCTTGGCAGCGGCAGGCTTTGTCTTTTTCAAGTTCTATTTTGTGTTCGGTAGCGGCGTGAAGGCCGGCGAGCTGAACCTGTTTGTCTACAAAGGCTATGTCTTTAAGACCTATGAGGGACGCCTCATCCAGGCTGGCTACAACTCAAAGAACAGCAATGCGACCATCCAGTCGAACGAGTTCAACTTCTCGGTGAAGGACGAGAACGTGGCCCGACAGCTGGAACGCAGCGCTGGCAAGTTTGTGGAGCTCCACTACAAGGAGTATCTCGGCGCCTTGCCATGGAGGGGCATGAGCAAGTATGTGGTCGACAGCGTGCTGTCGATCAACAACGCGGAACTGCCACAAGAACTGCCTATCGAATTACCTACAGGGGAGCCTTTGTAAAGGCTCCTTTTTTTTGCCCAAAGAAAATTTTTTCAAAAAAAATCACTTTTTTCTTGACAGTAATAAAAATTGTTGTACTTTTGCAGTGTTCTATTTAACTAATACACTAACACAAAATACAACAATATGATTACAATCAGCAACTTAGACTTCGGCTACAAGAATCAGCCAGTCTTCAAAAACATCAGCCTCGGCTTCGAAAAGGGTAACATCTACGGGCTGCTGGGCGAAAATGGAGTGGGGAAGACCTCCCTGCTGAAACTCATCAGCGGCTTGCAAAAGCCCACTGCGGGCGCTTGCGAGGTTGACGGCATAGCTCCCTTCAACCGCCTGCCCGAAACCCTCCAGAAGATCTACTTCATCTCTGAGGACTTTGCCATCCCGGAGGGCACACCTATTAATAATATAAAGGAACTCGGCAAGTTCTATCCCAAATCCGACGAGAGCCTCTTCCTCGAACTTTGCAAGGAGTTGGATGTGGACCCGACGCGCAAATACGCCGAGATGTCGTTTGGCCAGCAGAAGAAGTGCCTCATCGCCTCGGCCTTGTCGCTCAACACCGACTACCTGCTCCTCGATGAGCCCACCAACGGCCTCGACATTCCCTCGAAGACCCTCTTCCGTCAGGTCATCGCCAAGCACGCCACCGACGAGCGCACCATCATCATCTCCACCCACCAGGTGAAGGACGTGGAGAACCTCATCGACCCCATCATCATCCTCGACCACGACGAGGTGCTGCTCAAGGCCTCGTTCCGCGACATCACCGACCGCCTCTATTTCGACTACGGCATGGAGAAGGACGACACCGCGCTCTACAGCGAGATGATTCCCGGCGGCTACGTCAACGTGACCCGCAACCCCGAGGGCCTCGACAGCAAGGTCAGCATCGAGGTGCTCTTCAACACCGTCATGAAAAACAAGGAAACCATCAAACAACTTTTTAGCTAATAGGAGGACAAGCCATGAATAACACATTTGAATTCAACCGCTTCAAGAACCTTTTGGTCAACGACGGCAAGAAATACTTCCGCAACTTCGGCACCGCACTCATCGTGTTCTGCTGCCTGAATGCCATCTATTGGATCTTCAACCTGCTCTTCGGTTCCGAAACCATGTCGCCAGTTCGTTTTGGAATGTTATGTGTCTGGACGGCTTTGGCCATGATGCTTGTGCCGGAGAAAGTCTACGGTAAGGCCAATCTCTCGCGTGAGGGTGTGAGCTTCGCCATGATGCCCGCCTCCTCCTTGGAGAAGTTCCTCAGCATGTTCCTCTACTGCGCCGTGGCGACGCCTATCATCGTCTTCTTCGGCGGCTACTTGGTCGACGCCTTCTTGTCGATTTTCCCCTTTGGTGGTTTCGAGAAGCCTATCCATCTTTATAGCATTGGTGAGATTGGCCGTATGATGAACGACCACTCTGGCGCAGTTCGGGTTGGCGAGGCAACGTTTAACTTTACTGACGTATTCTCCGTAGGCATGATGCGTACCTCGCTCTATGTCACCATCCTTCAGTGGGCGGCCATCTTCATGTTGGGCAACATGCTCTTCAAGAAACACAAGGCCGGCAAGACCTTTGCCTGCTATCTTGGCATTGGTTACGTGCTTTCCACGGTTTTCGGACTGCTCTTCATCACGAGTGGGCGCCTACAACACTGGATGGAAACCATAGAGGGACTCCCGAAGAGTGAGATGTTTCGTATAGCCCATAATGCGACCATTTGGGGCATGATTATCGGCATCCTCGTCACCGCCCTGCTGTTCTTCTTCACCTATCGTAAAATCAAGACCCAAAAATACTAAGCCATGGAATTCAACGCACACAAACCCATATACTTGCAGATTTGTTCGCAGATCTACGAGCAGATCCTGCGCGGCGAGCTGAAGGCTGACGACCGCATCCCATCGGTGCGCGACTACGGCATACAACTCGGCGTGAACCCCAACACCATCATGCGCTCCTACGAGACCATGACCGCTGCGGGCATCATCTACAACAAACGCGGCATCGGCTATTTCATCTCACCCGAGGCCAAGGACATCGTCCTCAAGCAGATGCGCGAGGAGTTCCTCGAGAAGGAGCTGCCCGAGGTGGTGAAGAAGATGAAGTTGCTGGGCATCAGCCTCGACGACGTGAAAAACGCCTACGGGCTGTAACTTTTTCGGGCTTTGCCCGTTTTACGAGAAAGTAAATCTCTTTTTCATACCTTTGTAATGAGAAACGGCTGACCCATGGGTCAGCCGTTTTCTGTTTGAATGCGAACGAAGAGA
>JBGUNT010000088.1:0-18136 GCA_045117495.1 Candidatus Limimorpha sp. | reverse complement strand
GACGCACCGCACCAAGATGGGTCATTACATGACCGCAGCCTATGCCACCAAGGCTTCACAAGACCCTGACGTGCAGGCTGAGTTCTACAACTACTTCCCGCAGTACAACCTCACGGGCGATGTAGAGACTGACATCTACAACTACCTGATGATGAACGACCAAATCCCCGAATCCTTGAAAGTTCCCGAGATGAAGGACGAGGACTATGTCAACTTTATGGTGTGGCACCGTGGCTTGGCCGTTCCTGCCGCCCGTAACATGGACGACCCCGAGGTGCAACGCGGCAAAGAGCTCTTCAACCAAATGGGCTGTGCCTACTGCCACCGTCCGTCATGGAAGACTGGCGACGACAACTTCACCGACCCTGCAGGTTTCTTTGCCGATGGCGATGCACGCCTGCCTCGCTATCCCAACCAAAAGATTTGGCCTTACAGCGACTACATCCAACACAAGCTCCATATGGAGAACGACATCCGCACGGGTTGGTGCCGCACCACCCCGCTTTGGGGTCGTGGCTTGAGTGCCAGATGCACCGGTCGCAGCGACCGCTTGCACGACTGCCGCGCACAAACCGTCATCGAGGCCATCATGTGGCACGGCAACGCCCAAAGCGATGCCCGTCGCACGGTGGAGAAATTCCGCCTCCTTGACAAGAAAGACCGCGATGCTGTCGTGAAATTTATTGATGCAATTTAATTGAAACAATAGATGTAGAGACGCGGTACGTCGCGTCTCTACAGGTTTGTAGGGCTGCCGTGGTACGACAGCCCTACATCCTTATTAATAAGGACAACAACACGCAAAAATCGCCAAACATGGGGAGGTTGGGCAAATGATTTTTTTCGGACATTTGCAGCGTAATATGAAATAATCTAGCTATGAAATGCATTCGTCACATCACATCAGTGCTGGTCATCATACTCATCGCTGTCCTTGCCGCTGGCACCATCGTCGAGAAACTGCACGGCTCGGACTTCGCCCTTGCCCATGTCTATTCTGCATGGTGGTTCGTAGGGCTGTGGGCTTTGGTGGCAATTATGATCGTCATCATGATGGCGAAATGCCGTTTATGGAAACGCCTGTCCATCGGGGCACTGCATCTGTCCATCCTGCTCATCCTATTGGGTGCTCTGCTCACCATGCTCACGGGTCAACACGGCAGGATGAAACTCGAACCCAACCGGCCCAACAGCCATTTCTTCATCCAAGAACAGGACGAAATCACAAAGGTGGCGCTGCCTTTCAGCCTCACTTTGGATCGTTTTGAGATAGAGAAATACCCCAACAGTGAGAAACCGAAAGACTACGTGAGCTACCTTCGACTCACCGATGGCGAAACCCAAGAGGACATTGTCATCTCAATGAACAACATCTTGAGGCACAAGCATTACCGTTTCTACCAGAGCGATTACGACGAGCAGGGCAACTCCGTCCTCGATGTCGCTCGCGACCCATGGGGCATCGGTGTGACCTACGCGGGATATGCCTTGCTCTTTGTCGCCTTGGCAGCCATCCTTATCGAACGACGGAAGACTTTCCGTGCCGTCACTTGGTCGTGGTTGGGAGTACTCGTCGTTCTGCTGGTGTTTCTCTATATCAGGATGCTCACCCATCCCTTGCTGCCAGTGTTGCGTTCACCCTTCTTCAGCATCCATATCTCGACAATCGTGACTGCCTACGCCTTACTGCTCGGCATCTTAGTGGTCGGTGTCATCGCTCTTGTCAAGCCGAAAGACTTGGCTCGCATGGAGCGATTGAAAAGCCTAAGCACGGCGATGCTCTACCCTGCCGTCGCATTGCTTGCCTTCGGCATCTTCATCGGAGCGATTTGGGCCAATGTGTCTTGGGGCAATTACTGGTCGTGGGACCCGAAAGAGGTATGGGCGCTCATCACCCTACTTATCTATGCCGCACCATTACACGAGAAGCTATGGAAATCATTCCAAAAGCCATTGTTTTTCCATATCTATGGCATCCTTGCCTTCCTAAGCGTATTGATTACCTACTTCGGCGTCAACCTACTTCTAGGCGGAGTACATGCATATTAAAAGATCAGAAAAATGAGTCACGAACATTACGAACACGAACACGAGCATCATCACCACCATCACCACCATCATACCATGGCCACCGACAATGGACAGATGCGTAAAATCTTATGGATAGCCATCATCTTGAATCTCCTATTCGTTGGTGTGGAGGCCGGTGTAGGTTTATGGCAAAATAGTCTCTCGTTGCTAAGCGATGCAGGACACAACCTGAGCGATGTGTTCTCGTTGGTTTTAGTCGTTGTCGGACTTCATCTGGTAAAAATACATAGCAACGAGCACTACACATACGGCTATAAGAAAAGTACCATCCTTATCTCACTGGTCAATGCACTATTATTACTCGTCGCAGTAGGCGTTATTGTGGCCGAAAGCGTTCACAAACTGCGCGAGCCTGCCCCCATCGATGGTGCCGTCATCTCATGGACAGCCGGCGTTGGCATACTCATCAACGGTCTGACGACCTTGTTGCTCATGCGCGGACAGAAAGGCGACCTCAACATTCGTGGTGCGTTTCTTCACATGGCTGCCGACACACTGGTCAGTATCGGCGTGGTGATAAGCGGCATCATAATCAAATACACAGGATGGTTCATCATCGACCCGATTATCAGTATCTTGATTGCCGTTGTGATCCTTATCAGTACTTGGGAGTTGCTGCGCGACAGTATGCGGTTGGCTTTGGATGGCGTTCCTGAAGGCATTGAGGTGGACGAAGTGGCACAAATGATACGCGATACCGAGCACGTCACCAACGTCCACCATGTGCATATATGGGCCGTGAGCACCACTGAAACCGCCTTGACGGCACATGTGGTCATCGATGATGAGCACGAATCCTTTGCCGTACGCAAAGCCTTGAAAGAGGCTCTCCGTTCTCACGGCATCACACATGCCACCATTGAGATAGAAAACGGCAAGGGATGCTGCGACAAAGAATGTTGAATATGGGTTGCCCATTATTGGAAAAACCGTATCTTTGCCGCCGGATTCGGGTTCTTTCAGCCGAAGATTAATAGGGAATCCTGTGAGAATCAGGAGCTATGCCCGTAGCTGTAAGTCCAAAAAAGGTCCCAGCACCTATGTCACTGATATTCGTTATCGGGAAGACGCTGCGGACTTGGACAAGCCAGAAGACCTGCCCGTTTCCGATATATTCGCAGCTTTCGGGAACAAGAGCTTGGGAATCAAAGGGAAGCGGACTTCCCGTTTCTCATTCTCATTTTGTCCTCTTGCTGCTGTTTTTAGTTGAACAAGTAACAACTTTATGAAGAAACAGTATCAAGCAGTTACGGCCGAGGAAGCCGTCAAAGTCATCAAGTCGGGCGATCATGTCCACATCAGTTCGGTATCGAATGTACCGCAATGTCTCGTCAAAGCCTTGTGCGACCGAGGTCGTGCCGGCGAACTCAAAAATGTCTACATCCATCACCTGCACACCGAAGGCGCCGCGCCTTATGTCAACCCCGAATTTGAGGGCATCTTCCAACACAACGCCTTCTTCGTGGGCGCCAATGTGCGCGAGAGTGTGCAAAAGGGTCTGGCTGACTACATCCCAGTGTTCCTTGGTGAGACATCGAAACTCTACCGCGAGCGCTACATCAAGTGCAATGTGGCGATGATTCAGGTGTGTCCTCCCGACAAGTTCGGCTATGTGTCGTTAGGTTCATCCGTAGATGCCACTTTGGCCGCTATGGAGAGCGCCGAGTTCGTCATCGCCGTGGTCAACAAGCATGTGCCGCGCACTTTCGGAGATGCGTTGGTCCACATCAGCAGAATCAACATCTTCGTTGAAGACGATACGCCCTTGCTCACCGTCGACATGCCTGAACCCAATGAAGTGGAAAAAACCATCGGTCGCTATTGCGCCGAGCTTATCGAAGACGGCGCCTGCCTACAGATGGGTATCGGTTCCATACCCAACGCCATCCTTTCGTGCCTCCACAACCATAAAAACATCGGCATCCATACCGAGATGTTCTCCGACGGCATTCTGCCGCTTGTTAAGAAAGGCGTCATCACGGGCGATAACAAGAAACTCAACAAGGGTAAAATCGTTTCCACCTTCGTGATGGGTTCGAAGAAAATCTACGACTTCATCGACGGCAACCACGAGGTGCTGCTGATGGATGTAGAATACACCAACGACCCTTTCATCATCGCGCAACAGCCCAAGATGACCTCCATCAATTCGGGCATACAGATTGACTTGTCGGGACAGGTGTGTGCCGATTCGTTGGGCGAGCGTATCTATTCTGGTGTGGGTGGACAGATTGACTATGTCTATGGCGCCTCGCGTTCGAAAGGCGGCAAGGCCATCATCGCCATGCCCTCCACCACGCGTAAGGGCATCAATAAAATCGTGCCCACCCTTGACTTAGGTTCAGGTGCTGTCACCACGCGTAACCACATCCATTGGTTCGTCACCGAATATGGTGCAGTAAACTTATATGGACGCTCGTTGCAAGAGAGGGCCAAGCTCATCATCTCGGTGGCGCATCCGCAGTTCCAGGAGATGCTCGACGAGGCCGCCTTCAAGCGCTTTGGACCGCATTTCCATTATTTGTGGAACAACATCGTGTAATTATTGCACTACGAATTGCACGAATAACGCTAATTTTGGACGAATTTAATTTTGCAACTTCGTTGCGAATGGGTACGAATTCGTACAATTTGCAGCTTTAGCTGCCAAATTCACAAATCGGCATTCGTTTAATTCGTACAATTCGTAGTTCTTTTTCAAAACTAAAATACAATGTTCAGTAACATCAACTTCGTAGAGATCTTCGGCGCCTTCATCGTCATGGCCGCCATCATCGACATCTTCGGCTCCATCCCCATCTTCATGAGCATGAAGGAACAAAACAAGACCATCAAGGCGGGACAAGCCTGTCTGACGGCCTTGGCCTTGTTCTTGGCTTTCTTCTTCGCCGGTGACGCCTTGCTGAAACTCTTTGGCATCGACAAGGAATCGTTTGCCGTGGCAGGCGCGTTCGTGTTGTTCATCCTCGCCGTGGAGATGATCCTCGGCCGCGAAATCATCAAGAACGACGGCGGATCGGGCGGCGCCAGCATCGTGCCCATCGCCTTCCCGCTTATTGCCGGCCCTGGTGCCCTGACCGCCTTGCTCTCGCTGCGTGCCGACTATGCCGTCATCAACATCATCATCGCCTTGTTGCTCAATATCTTATTGGATTACATCGTCATCAGTCAATTGGACAGGATCCAAAAACTGTTGGGAGAGAACTTGATTTTCATCTTGCGAAAGTTCTTCGGTGTCATCCTGTTGGCCATCGCCGTGAATATGTTTGTGAACAATATTCTGGCCATCATCTCGAGGGTACCGAAATAATCCCTAATTTTGTCTGTTGAATTCAAATCTCCAAAAGAACCGCACTTATGATGAATCTCTTTACAGGTTCGGGCGTTGGTCCCACCGTTCTATATCTTGCCTTATCCATTTTCATTGGCCTTTTATTGGGCAAAATCAAGATTGCCAAAATCTCATTGGGCATCACTTGGGTGCTCTTTGTGGGCATCGCCTTCAGCGCATGCGGCATCAGCCTCAACGCGGAGATGTTGCACATCATCAAGGAGTTCGGGCTCATTCTCTTCGTGGTGGCCGTGGGGTTGCAGGTGGGTCCAGGCTTCTTCCGCTCGTTCAAGAAAGGCGGTCTGGCCATGAACCTGATGGCCTTGGTCAATGTGGCCCTTGGCGTTTTGATCACCGTCATCATCGCAAAGGTCGCAAAGCAGGATTTGGCCGACATGGCTGGTGTATACACAGGCGCCATCACCAACACACCCGGTCTCTCGGCGGCACAACAAGCCGTCACCGACATAGGCATTGAAGGCGCTGCCGACCGTTTGGCTGCCGGCTATGCCGTAGCCTATCCCTTGGCCGTGGTAGGCATGATCGTAACTTGCATCTTGTTGCGCATACTCTGTCGCATCGACTTGGCGAAAGAGCCCTCGACTTTGGAGACCACGACGATAACCTCTGCGACCGAAAAGAAAGGCAAAAGTGGATTTCTCCTCATTCCTGTCTTTGTCATCATCGCCCTAGGCATCATCATCGGCTCCATCCCGATTCCCGTAGGCATGAAAGCACCTATCAAGTTGGGCTTGGCAGGAGGTCCATTGGTAGTCGCCATCATCGGCGGCTGGCTGGGTGTGAAGAAAGGCTGGTTTAGCACCGACTTCACCGAAGGTCAAGGCGTTCACGCCTTGCGTGAGGTGGGCATCGCGCTCTTCCTCGCTGGTGTAGGATTGAGTGCTGGCGGGCAGTTCGTTGCCACCGTGCAGGAGCATTACATGTGGGTCGTCTATGGCGTCATCATCACCATGGTGCCGCCCATTTTGGTCACCCTCTTCGGGAGATTGGTGTTGAAGCTGAACTACTACACGCTGATGGGTTTCATCGGTGGTTCACACACCGACCCTCCCACTTTGGCTTTCGCCAACACCGTAGCTCCCGAGGGTTGCAAACTGCCCAACATGGGTTATGCCACGGTATATCCACTCACTATGTTTCTGCGCATCTTCACCGCGCAGCTGCTGGTGTTGCTTGCGGTATAAGCGCTGCAAGCCGTATTTTTCGGGTTTTGGGCTGAACTCGTAGGAAAAATAATAATTCCTCATATCATTACGAGGTAAAGGAAAAAAACCGTACTTTTGCATTCGATTTGTGGTGTCCTTCACGGACTCAATAGGGAATCGGGTGAGAATCCCGGACAGTTCCCGCTGCTGTGATGGCCAATCGCCTGCCACTGTGCCACTGAAAACTAAGTCTTTCGGGAAGGCGGCAGAAGCGAGGCCTCAGTCAGAAGACCTGCCTCAAGTCGATAGAACAGAGCTTCCGGGAATTGGGGCTGGGTTACTAATATAATAAGGTGTGCCGCCGATGGTGTGGCGCGTCTGTGTTTTTAGTTTTCCAACAAAAGTTTTCCAGAAGTTTTGAGGTAACGAACTTAATGTCAAACCTTTAAAACTTTATTTTTATGCATTACAAACATTTTACGCGATTATTCCTATTGATGGGAATGATTGGATGGCTTTCGGTTCCATTGAGAGCTGAAGAAGTAACGATTGGTTCGGGAACAGACGAACAACCATGGCTTCCCAGCCATTCCAATTACAAATGCTCATACACCCAGCAGATTTACACTGCCGATGAAATCGACCATCCTGGAGGAGGCATCATCAACAGTATAGCCTTTTACAACAAGGGAACTGCCAAAACCCGCACATGGGATGTTTATCTGGTCAACACTGACAAATCATCCTTTTCGGGCGCAAACAATGATTGGGTTGATGTCAGCCAAGGTACGCTGGTATTCAGCGGCAGCATCAGTTTGACCGCCAACCAATGGACACCTATTACCTTCACTACTGCATTTGACTATACCGGCAGCAACCTTGCCGTCGTGGTTAACGACAAAACCGGCTCATATTCGAGCGGTCAAAGTTGCTTGGTATTCACCCCAAGTGGAGACCAAGGCACACAAGCTCATTACATAGTCAGAGACGGCGACCCGTACGACCCTAGCAACCCCAATAATGGTTATAGTTCCAATCAAGCTTCCGTCACTTATAAAAACCAAATCATACTCGACATTGAAGCTTCAACCGTCACATGCGCCAAACCCAAAAACTTCAATGCGACTAACATCACCGCCCATACCGCCACTTTGACTTGGACATCAGGTGCCGAAAGTCAAAGCGACTGGGATGTGTATGTGACTACGATAGAGACCGATATTCCCGATGAAAACACCACGCCCACTTACCAAGTCACGGAATGCAGCAAATCATTGGACAATCTTACGGCACAAACCACTTATTACGCCTATGTTCGCGCCAACTGTGGAGATGGCGATTTGAGCAAATGGGCCAGCAAGACCTTCACCACCACCCGTGAAGCTCTTGCTGTAGACGCCAATCATCCTTACTCACAGGATTTTGAGGCCAACAACGATTGGGGCTTCACCAACGGCAGCCAGACCAACAAATGGTCATGGGGCAGTGCCACCAATAACGGAGGAGCGAAATCCATGTACATTTCCAATGACAATGGAACGAGCTATTCATATACGGTCAATAGTACCACGGTAGTTTTTGCCTCCAAGCTACTCAACTTTGAGCAGGGCACCTACACATTCTCTTTCAACTGGCAAGCCAAAGGAGAAGGTAATTCTTATACTCAATACGACTATCTTCGTGCTGTATTGGCTCCTGGAGATGTAGAGTTTACTGCCGGAAGTCTGCCTTCGGACGTCGGATTCAAGACCCTCCCAGACAACTGGATTGCTCTTGATGGCGGACAGCAGCTTAATCTTCAAGACGGTTGGCAAAGCCAGACTGCGGAAGCCAACATTTCGGGCACCTATACCATGGTATTTATCTGGCGTAACGATAGTAGTGGCGGCAACCAACCCCCAGCGGCCATCGACAACATCAGCATCAGTTATATGACCTGCCCAAGACCCACCAACCTGACAGCAAGCAATGTAGCAGGCCGCACCGCAACCCTCACTTGGACAGAAAACGGCACCGCCGCCAACTGGGTGCTGCAATATGCGACCAATTCAAGTTTCACCGACAACCTCTCTGAAATCGCTGTCAACGGCACAGCAGCCAAAGATTTGACAGATCTTGCTCCTGAGACCAAGTACTACGCCCGCGTGAAATCCGTGCTTGGCGAAGAGGAAAGCTCATGGAGTGATGTCATAGACTTCACCACCACAGTGACCTGTCCCAAACCGACCAACCTGAACGCAAGCAACATCACCACCACTTCCGTAACACTTTCGTGGAGTGCGGGCGGTAGTGAATGCGGCTGGGACATCAGCATATGCGAGACTACTTCCATGCATCCCGAAACAGATGGCGTGATTTATTCCGTCAGCGAAAACCCCTATACCATTGATGGGCTCACCCCTGACAAGATGTATTATGCCTATGTCCGTGCCAATTGCGCAGAAGAAGGATTGAGTGTATGGAGCGTTACAAAAGGTTTCACCACCCTACCGACTTGCATCAAACCCACGAATTTCTCTGCAAGCAATGTCACCTCTTCAAGCGCCACGCTTTCATGGGCAGCAGGCGAAGCAGGCCAAGACGCTTGGAACGTCATGTACAAGAAGGACTCGGACAGCGAATGGACAACAGTTCCTGTAAACACAACGACCTATACCGTCACAGGCCTCAGTCCCGTTTCCACCTATTACGCCAAGGTACAGGCAAATTGCGGAGAAGGCGACCTGAGCAAATGGGCTGAAACGACCTTCACCACTGGCTGCGGTGCCATCGATTTGCCATACACTTGCGACTTTGAAGGCACATCGCAAACCGTCAACAGCTGCATAATTCCGAGTTGCTGGAGTGTAATCAGAGGCTATTATAACAGCACTTATAGGTATGGTGTCCCGACCATGGCAACGCCAAGCACATCCACACAACCTATCGTGCAACAAACCCATAGTGGTTCATATAGTCTCTATTTCCTCAACAGCACTTATTACGGGACTTCAGAAGAGTATGCCATCTTGCCTGAAATCAGTGATGCTTATGACATGAGCAACATTCAAATCAGATTCTGGGTGAGAAGCTACAGTTCACCTTGTACTATGGAAGTCGGCGTCATGACAGACCCAAGTAATGCCAACACATACGTCAAGGTTGAAGATGTTGAAATGACAAGTGACTATACAGAGAAGACCATAAGTCTGAACAGCTATTCAGGAACTGGTCGCTACATAGCGCTAAAATGCCCATCGCCCACCATGTATTCTCAAGCTTTCTATGTCGACGACATCACCGTGGAAATCCCCAATGTTTCCTTCACCAAAGACATCGATGCCTACACTGAAGGCAGCAAGGACCACTATTACCTTGTAGCCTCCCCGATCGGCACGGTAAGTCCCGAGGAGGTGACAAACATGCTGGCAAACAACTATGACCTCTACTACTTCGACCAATCTGCAACCGATGGTCTGGAATGGATCAACTATAGAAGCAATGCAAATGCAGGCGGTGGTTTCAATCTCCAACCTGGCAAAGGCTATCTTTATGCCAACAGCGAAGATGTCACCCTTACTTTCACGGGTGCGCCTTACAGCGAAAGCGGTCAATTCGATTTAATTTACAACGAAAACGCAACGCTCAAAGGATGGAACCTCATCGGCAATCCTTATTCCACCATCGCCACACTTGACAAGGCATACTATAGGCTGAACCAAGATGGCAATGCGTTGAGTGCGAGTACCGAAAACAACACCGTAGAAGCTATGGAAGGCGTATTCGTGCAGGCCACTGAGGCTGGCCAAACAGCCAACTTCGCAGCTATTACGACAACCAACGGAAACACTGACAAGGTGGCAAAACTCAACATTAATGTGACTCAAAGCCGTGGTGCTTCGACAGGCTCAGCAACCACTTCGACAGGCTCAGCAACCACACTCGACAACGCCATCATCCGATTCGACAACGGCAGCATGCTCGGCAAGTTCCAATTCAACCCGAACAAGACAAAAGTCTACATCCCACAAGGCGACAAAGACTACGCCATCGTTCGCAGTGCCGCTCAAGGTGAGATGCCCGTCAACTTCAAAGCCGAGAAGAACGGAAGCTACACCCTCAATGTTAGCGCTGAAAACATGGGCATGCATTACCTCCACCTCATCGACAACATGACGGGTGCCGATGTCGACCTGCTGTCTGACCCGAGCTATAGCTTCGAGGCAAAGACGACAGACTACGCAAGCCGATTCCGTCTGGTGTTCGACGCCGATGAAAACGGCGCTTCGACAAGCTCAGCGACCTTCGCTTTCTATAACGGAAACAATTGGGTGATCAGCAACATGGGTTCAGCCACGTTACAAGTGATCGATGTGATGGGCCGTGTGCTCAATAGCGAGACTCTCAACGGCAATGCCGAAATCCATCTCAACCAACCCGCCGGCATCTACATGCTGCGCCTCATCAATGGCAACAACGTAAAGGTGCAAAAGGTGGTGGTTCGTTGAACCCCATGTCACGCTTTGCGTCATTGCGAGGAGGCACGACGAAGCAATCCAGGCAACAAACTGGATAGTGGTTATCTGGATTGCTTCGTTCCTCGCAATGACGAAACGACATAGTAAAACAGAACAAGTAGAATAAACAACAAAACATAAAACGATGAAGAAACTAACATTAACAATAGCAATCGCCCTCGGACTGGGTCTCACCTCGTTTGCCAACCCAAATGCTGGCGGTCTGTTCCAACGCGGAGCCATGCCTGAAAGCAATGGCATCTATGGCAACCGCAGCACGGGTGGCACACCTATGTTGCCCAACCACGGCGAATCGGGCAATCAAGATGCAGACGGCCCTTTGGGCTCTGGCATTGCCGTGCTGGCCGCCCTCGGTGGCGCCTACCTCGTCGCCAAAAAGCGCAAGGAAAACTAAAACAAGAGATACTTTTTTTCTTTCATATTGTTGACCGGTGGCAGGTTTCCTGTCGCCGGTTTTTTCGACGAAAAGGGCGGCCCGTCATAGAGCCGCCCTTTCACACTCAAAAAACTATATGTACACACAAATGCTTCACTGGATGGCCAACTTGTGCATCCATCGCTTGCCTTCTGCGACAACAGAGACCAGATACATGCCCTTACTAAGACGCCCCAAGTCAAGCACTACCGTCGGAGTTTCACTTTGTCCCTTCAGCAGCGATTGTCCCATCATATCGTACACCTCATATTCGAAGCCTTGGCTTTCCACGTTCAGCGTGGTTTGTCCCTGTGTCGGGTTGGGATAAAGCATGACCGTCATCACATTCTCGCCAACGCCATCCACTTGCCGCAAGATGACAAGCACCTCAAAATCGACATACTGTCCATCGCTTGTGGCACGCACAACAAGGGTAATCTCTGCATTCTCATTCTGCAAACGAGTCAAAGTCAGCACCTTATTTTCGATGGCTGCAGAGAGCAGAGCCTCATTCGGATTGGAAAGCACACTATACTCTATCAACTCATCGGGGTCGTCATCGTCGGTGACAACGCCATCAAGATCAACCTGATAGGTTTGCGGGAATTGGTCAAGCGTCACTTTTACTTGCTCAACGATATGGGGCGGCAAGTCAATTATGGGCGTCTCTTCACCATTGAAGTTATCCATGCAGAAATAAGCCGGCGTAATCATGCCGCCGTAGTTCTGCTTCGTGGATTCGAGGCTGAACGAAATGCTGGCCACCTCGCCCAAGGAACTGAGGTCGAACCATTCCCAAGTGTCGAGGATGTAGTCTTCCTCAGGATTGTCGGAACGGTAATCGGCGAGATAGAAATCCAACGTACCCACCGTCTGTCCGCTGGCGTTCTTGCCCGTGGCAGTCAGCTTGAACCAGTCGGGGTCGGTGCCATTCGGTCCGCCGAAAGGCGTCACGGAATAATCGCCTTCCAACATGTTCTGATAGGCCCAAAGGTTGTTGGTGACATAACACCCCGTCACGATGTGCGACTCACCATCAGCGGCATAGACATCCGTCTGCGCGCCATAGGTATACGCTACGGCATATTGCGCTGAGCCGTCGTAGCCAACGCCCGTCACGGCGGTGTATTGCGAACCCATGCCTGTTTGGTTCAAGTCAGTGCGGTTGGAGGCCGTGAAGCCGCCCCAGAAGAACTCGGAATAATAATTGGTGAACACCCAGCCATGGCTCAGCATCTCATTGTTGCCTTCTTCAGGCTCCCAAATGCCACTTGCCGCCAGCTCTACATCCTCGAAATCGGCAACATCCACGGTAACGACCACCTCGATTCCCGACACGCTGACTTCCATATC
This sequence comes from Candidatus Limimorpha sp., assembly GCA_045117495.1. Lineage (GTDB taxonomy): Bacteria > Bacteroidota > Bacteroidia > Bacteroidales > F082 > Limimorpha. Next base: position 5,263 of record JBGUNT010000088.1, on the reverse strand, counting down.
CACATGTTTGCCATTGCTAGTGGCACGAATCACCAAGGTCCTGTTGCTGAAGGCTTCGGGAGTGGTTCGGCTCACATGGAGCATATCGCTATCGTCGATGGAAGCCGTGATTTCGGTGGGACACGATTGCACCGTGTAATCCATCATCTCATTGTTATTGTCGGGATCATCGAAACAATTGCTGATGTCGAAGCTGAACGACTGCGGGTAATCGGTGAAATTGATGGGCGCCAAGGGATTGACGACGACAGGAGGCAGATCCTCGGCGATGCATTCCACTGCAAAAGAAGTCTGCACGGTCTGTCCGCTGCTCTCGGCCTCCAAGGTGATAGTGGCCACACCGCCTGTGGTGAGCAGACGCTCAACTAACAAGGTGCGGTTGTTCAAAGTCGTGCCGACAAGGGTTGAATTGCTATTGGAGAACACGGTAATGACGATGTTCTCGTTCGGGTCGTCCGGGTCGTCGAAGGTGTTGGTCAGATCGATGGTTTGGTTGGCAGGGAATGTTTCAAACAGAATATCAGCAATAAGGTTGACCACGACTGGCGGTAAGTTGGTGCCGCTTTCGTATTCATCGGCACCAGCGCACGGGGTGCTTGACCGCTCTTCGCCATCGATGTCGGTAGAGACGTAATCCAAAGGATTAGCGACAGTTAAACCATCGGAAGCCATGACATGAAGGTCGTTTTCACCGACAAACTCAGGCGAACAAGTAGTCGTATTCGCATCGAAGCCTGTGGCTGTAGTCCAGTCGCTCAATGTGGCATAGTCCTCACCGTCTAAATAGCCCACATTGCTGCCTGTGAACGAGACGCGGTTGTAGTCGCAAGAACGGTTGGCCGAAACATTGTTGAAACGGAACACATAGCCATTGGTTTCGTTGACCAATAGGTTGTTATAGGCATAAAAGTGTTCCCAATCCTTTTGCACGAAAAGGATGCCACCTGAGCCTGACCCACTGCACCGACCCGTGTTGTGGGCAAAATAGATGTACTCGCTATCGGCATTGTCGAAGGAATAACACCAATTGGATGAGGCTCCCGTTTGCAGGTCGACGATATTGTTGCGGATGATGATAGGCTCAGTGGCCGACCCCGTGCACGGACGTATTTTCATCACCGTAACATATTTGGTCGGGTGGTTGACAGTCATCACGTTGTTCTCAATGAGGCAACCGAAGCGGCAACGGAAAATGTCGATGGCGTTATAGTCGGTGTGGCTGTCGTTAGTGTTGTCAATCGTGTTTCCTGATAGCGTCACATGGTCGGTGAAAGTCGTATAAATCGACTTGCTGCATTGGTTGGTGAACGAGCAGTTCTCGACCAAAAGCCCGTCGTTGTATTGCGTCATGTCGCTGCCCTGATAATACAAGCCGATGAAGCCGTTGACGAACTCGCAGCCGACAAAAGCGTTGTCAGTATCCATCCAGCCGCCCGAAAGCCTGTAAACCAAGTTCTTGTTGTTGTCGGTGTTGCTGGCGTCAGACACACAGCCGACAAACCTTACGTTCTCGAAACGGTCGTTGGTGAGGCCGCCGCGCAACGTCACCACGATGGCAGTGTTTTCCGAAGTGGACGCCAAGGTCATGTTCTCGAAAGTCACGTAATCAGGGCTGTCGAGCGTGAGGGTGCTGTTGTTGGTGTAGCCTGCATTGCTGGTCACGACGACCTGTTGGTTGTCGGCACCCATGCCACGGAAAACGACGCGGTTGGTCGCACTGGTGCCATTGATGCTGTTGAGGGTGACAAACTCCTCGTAGGTGCCAGGAGCCACCTCAAAAACGACTTGACCTGAGACGCCAGCCCCAAGTGCAGAGGCGGCTTCACTAAATGAAACGAAATCTGGATTTTGCGACGCATCGCCGCTGATGGTGTAAGTACCTGAGAGCTGCGCACTTACCGTTGTCGCCGCGAGCAGCGACAGGAACAAAAGAAACTTTTTTCGCATAATGTGATGATTATTACGAAATTGAACAAAGATGCAAGACCATTCGCAAGCGGCGATGCGTAATTGCCGCGCTTATGCGTCGCCCTTGTTCCCGAAGGCTTGCAATGAATTACCCTGTTTGGCAGGTCTTCTGACTCACCCGAACCTGTCGCCTTCCCATACGGATGGGCCGTACAGTGGCTTTTGTTTGGCAGGCCTTACGCGGGCTTACAGCAGCGGGCACTGTTGCCGATTTGCACGGCATTCCCTTGGCCAAAGCGGCTGCAAAGATACGGCTTTTCTTGGCACGACGACCAAGAAAAACAAAGAGGTCCCGAATGGCATCGGGACCTCCTGTAAAGCAACGACCCAGGCGAATAAGCGGAATTCTGTTCCCCTTGCGGGGCGACTGTCATTTCTCTAGGCCTGCGGTCGCCCGCAGGCTCAAGCGCCCTACCCTGAGACGACGGACGAGCAGCCCTCTCGAAGCCCGAAGGCCTCAGTGTCTCTATACTTGGACTTGCAGCCCATAAGGTTTACCCCAGCGGAATGTCGCCACCCGCCGCGTGAGCTCTTACCTCGCGTTTTCACCCTTACCCTTCACCCTTCGACAAGCTCAGGGACCAGGGCGGTATGTTTTCTGTGGCACTGTCTGTTACACTCGCGTGTACCTTCCTGTTAAGAAGTATGGTGCTCTGTGCTGTCCCGACTTTCCTCGCGCCGGCTTTCCCGACCCGCGACAGTCTGCCTGAATCGCGCTGCAAAATTACAGTTTTTTTTGATACCAAGCCATCAAATTATTGATGAAGCTCCATGCCACGCGCGAAACATGTTTGGCCATGGAAATCCTCTCCACCTTCCACACCCACATTCTTTCCGTCTTTGCTGGTAATAAACAACCAAGTTTCGCCATTGTCAGGATACTCGAAACGAAGATAACCCTCAAGAATAAGGTTTGCCTCGGTTTGGCCTGTGCGTTGTCGTATTTTTTTCTGCAATTCCTTGGGCAAAGTGATGTAATAGTCGCCACAAGTGGTGTTGTTGGATTTCTATTTTACAACATTTTGCCATCAAATGCCCCCTCATTTATCGCTTTCCAACCTGCTCATCCCCCCATGCAACACATGCCACCGCCGCATTTGCTCATCGAAGGCATTCTCTGTGGCTTATTTTATTACCGTGACGCGTTCCGTTTGCGAAACTCCCATTGCATTGGTAATCCGCAGCAGGTAAACCCCTTGCGGCAGGTCTGAAACGGGGATTTCATTCGTGTTTCGCACAGTCTTCATCAATTGTCCCACGGCATTATAAACCTTTACTTCTGATACTTTGAAACCTTCGATGTGAACCGTTACCGCTGCGGGATTGGGCCAAACAGTCAGTTGGCTCTCCGTTGACTCATTGACGCTGTTGTATTCGGAATAATGAAAATCTATCAAATCAATCTCTTCTTCTCCTTCCAACATTTTGAGTTGCAGTAATTTGTTGTAAACGGGAATCTCCACACCCACTCTATCAAGAATTGGATTACTAGTCTCCATTAGGTTGTCCCAAAACCTGTTAATACCTGCTGCTTGGTCGATGCTTACCGTTGGGTCGTAGGTCATTTCGTAGCCTTCTTCAAAATTCCAATCTCCAAAGTAGTGATACAGGCTGTAAGCAGTGCAGTTGTAGTTGTCATCGTATGAATACTCGGTCTTTAAGTCTTGATTCCACTCCTGCGAGTCAATGTATTGGATAAAACTAATCATGGAAAGAAGATGGCCTTCGGTGTCATATTCAAACACATACCTGCCATCGCCACTCCATTCATCATTGCTTGTGCGGCTATAATAAGTCATCTCAATGCACAAGCCTTGCTCGTTGTACGCATACTCTGTCTTGGAAACAAGATACCATTGGCCTTCCCAAATGTTTGAAATCACCTGTGTACAAAGTCCTTGGGCGTTGTAGTAATAGTCGGTCTTGTAATGGGGTTGCCATTCGCCTTCAACAAAGTCATAATATACTTCGGTTTGGAGCAGGCCGTTCTCGTATTCGTAGGCCCTTTTGGCCGATTCAATCCATCCGTCAAAATAGTTGTATCCAATAAACAAAGTAAGGTTCCCGGCTTCATCATATTCATTGATGCGTTTTGTGTTGGGTTTCCAAGTGTTTCCCGATAGGTAAGTATCGATGGTTTCCACTATCAGGCTCTGTTCGTTGTAGGTGTATTCGGTCTTGTTTGTCTGTATTCCGTCATAGTGCGTCATCGAAGTCAAACGATTTTGCTCGTCGTAGGTATTTTCGAAAGATTGTTCGAGATGCCATGAGGTGTTAGTCGGATAATAACGCATCTCTTTGGTGCAGTTGAGGCGGGCGTCGTATTCATATAGGATTCTAACCTCCTCCCCTGTGACGCTGTCCAGTTTCATAGTGAAAAGGTTTTCGCGACCGTTCATTTTCTCCACCAGTTCCAGGCTCTCTTCCCAAGATCTCTGTTTGGATTCTTTCCTGAAAGGTTGTGCCGAGGCCGACATGATGCAGCACAACAAGGTTGCAAAAAGGATGGATTTCTTCATTGTATTATGATTTTAATGGTTTGTTCATTTGATTGGTTGAAGCATTCCATTTATCGTTGAATGGCAGTCTCGTGGATTTCAGCATGGACAACATTCCCAAAAGTAGAGGATAAGTAGATTTTCAGCCAACCCAAGCGTGACTTGCCGTCATGAGTGAGCTTAAACCCAATGTATGTCATGGTGTTTGTCTCATAATTGTCGCAACTGAAGTCATAGGTCTGGGTTGAATAATAGATTGTATCATTGCTTGTGACAGGCTCCAAGGCAATGTCAATGTTTTCACGAAAAAGAACGACTTGTTCTGACAAGAAGTCCTCAGTCGTGCTTAATGCGCCGCCTTCTACATTGGCAGTTGCCACAAAAGCATCAGTCGTGAGAACTTCATCATCCTCTTCTTCTTTTTCACAAGTGGAATAGTTAAGTAGATGACTGACAAAAGTAAATCCTTCTTCTTCTGTAATGAAGGTGTCCCGATGGATATAGCTCTCGTTTTCAACGGTCTCTCCAAAAAGAGCAATGTTCTCGTTTAAGCAGTACAACTTGAGAATTTGGCTGTCAAATGTTTGACCTTCATAACTGGGTTCAAAACGGGATTCCACTTTTAGGTCGTCGATTCCGTCTTGGTCTAAATCCATCGACAAGGTTCCTACCATATGGAGTATGGTATCATAGTTTACCACATCCATACCTGTAAGCGGTAATTTTGCATCGACAATTTTTGGTAAATAAAAACCGACAGTTTTTGGCAAATAAGAATCGACAGAAGCCGTATCATT
>JBGUNT010000087.1:0-8381 GCA_045117495.1 Candidatus Limimorpha sp. | reverse complement strand
TTGACTTAGAAACCGCCCAAGAAGGAGCCACGTTTGTTCGGATGCTTCGTCGTTTGTCGGTTCGTCGGCTTTGGAGTCGATTTGGAGATGCGCTTTAAATCTGCCGTCTCTTTGTAAACCTTATCATTATCCTCCTCATCCACGGCATAGACGTTTTCATAGGTGAAAGCGTCTTTTTCAAAACCGGAGATAACCATCCTGAAAGTATTGGCGTTACTCATCGTCAAATAAAGGACGGATTCTGTCTCATCAAATGAATAAGTAAATCTCGTCACAAACGTTGAGTCGGCACAAGGGAGAATGGAGTCGTTTTCCATGTCAAAGCCCTCTGGCGCAATGGTATAGGGAACATATGATTGGGTTGTTTCGTCATACACGAAATAAAGCTTGTCAATGGCATTATCACGCAACTCGCCGGTTTTATCAGCCCTGAAAACCATTTGTATGCCGTCCTTTTCTATATTAGGATCAAATTCATAAGTCTCCGTCTCAATAGAGCCTTCAATGGGTTCGCCAGCATAATCGGTATTGTAGCTCTCGTAAACGATTTTTTCGACACCCCAAGTGCCGACAAACTTCTGGTAATCCTCTTTTCCACACGAACTGAGAAACAAGGCAGCCACTACACAAATTACACTTAATGCAATCTTTTTCATTTCTTTTTGGTTTTACTTGATAAAAACGTTGCAAAAATAGGATTAATTCAAATATCATGCTAATTTTTCTATTTTTGCTGCACAAATTCTTTTGAAATGAAGCTCAGATTATACCTGGCACTTACATGTCTGTTTTTTGTCGTTTTGTCGGCAAATGCCCAAGACACGCTTACCGTGATGCAATACAACTTGTTGTATTATGGCAATTACGGAACTGGGTATTGTGATGAAACCGTCAACAACACTCAGCAAAAAGACGAGTGTATCCGCACCATCCTAGACCATGTAAAGCCTGACATCTTCACCGTCTGCGAATTCGGGGCCTCCTCTACCCTACAGAGCGACTTCCTCAGGCACAACCTCAACATCGATGGCGCCAACTACTGGCGATCCGACAATATCATCAATTATGCCAGTAGTAACATCATCAACCATATTTTTTATGACTCGCGTAAGATGGGTTTGAAGAAACACGTAGCCCTACACACCAATCCCAGAGACACCGATGTGTATGAACTTTATATGAAAACTCCAAGCTTGGCGGCGGGCGACACCATCAAGTTGATTTGCATTGTTGCTCATCCCAAGGCCGGGGAAGAACATGAAAGTTCCCGTTATACACTGATGTCTACTGTGATGAATTATATCGACAGATACTATGCTACCGACAATGTGCTCATCATGGGTGATTTCAATATGTATCGTGCCAGCGAGAACGGCTATAAGATCCTCACAAGCACATACAGCAACCCCAACGCGCTCTTTATCGACCCATTAGCCAACTTGAATGGCGTGGGGGAATGGCATTCCCAATACCAATTTGCCAGATACCATACACAATCGACAAGAAGCAGCTCTTCACAATGCTTCAGCAGTGGAGGGTTGGACGACCGCTTCGACTTTATCCTCATGGCCGATGAAATCGCTTTTGGCTTTAAACGCATGCGCTATGCGTCTAACTCTTACAAAGCTATCGGCAACGACGGATACCATTTCAATCAAAGCATCAACCAAGGTGACAACATGGACGTTCCCGCCACTATTGCCCAAGCTTTGTACAACTGCTCGGACCACCTCCCTGTGACAATGAAAATTGCCGTAAACGCCCATCTCGGCATCAACGACAACGAGACATACGACCTGCAAGCTACCGTGGCGCCTAATCCTGCATCGGATGCCACTTGGGTACATTTCTTCAACCCGACCGAAGGCGAAGTCCAATTTGAGTTGTATTCGCTGCAAGGACAGCTAATGACTAGGGAATCGGAGTACTTTGCATGCGGATCACAACAGTATTCACTGCCGCTAGCAGAAGTAAAAGCGGGCTTTTACCTTCTGCGTCTCTCGCATGCAAAAGGCGACAGTCAAACCCTAAAGTTAGTGGTTAAATAAATCAATGGGTCAAAATCTCAAGACCCGTCTCCGTCATCAGGAAGGTGTGCTCCCATTGGGCTGATGGCAATTCATCCTCGGTGATGACAGTCCATCCATCGGCACTATCGATGAAGACCCTCCAAGTACCCATGTTAATCATGGGCTCGATAGTGAACACCATGCCAGGTACAAGAAGCATGCCTGTGCCTTTTCTACCATAATGCAACACTTCCGGATCGTCGTGGAACTTGAGGCCCACACCATGGCCACACAGGTCACGCACTACGCTGAAACCGTTCTTATGGGCGTGCTGCTCTATGGCGTTGCCGATGTCGCCGACAAAACCGAATGGCTTGGCTGCCTCCATGCCGATTTCAAGGCATTCCTTGGCGACATCCACCAGCTTCTGCTTACGTGGCGTCGTCTCGCCGATGACATACATACGTGAAGCATCGGCATAAAAACCGTCCAAGATGGTGGTGCAGTCCACGTTGATGATATCGCCTTCCTTCAGGATTTCCTTGGCTGAAGGAATGCCGTGGCACACCACTTCGTTGATGGAAGTGCAGACACTTTTCGGATAGCCTTCATAACCCAAGGTGGCGGGAATGGCACCGTGCTCTATGGTATAGTTATGGACCATCTCGTCGATTTCCAATGTGCTCATACCGGCGTGGATTTTCTCGCCGACCAAGTCGAGGATGGCCGTGTTGATGACGCCACTCCGCCTGATGCCTTCAATCTCTTCAGGGGTACGGATCAGCGTGCGTTTCGGCACCAAAGCACCCTTGTTTTCCATCGCCATCACCTTTTTGTCTAATTCTGTCGGTTCCACTCCGGCGGGAACACGCCATCTCTTACGCCTAGTAAACATATTATTCCTAATTTGGCTGCAAAAATAGAGAATTTTTGGATACGGCCCTTCGACAAGCTCAGGGACCTTGCTTTATTTTGCTATTACAATACCTAACTTTTTGTTGATATGCCTCCGGATCTCGTCGAGATCTTTCTTGCGCTTCAATAGGATAAGCTGGTCGCCCAAGTCTTCGGCTGATTTCAATTCTTCTTCCACATCCTTGCGACGGCTCTCAATGATGAGGTCCTTATAGCGGTATATAGATGACATCACCGTAGCTTTCAAGACGTCTTCCTCCCGCTTGACGAAAATGCCGTACTTCTCCCATTGGTCTAATTTATAAGGCGTGGATAGCAAGTCGGCGGCCAACTGCGAGACGCCTTCATCCTCGTGTGAGACAAAAAACTGGTCATCGGGAATCCGACCTTCATCGAGGGCTTGGTCATAGATGTCGAAAACCTTTCGGTTCACAGGATCCACAAACAAGATGCCATCCATTTTCAAGTCATCTATAATAAACTGTGCCACAGTGACTTGTTCGAAAATCTTCTCTCCATTTTCCTCCTCACGTTCATCGTAGATGGTTTCTTGTCCGTACATCAGGAGCAGCTTCACCAACTCTCGCTCTTGGTAATAGCCGGCTGGCAGCTGGTCTTCGGCTGGTTCTTCCTGTTTGGTTGTGGTGGTATCGGGTTCGGGCAAGGCTTCGCCTTCCACGCCCAGTGTTTTTTTGAGCTTGGCCCTCAAGATTTTATTCAGCTCGTTGGTAAGTGCCTGCTCGGGCATGTCCAACAAGCGGCTGCATTCCTTGACATAGGTGATACGGAAAATGTTGTCGGGGATGACGGAGATGGTTTCCACAATGTCGCGAATCACCTGCCCGCGCTTGATGGGGTCGTTTTCAGCGTCTTTCAGCAGCAGCTCGGTCTTGAAGCGGATGAAGTCTTTGGCGTTCTCCTTCAGGTAGTTGGTGACATATTCCGTCGAAAATTCCTTGCCGAAGGTGTCGGGGTCATGCTCGGGAGGCAGCACCACCACGCGGACATTCATGCCCTCCGAAAGGATCATGTCGGTGCCACGCAAGGCCGCATGAATGCCAGCCGCATCGCCGTCGTAAAGCATGGTGATGTTTTTCGTGTAGCGCTTCACGAGGCGTATCTGCTCCATCGTCAACGAGGTGCCGCTGCTGGCCACCACATTCTCGATGCCGATCTGATGCATGCGCAACACGTCGAAATAGCCTTCCACAAGGATGCATTCATCCTGTCGGGCGATGGCATTCTTGGCGAAATAGATGCCGTAGAGTGTCTGCTTCTTGTCGTAAATCTCCGACTCGGGCGAGTTTTGGTATTTCGGGCTTTTCTTGTCGTTGACGAGAATACGGCCTCCGAAGCCGATGACGCGACCCGTCAGGTTGTGGATGGGAAACATCACACGTCCATGGTAACGGTCATATAGTCCTTTTTGGCCCTTGATGGACAAGCCTATCTGCTCCAAAAGCTCCTCGGAATAGCCGTTTTTCTTGGCATGTTCGGTGAAAGCATCCCAATGGGTAGCGTCGGGATTGTAACCGAGATGGAACTTCTCGATGATAGGATCGAAATAGCCGCGCTCGCGGAAGTACTCGAGGCCGATGGTCCGCCCTTCCTCGGTGTTCCACAACGTGTCGACGAAGTATTTGTCGGCAAATTCGTTGACATTGAACATCTTCTCGCGCAGGCTCTGCTGCATGATCTCCTCGGGCGTCTGCTCCTTCTCCTCGATTTTGATGTTGTACTTCTTGGCGAGATAACGCAAGGCCTCGGGATAGGAGAAATGCTCGTGTTCCATGAGGAACTTGGCCGAATCGCCCGCCTTGCCACAGCCGAAACACTTGAAGATGTTACGGGCCGGGTTGACACTGAACGAGGGCGTTTTCTCGTTGTGGAAAGGGCACGTCCCCCACATGTTCGACCCACGCTTCTTCAGCGTGACGAACTCGCCCACCACCTCTTCGATGCGAGCGGCTTGCAGGATCTGTTCAACCGTTTCCCTTGGTATGGCCATAGACTAATTTATGCCGCAAAAATAAACAAATTTCAACTATTAACTAATCACTCCTCACTCCTCACTATTAATGCGCTTCAAGCCAATTTGCCCCCGTATTCATCTCAACGATGACCGGCACTGAAAGCGGCAGGGCGTTCACCATCTTATCGTTGACAATGGCTTTCAATGTATCTAGTTCATCGAGATGTGCGTCGAAGACCAATTCATCGTGCACCTGAAGAATCATCTTCGACTGCATTTGAAGCCGTTCCATTTCCTTATGGATGCCAATCATGGCAATCTTGATCATGTCGGCGGAACTGCCTTGGATGGGTGCGTTGATGGCGTTACGTTCGGCAAAGCCGCGCACCACGCTGTTTGAGCCGTTGATGTCGCGCAGATAACGGCGGCGTCCCAAGATGGTCTCGGCATAGCCGCGTTCTCGAGCCAAAGCAATGCTGCGGTTCATGTATTCCTTGATGCCGGCATACTCTTCAAAGTATTTCTTGATGATGTCGGCGGCCTCGCTGCGCGAAAGCTCCATGCGTTCAGCCAGGCCGAAAGCCGACATGCCGTAGATGATGCCGAAGTTGACCGCCTTGGCGCGGCTACGTTGCTCCTTGGTGACTTGGTCCATCGGCACATGGAACACCTTGGCTGCCGTGGCGGCATGGATGTCGTGGCCAAGGTTGAAGTCAGCGACCATGGCGGGGTCTTGGCTCAGATGGGCGATGATGCGCAACTCGATCTGGCTGTAGTCGGCGGCAAGAAGCGTGTAGTGCTCGCTTCGAGGCACAAAGGCCTTGCGAATCTCGCGTCCCTGTGCCGTGCGCACTGGAATGTTCTGCAAGTTGGGGTTGTTGGAGCTCAAGCGCCCCGTAGCCGTCACCGCCTGGTTATAGGAAGTGTGGATCAGCCCGTCTTTCGGGTTGACCAAAGCCGGCAGCGCATCCAGATAGGTGGACTTCAGCTTGGTGAACGACCGGTAGTCCAGAATCATTTGAATGACAGGATGCTTGTGCGACAGTTTCTGCAAGACATCTTCGCCCGTGGCATATTGCCCCGTCTTGGTTTTCTTGGCTTTCTCGTCAATCCTTAGCTTTTCGAAGAGGACTTCGCCCAACTGCTTCGGCGAGGCAATGTTGAAAGGCATGCCGGCGGCTTCGTAGATCTTTTCCTCCACCTGCTGGATTTGTCGACCGAATTCATCGCTAATCTGCTTCAGGTTTTCCGTGTCGATGCGTACGCCGTTGGCTTCCATGCGACTGAGCACGGGCACAAGCGGCATCTCGATGTCGTTGAGTAGCTTCTCCACACCGTTTTCCTTCAACATGGGCGACAGCTTTTCATAAAGCTGCAAAGTGATGTCGGCATCTTCGGCGGCATATTCCTTCACCTGTTCTACGGGAACCTCGCGCATGGAACGTTGCTGTCGACCCTTGCCAATCAAATCCTCGATGGGGATGGTGATATAGTCGAGGTAGGCCTCAGCAAGGTAGTCCATGTTATGTCGCTGCTCGGGCTCGAGGAGGTAATGCGCCAGCATGGTGTCGAACAGTCGGCCTTTCACCTTGATGCCGTATTGCGCCAGCATGGAGATGTCGTATTTCAGGTTTTGCCCAATCTTCATGATGCTTTCATCCTCGAACAAGGGTCGCAACAGTTCCAGTCTCTTCTGGCATTCATCACGGTCGGCAGGCATGGGAAGATACCAAGCCTCATGAGCCTTGATGGCAAAAGAGAGACCTACCAACTCGGCGGAATACACGTCAATGTTGGTGGTCTCGGTGTCGAAGACGAACTGGTTTCCCTTCGATAATAGTTCCGCCAAAGCTTGGATGTCTGCTTCTGTCTCCACAAGTTTGTAATCGTGCGGCATCGTCTTGGCTGAATCCTTGTCGGAAAACTCCAAGATACCACTATTGTCACCTTGGTGAAAGAGGTCAAAGGTCTCGTTAGAGGAGAACAAGTTCGGTTGTTGACTTCCTTCGGTCATCTCCATGGATTGCTTCGTTCCTCGCAATGACTGTGAGGTCCCTGAGCCTGTCGAAGGGCCGTCCAAAGCGGATTGTTTCGTCTTATAATCCTCCAAGAATCGTTTGGCGAAGGTCTTAAACTCCAGCTCCTCAAACAAGGCCATCAGTGCGGGCACATCAGGCTCCTTGGCTTTCAGTTCTTCTTCATCGAACTCGACGGGCACCTCCAGGTTGATGGTGGCCAAGGCTTTCGACATCAGTCCCTGCTCGGCGAAGTTGATCACGTTTTCCTTTTGCTTGCCTTTCAGCTCGTCGGCGTGGGCGATGATGTTCTCCACGCTGCCGTATTTGCCGACCAAGGCTGCAGCGGTTTTCTCACCGATGCCGGGAATGCCTGGTATGTTGTCGGCGGCATCGCCCCAAAGGCCTAAGATGTCGATGAGCTGTTTGGGTTCTTGTATGCCGTAGCGTTCGCACACCTCCTTGGGCCCCCACACCTGTGCCGGCTCGCCGAATTTGGCGGGCTTGTAGAGCAGCACGCGGTCGGTGACGAGTTGTCCGAAATCCTTGTCGGGGGTCATCATATAGGTGAGGAAACCTTGTTGCTCGGCTTTTTTCGACATCGTGCCAATAACATCGTCGGCCTCGTAACCTTCCACGCCGTAGATGGCGATGTTGAAGGCTTCGATAAGTCTAATAATATAAGGTATGGCTTCCCTCAAGTCATCGGGCATCTTCTCGCGGTTGGCTTTGTATTCGCTGTATTCGGCTTGTCGTTGTGCAGTGCCGGCCACGTCGAAGGCCACGCCGATGTGGGTGGGTTTTTCTTTCTGCAATATCTCGTAGAGTGAGTTAAGAAAGCCCATGACGGCCGAGGTGTTGACGCCTTTCGAGTTGATACGCGGGTTTTTGTTGAGTGCGAAGAAAGCCCTATATATCAAGGCATAGGCATCCAACAGGAAGAGTTTTTTCTCTTGTTTCTCCATAAGTCAGGTTTTGAGGGGTAAAAATACAAAGAATAGGGATATCTTGAGTGGGATTTTTATTAATTTTGCAGTTATGAAACGTTTCGGATGCATAGGGATGTTGGTTTTGTTGCTGATGGCAGCCTGCCACACGCCCACACGTGAGGGAAGGCAGATGATGGCGCAAGCCAAGGCCTTGTCGGAGACGGCTCCTGACAACGCTGTCAAGCTGATCGACAGTGCCTTGAGAATGGGAAAACGTTTCAGTGAACAACAGCGTATGGATTTGGCGCTATTGCAGGGCGAGCTTGTCTTTCGTGATGCTTCCATCGACGAGGAGGTCCTGCCCGAAGGCGTCTCCACCAACCCGGAGTTGGAGCGTGCCAGCGCCTACTTTGCCCAAAGGAAGGATTATACCAAGGCTGCTCGTGCTGCCCTCTACAGCGGCTATGTGCAACAGGCGTATGGTGAAAGGGAGAAAGCCATGCGGTCGTATAAGGAGGCAGAACATTATGGAGGATTGGCG
>JBGUNT010000086.1:0-37222 GCA_045117495.1 Candidatus Limimorpha sp. | reverse complement strand
GAACTATTCGGTGACTGAGCCCTCGGTCCCTGAGCTTGTCGAAGGGCCGATGTTTGACAGGGGTTATACCGGCCACGAGCACATGACGGCCTTCGGCCTGATTAACATGAACGGCCGCTGCTACGATCCCTTGACGAGCAGCTTCCTTTCGATGGATGCGTGATTGGATAATACGGAATGCTGTTTGTTTTGTCGAAAACAAACTCCATGTTTCGTGCTCTAATTTCTGTATTCAAAAATTCCCTACCTTTGCGGCGCAAAATCGAAAACGCGCCATGTGGGTAGTTCTATCATTGGTATCAGCCTTTCTGTTGGGCTTTTACGACATCTTCAAAAAACAGACCGTCGTCGGCAATGCCATCATTCCTGTATTGTTTTACAGCACTTTGATCAGTGGACTTCTGTTCTTACCCTTTGTTGTGCTGTCATTCCTTCAACCTGAATGGTTCACGAGTGGTTTCATGTCGAAGCTATACATCGAGCCGTTGACGGCACGGCAACATCTGCTCATCATGGGTAAGACAGCCCTCATCCTCTGCTCCTGGATGTTCAGTTACTCGGCCATGAAACACTTGCCTATCACCGTGGTGGGCCCTGTCAACCAGCTGCGTCCTGCCATCACTGTCATCTTGATGTTTTGCGTTTTCCGTGAGAGCCTGACATGGCTGCAGGGTACGGGTGTGGTTCTAGCCATCATTTCGTTCTACTTTATGAACCGTTCGGGCAAGCTTGAAGGCATTAATTTCAAATCGAACAAATGGGTGTATATGCTGCTGGGTTCGGCCGTTCTTGTGGCCTTAAGTGGCGTATACGACAAGTTCCTGCTCAGCAAGGAGAGCATCTCGCCCTCCACCATCCAAGCGTGGTATACCATCTATGACTTCCTCATGATGGCAGTGCTGTTTTTCTTCTATTGGCACCCGAAACGTAAGGAACAGCCGTTCGAATGGCGTTGGGGCATCGTGGCAATGGCGATTTTCGTCACCGTGGCCGATGTCATCTATTTGACGGGCCTCAAGCAAGATGCAGCCGTGATTGTCATCATCCCGCTCATCCTCTATGGCGTGCGTCTTATCGTTTCGTTTGTCTACGGTATTTTCGGCTTCAAGGAGCAGAACATTCGCAGCAAGATTGTCCCTCTGCTTATGGTCTTGGCTGCTTTGGTTTGCCTTTGCATTTGAGGAAATTGAAATAAATATCGTTTTCATTGTGGAAAAGCTTGCGCAAATGGATTTTTCCTATATTTGCATTTTGTTGAAACGAGAAACTTTTGGATATGGAAATCAAAAGAGTATTTGACCTTCTTGACAATTATGTTGAGAAGTATCCCAACCAGCAAATTGCCCTTGCAGGCAAAAAGAATGGACAATGGGTGCACTACAGCTCCAAGTCCTATAAGGAACAATCAGACATCCTGAGCTATGCCCTTATCGAGTTAGGCATTGAGAAGGGTGACAAGGTTGCCATGATCCTTACCAACCGTCCCGAATGGAACATGCTTGACATGGCCATCAGCCAGGTTGGTGCCATTACCGTTCCAGTATATCCTACCATCAGCGAGGAGGATTACCGCTTCATCTTGGCCGACTGCGATGCCAAGATGGTGATTATCGATGGTCTCTCCGTGATGAACAAAGTGACCAACATCCTGCCGGATGCCCCGAATGTGAAATTGGTCTATACCATGGTCGACAGGGAGAAGTATCCTTATTTCGACCAGTTGCTCCAACTTGGAAAGGATCATCCGCATGCCGAAGAACTGCAAGCCCGTAAGGCTGCTGTCGACGAGATGGAGTGTGCCACGATCATCTATACCTCTGGCACGACAGGAACGCCTAAGGGCGTGATGCTCTCGCACCATAACCTGATGAACCAATTCCCGAACTTCCAATACACGATCAGCGATGGCTCCGACAAGGCTTTCAGTTTCCTGCCGGTTTGCCATGCCTACGAGCGTGCGTTGATCTACTGCTATCAATATCGTGGCATGTCTATTTATTATGCCGAGAGCCTTGCTACCATTGCCAATGATATGCGTGAGATTCATCCCACGATGATGTGCGCCGTTCCTCGCGTGCTCGAACGTTTCTACGATGCCATTTACCAGTCGGGTAAGAAACAAAAAGGCATTGCTAGAGCGATTTTCTTCTGGGCCTTACACCTTGGTGAACGATATAAGATTGACTCCATAAACCGCCATTGGTTCTACGACTGGAAGTTGAGCATCGCCGATAAGTTGGTCTATAGCAAGATTAGATCCAACATTGGTGCCGAGAACTTCGATATCATCGTGTCGGGCGCTGCCGCCATCTCACAAAAGATTGCTGGCTTCTTCTCGGCCATCAAGATGCCGGTGTTTGAAGGTTACGGCCTCACTGAAACTTCACCCGTTATCGCCGTCAGCAACCGCAATCCCCACGGTCGAGAAGTGGGTTATGTGGGACAGCCGCTGCCGGGCACTGAGGTGAAGATTGCCGACAACGGTGAAATCTGTTGCCGTGGCCATAACGTGATGATGGGCTACTACAAACACCCTGAGCTGACCAAGGAAGTCATCGACGAGGAAGGCTGGTTCCACACGGGCGACATGGGCGAGATTGACCAATACAACCGCTTGAAGATTACAGGCCGTATCAAGAGCCTCTTCAAGACCTCGGGCGGCAAGTACATCAACCCTGATGTCATCGAGGCTAAGTTCTGTTCCTCCAAACTCATTGAGCAGATCCTTGTGGTGGGTGAAAACCAGAAGTTCGCTGGTGCGCTCATCATCCCGAGTTTCTCTGACCTGAAGGCCTGGTGCGCTGAGGAAAAGATTCCTTACACCACCAACGAGGAGATGATCCAGAATCCCGATGTGCTTAAGCGCTTCGCCAAGGAAGTCAACGAGCTGAACAAGGGCTTGGGTGAGACCGAGAAAATCAAGAAACACGTGCTTCTCGCCGATGAGTGGAGCATTGCCAACGGTCTGCTCACACCGACGTTGAAAGCCAAGCGTAAGGTCATCACCAATAAATATAAGGACGTCATCGAGAAGATGTTCGCTTAAAAAAAAGAGCCGCAAACGCGGCTCTTTTTTTGTTTATTCCAAATAGGTGTATCCGTACAATCCCGATCGGTAGTTGGAGAGGAATTCCTTACCCTCCTCAACGGAAATCTTGCCTTCCTTGACGCACTTGGTGACCCAGGTCTCCACCGTGCGGACGAGTTTTTTCGGACTGTATTGCACGTATTCCAGCACGTCAGCAACGGTTTCGCCGTCGATGACTTGGTCGATGTAATAACCCTTTTCATCCACTGAGACGTGCACGGCGTTGGTGTCGCCAAACAGATTGTGCAAGTCACCCAAGATTTCCTGATAGGCTCCAACGAGGAACACACCAATATAATAATGTTCCTTGTCGCTGAACGAGTGAAGCGGGATGGTGTGTTGCGTCGACTTGGCCACAAAATTGGTGATCTTACCATCGCTGTCGCAGGTGATGTCTTGCAGCGTGGCCAAATGCGTCGGGTTCTCATCCAAACGTTGGATGGGGATGATGGGGAAGAGCTGGTCGATGGCCCAGAGGTCGGGCAGCGACTGGAACAGTGAGAAGTTGCAGAAGTATTTGTCGGCCAAGAGCTTTGGCAATGAGGTGAAGTCCTCGGGAACGCGCTTCAGGCTGTTGGCGATGTGGTTCACCTCGCGGGCTATGCTCCAGAACAGGCGCTCGATCTTGGCGCGCGACTTGAGGTCGAGCAGGCCGAGGCTGAACAGGTTGAGCGCTTCCTCGCGGATTTCTTGGGCGTCGTGCCAGATTTCAAGAGAGGAGCTTTTTGTGAGTTCGTCCCACGAATCGTAAAGTTCCTTGATGAGCTCGTGGTCGTTTTCCTCGGGCTCTTCGTCATCGTCCCATTCTGGCAGCGAGGTCTTCTCCAGCACCTCGAAGATGAGTACGGAGTGATGCGCCGTCAAGGCACGGCCCGACTCACAGATGACGTTGGGATGCGGCAGTTCGTTTTTGTCGCAGGCATCCACGATGGTGTAAATGGCGTTGTTGGCGTACTCCTGGATGCTGTAGTTGACCGAGCTGGCGCTGCTGGAGCTGGTGCCATCGTAGTCGACGCCGAGGCCACCACCCATGTCGACGTATTCGATATGGTAGCCCATCTTGTATAGCTGCACGTAGAATTGTGCCGCCTCACGCAGGGCCACGTTGATTTTCTTGATTTTGCTGACTTGGCTGCCGATGTGGTAGTGCACGAGCTTCAAGCAGTCTTTCATGTCGTGTTCCTCAAGGAAGTCGAGGGCTTCGAGTAGTTCGGAAGAGGTGAGGCCAAACTTGCTGCCGTCGCCACCCGATTCTTCCCATTTGCCTGCACCTGAGCTGGCCAATTTGATGCGCACGCCGAGGTTGGGTGTGACCTTCAGACGACGGGCGATCTTTGCCGTGGTCTTCAACTCGTTGAGTTTCTCGATGACGATAATGATCTTACGGCCCATCTTTTGGGCAAGCAAGGCGAGTTCGATGAATTCCTCGTCCTTATAACCATTGCAGACGATGAGAGAGTCGGAGTCGGTACCTAGGGCGATGATGGCGTGGAGCTCGGGTTTGGAACCGGCTTCCAGGCCGATGTTGCATTTCTTGCCGTGGCTCACGATTTCTTCGACCACGGGACGCATTTGGTTCACCTTGATTGGCATGACCACGAAGTTCTGTCCATGGAACTCGTATTCCTTAGCCGCCTCCTTGAAGCAGGAGTCGATCTTGTTGATGCGGTCGTCGAGGATGTCGGGGAAACGTATTAGCATAGGTGCTGAGACGTCTCTCAGCGACAACTCGTCAACGAGCTCGGGCAGGTCGACCGAGGCACAGCCTTCCTTGGGGGTCACGACCATGTGGCCCTTTTCGTTGATGGAAAAATAATTTCCTCCCCATCCTTTTACGTTGTAAAGGTCTTCGGAGTCTTCGATGCGCCATTTTCTCATTGCTACAGGTTTTGTTGGGTTATAAATGGGCTGCAAAACTATTAAAAATATTCGGTTTTACGCAGTTTTCCTTATTTTTGCACAAAAATATGCACCTATGAGGCTCATTATCGACGCCGGTTCGACAAAAATGGAATGGATTCTCCTTGACGGAAACACTGTCAAGCAGCGTTTCTATACCGAAGGCTTCAACCCAAATTATTCCGAAAGGCAATGTCTTGTAGAGACGTGCCGCGGTGCGTTTCTGCCCGCCGGAATCCAATCCGTCCATTATTACGGCACGGGGTGTGGAAACGAACAGAATTGTGAAATCGTCAAAGGGGTGCTACAGCCTCATTTTCCTGATGCCGACATCCATGTAACCCATGATTTGATGGCGGCATGCCATGCCGTGCTAGGCCATGAGAAAGGCATCGCCTGTATCATCGGAACGGGTTCTAATGCTTGTCTTTACGATGGTGAGAAAATCACGGAAAAGGCAGTGTCTTTGGGTTATCTCGTCGGCGACGAAGGCAGTGGCATGCATATCGGCAGGGAAGTGGTGAGGACATATTTCTACGGCTTCATGCCCGAGGACTTGCGGCAGCAGTTCGAGGCGGAATACCATCTGGAGTTGAAGGATTTCGTGCAGCGTCTTTACCATGATGAGCAGCCTTCCAAATATTTGGCCACATTTGCCAAGTTCGCGGGCGAAAACCAGGTGCATCCTTATGTCAAGAGTTTAGTAAAAGGTTGTTTCAACGCTTTTATTAAGGCTTTTGTTCTCCGCTTTGACGCCACGAAGTCGCTCAAGGTAAGTTTTATTGGTTCTGTGGCTTTCCATTTCCAGGATATCCTGAAAGAAAGCCTTGCCGACCATGGCTTAATGCTTGGCGAAATCATACAAGCCCCTGCTGAAGGGTTGATAAGGTATTATCAAAGTCTTCCGGAGTAATCCACAGATAGCTGTTGTCTTTCCTCAACCACGTCATCTGCCGCTTGGCGTATTGCCGCGTGTGAATCTTGATTTGCTCCACGGCTTCCTTGAGCGTGCATTGCCCGTCGAAATAGGCAAACAACTCCTTGTAGCCTACGGTGTTCAAGGCGTTTAGATCTCGTTTAGGATAGAGCGCCTTGGCTTCGCCGAGTAGCCCTTGTTCCATCATCATGTCCACACGTTTGTCGATGCGCTCGATGAGCTCCTGGCGGTCCCACAAAATGGCGTATTTCTTGATGTCGAAGTCGCGTTGGACGGTGTTGCCACTGCGGAAAGAGGAAAAAGGCTTCCCCGTTTGGTAGCACACCTCCAGGGCGCGCTGTAGGCGACGTGGGTTCTGTTGGTCGACGATGGCGTAATAGTCGGGGTCGAGACGATTTAAGACCTCTTGCATGCCATGCAAGCCTTCATCTTGGTATAGCTTTTCGACTTTTTCCCTGATTTTCGGCTCCACGTCGGGCATAGCATCGATGCCGTTGCAGACCGCGTCGATAAACAATCCCGAACCACCCGTCATGATGACGACATCGTGGGTTTTGAAGAGTTTGTCTAACAATTGTAGGACATCGTGTTCATAGTCGGCCACATCGTATTTGTCCTCGATGCTAATGTGATGCACGAAATAGTGTTTTGCTTGACTTAACTCTTCTTTGGTGGGGGCTGCTGTACCTATGCTCATTTCTTTATAGAACTGACGGCTGTCGGCAGAGAGGATGACGGTGTTCAAGGCTTGGGCCAATTTGATGGCAAAAGCGGTCTTACCCGATGCTGTTGGACCTGCTATGACAATCAAGGTTTTCATAGCTTGCTCGGTACCGGACCATTATTGGCTACCACGATAGGTTCTTGGATTTCCTTTACTACGCTAAGGCCGAGCTTTTGGCCTTCTTCTTTCATGAAGGCATAAGCCTCGGCGAAGTTGTTTCCGATGACACCGTCGAGGATGGCCTCGCGGATGGCATTCTTGATGACGCCGACTTCGCGTCCTTCGGGGATGCCGAAGGTCTCCATGATGGCGATGCCATCGATAGGTGGCTGCCAGTTACGGAGGTGATCTTTGGCTTCGATTTCCTTGAGTTTCTCCTGGACGATCTCGAAGTTGCGGTGGAACTTCTTGACTTTCTCCTCATTCTTCGAGGTGATGTCGGCATGACAGAGCAGCATGAGGTCGTCGATGTCGTCGCCAGCCTCAAAAAGGAGACGGCGCACGGCAGAGTCGGTGACGATGTCTTCCGCCAGGATGATAGGCCTCATGTGAAGCTGTACAAGTTTCTGAACGTATTTCATCTTCTCGTTCAAAGGAAGCTTCATGGCGGTGAAGATCTTGGGCACCATTTTGGAGCCTTTGAACTCGTGGCTGTGGAAAGTCCAGCCTATGCCGTCTTCCCAACGTTTGGTCTGCGGCTTGGCGATGTCGTGCAGCAAGGCCGCCCATCGCAGCCAGAGGTCGTCGCTCTTCTCGGCTACCTGGTCGAGCACTTGGAGTGTATGCAGGAAGTTGTCCTTGTGGCCTTTACCGTTGACGATTTCCACGCCTTTCAGTTGTGCCAACTGCGGGAAGATGAGCTTCAGCAGGTTGCATTCCTCCAGTAGCTTGAATCCAATGGATGGTTTTGGGGAGAGGATGATTTTATTGAGTTCCTCAGTAACGCGTTCCATCGAGACGATTTTGATGCGTTCGGCATTGCGTTTGATGGCCTTGAACGACTCGGGTTCAATGTAGAACTTGAGCTGTGAGGCGAAGCGCACGGCTCGCATCATTCGTAAGGGGTCATCGGAATAGGTGATGTCGGGGTCAAGAGGAGTCCTCAACAAAAGTTCTTCCATGTCGGCCATACCATTGTATAGGTCGATGAGAGTGCCGAAATCCTCGGCGTTGAGGCTGAGCGCCATGGCGTTGATGGTGAAGTCGCGGCGACTGATGTCGTCTTCGAGCGTGCCGTTTTCCACCACGGGCTTACGGCTGTTGCGGTCGTACGACTCTTTGCGGGCCCCCACGAATTCGATTTCCATGCCGTCGAAGCGTATCATGGCAGTGCCGAAGGCGCCGTAGTATTTGGCTTCTTTGTGGCCGGGCAGGAGGGAGGCGACCTTTTTGGCCAAGGTGATGCCGCTGCCGACAGTCACCACGTCAATGTCGTTCGACGGGCGGTGCAGCAGGATGTCACGCACATAGCCGCCGATGACATAAGTCTTGTAGCCCAACTCCGCACTGGCGTAGGCGATCACCTTAAAGATCTTGCTGCTGATATGTTTCTTGAAGTCGTAGTTCATCAAACTTTAGCTTCTTCAAGGACTTTCTTTTTGTTCGGGATGATGTTGACGATGGTTTCTTCTCCATTTTCGGCCAAGTCGATGCTGATGAGGTCGCCAATGTGGAGGTTGGCGGAGATGATAGCCTCGGCCAGCACGTCTTCCACATATTTCTGCACGGCGCGTTTCAGCGGGCGGGCGCCATACTGGGCGTCCCAGCCTTTCTCGGTGATGAAGTCCAAGGCCTTCTCGGTGAGTTCGATCTTGTAGCCCATCTCTTCGACGCGTTTCACCACCTCGTGGATCTCGATTTCGATGATCTTGTGGATGTCGGTCTTGTCAAGGGCATTGAACATTACCACATCGTCGACGCGGTTAAGGAACTCGGGCGCGAAGGTGCGTTTCAGCGCATTGTCGATGACGCTCTGCGAGTATTCGTTCTTGGCGTTGAGACGTGCCTGTGTGCCGAAGCCGACGCCTTGACCGAAGTCCTTCAGCTGGCGTGAGCCGATGTTGGAGGTCATAATGATGATGGTGTTCTTGAAGTCGACCTTACGGCCGAGGCTGTCGGTCAGTTGGCCGTCGTCAAGGACTTGAAGCAGCAGGTTGAACACGTCGGGGTGGGCCTTCTCAATTTCGTCGAGCAAGACGATGGAGTAGGGCTTGCGGCGCACCTTTTCAGTCAGCTGACCGCCTTCTTCGTAGCCCACATATCCTGGAGGCGCTCCCACGAGGCGCGACACGGCGAACTTCTCCATGTATTCGCTCATGTCGATGCGGATGAGGGCGTCTTCGCTGTCGAAGAGGAACTTGGCCAGCACCTTGGCGAGGTAGGTCTTACCGACGCCGGTGGGGCCGAGGAAAATGAACGAGCCGATGGGCTTGTTGGGGTCTTTCAGTCCGGCACGGTTGCGGCGGATGGCGCGGGTCACCTTCTTGATGGCTTCGTCCTGGCCGATGACGGTACCTGCCAGCTCGCTTTCCATGTGCATCAGGCGGTCGCCTTCGTTCTTGGCGATGCGCTGCACAGGCACGCCCGTCATCATGGCGACGACTTCGGCGACGTTTTGTTCGGTGACGGTCTGGCGATGCGTCACGGCGTCGTCCTCCCATGCCTTTTTCGCATCTTCGAGCTGGGCGAGGATCTTGACTTCCTCGTTGCGGTACATGCCGGCTTCCTCGAACTTCTGTTCGCTGATGGCGCTTTTCTTATCCTTGCGTACGGCTTCAAGACGTTGCTCCAACTCCGTAATTTCGCTCGGCACGTCAATGTTTTTGATGTGGACGCGAGCGCCGGCTTCGTCCAAGGCGTCGATGGCCTTGTCGGGCAGGTGACGGTCGCTGAGGTAACGGTCGGTAAGCTTCACACAGGCTTCGATGGCCTCGGGCGTGTAGGTGACCAGGTGATGGTCTTCGTATCTAGACTTGATGTTGTTCAGGATTTCGATGGTCTCGGCGGGCGTGGTAGGCTCGACGAGGATCTTTTGGAAGCGGCGTTCCAGAGCACCGTCTTTCTCGATATACTGGCGGTATTCGTCAAGGGTGGTGGAGCCGATGCACTGCAACTCACCACGTGCCAGGGCAGGCTTGAACATGTTGCTGGCGTCGAGCGAGCCGTTGGCGTTGCCAGCGCCGACGAGGGTGTGGATCTCGTCGACGAAGAGTATGATGTCATGGTTTTTCTCCAACTCGTTGAGGATGGCTTTAATACGTTCCTCGAACTGGCCGCGGTATTTGGTGCCGGCTACGATGGAACCGATGTCTAGCATGATGACGCGTTTCTCGAACAGCGTGCGTGGCACGCGATGCTGAACGATGCGGATGGCGAGGCCTTCAGCGATGGCCGACTTGCCGACGCCCGGTTCACCTATTAATATTGGGTTGTTTTTCTTGCGACGGCTGAGGATCTGTGCGATGCGTTCCAGCTCGCGGTCGCGGCCCACAATAGGGTCGAGACGGTTTTCTTCTGCCGCCTTGGTCAGGTCGCGGCCGAAGCTATCCAACACAGGTGTTTTGCTCTTGATGTTGCTGCTCTTCTTGGGCCTTTCTTGTTGGGGAGGGAATGGGTCGAGCATGTCATCATCGTCGTCCTTGTCGGCAAAGAGGCTGCCCAGTGGGGCGGGGTTGTCTGGCATGGTGGATTCCGGGATGTCCATACCCACTTCCGTGTTGTATTTTATCAACTCTTCCTTGAAATTGTCGTAATTGATGCCCTCAAATTCGAGGTTTTGCGAGATGATGTTGTTCTTCTCGTGAAGGATGGCGAGCATGAGGTGCTCGGAACGCACGATGTCGGAACGGAATTCCTTGGCGATGATATAAGTGAATTTCAGCACGCGTTCGGCTTGCTTGGTAAGAGGCAAGGCGATGGCGTTGCTCACGTTGGCCCCAGAGGTCTTCACCGAGGCCTCTAGCTTCATTGAGAATACTTCGATGTTGAGGTTCAGCTTCTCCAAAATCTTGATGGCACTGCTGCCACCTTCTTTGATCATGCCCAAAAACAAATGCTCCAAACCCACGTAAACATTGCCTAGCCGCTTCGCTTCCTCGTGACTGAGTGACAAAATGTCACGGACACGGGGAGAAAATTTTGCATCCATATAGTCGTAATTCGTTTGTTATCAATACTTTATTATAATCCCCTGCTTTTCTCCTATCGGATTTAATCAGTGTGCAAATGTACAAACAAAAATCGCGCCGCGCTATTGTCAAAGTCAGATTCTTTAAAAATGAACAAAATCCGACCTTTTTGTCAAACCTATCCAAAAAATTCTTATCTTTGCACCCTTATTAATTAAAGTGAATAATAACACCCGAAAATGGACGAAAACAATATCAACAATCCTGAAAATCAGGAAGAAATGCCTGAAGAACTCTCAGGAGAAAAAATTATCAAGGTTAATCTTGAAAACCAGATGAAGTCGGCTTACATCGACTATTCGATGTCCGTCATCATCTCGCGCGCCTTGCCCGATGTGCGCGACGGCCTCAAGCCGGTGCACCGTCGTGTGCTCTACGGCATGAAGGAATTGGGTGTCACCTCACGCAGCGGCTATAAGAAATCGGCCCGTATCGTCGGTGAGGTGCTCGGTAAGTACCACCCGCACGGCGACTCATCGGTCTATGACGCCATGGTGCGTATGGCCCAGAGCTGGTCATTGCGTTATCCTTTAGTCGACGGCCAAGGTAACTTCGGCTCGGTCGACGGCGATAGCCCCGCCGCCATGCGTTATACTGAGGCACGCCTTCAGAAGATTGCAGAAGAAATGCTCGATGATCTCGACAAGGATACCGTCGACTTCCAGAATAACTTCGATGACTCGTTGCAGGAGCCTACCGTGCTGCCTACCCAGATTCCTACCTTGTTGGTAAACGGTACCAACGGCATCGCCGTGGGTATGGCCACCAACATGGCTCCCCATAACCTCAGTGAATGCGTCGACGGCATCATCGCTTATATCGATAACCGCGAGATCACCACGCAAGAGCTGATGCAATACATCAAGGCCCCCGATTTCCCGACCGCTGGCGTCATCTACGGCTACGAAGGCGTGCGCGAGGCGTTTGAGACGGGTAGGGGACGTATCGTACTCCGTGGCGAGACCCACTTTGAAGAACACAACGGCCATGAACGCATCATCGCCACCTCCATTCCTTATCAAGTCAACAAGGCTGAGATGATCAAGAAGACCGCAGACCTCGTCAACGAGAAGAAGCTGGAAGGTTTGGCCGACATCCGCGATGAGTCAGACAGAAAAGGTATCCGTGTGGTGTATGAGCTGAAACGCGACGCCAACCCTGACATCGTTTTGAACAAGCTGTTCATGATGACTCCGTTGCAGAGCTCGTTCAACGTGAACAACGTGGCCTTGGTCAATGGCCGTCCCTATACCTTGAACCTCAAGCAATTGATTGAGCATTTCGTGGCCCACCGTCACAAGATCATCCTGCGCCGTACGCGCTTCGAGCTGAAAAAAGCCGAAGACCGCGCCCACATCTTGGAAGGTCTGGCACGCGCCATCGATATTGTCGACGAAATCATTGCTACCATCCGTGCCTGTAAGGGTGGCACGCCCGAAGCCAAGCAGGCTATTATGGACAAGTTCGGCTTCGACGACCCGCAAGCCAGCGCCATCGTGGCTTACCGCCTCGGTCAGTTGGCTGGCCTCGAAATCAAGAAGATCATGGATGAGTTGGACGAAATCCACGAACGCATCAAGCATTTCCACGATATTCTACAAAATGAGGAATTGCAGTTCCAGATCATCAAGGACGAGCTGCTGGTCATCAAAGAAAAATATGGCGATGCCCGCCGCACCCAAATCGTGCCCGCCGCCGGTGAGTTCCGCATGGAAGACATCATCGCTGACGACGCCGTGGTCATTACCATCTCGCACCTCGGTTACATCAAGCGTACTCCGCTGACTGAATACCGCGTGCAGAGCCGTGGCGGCAAGGGCTCGAAAGGCTCTGCCACCCGCGACACCGACTTCATCGAACACATCTTCACGGCCACCAACCACAACCACCTGCTCTTCTTCACAGAACAGGGCAAGTGCTACAAGCTGCGTGCCTTCGAGATCCCCGAAGAGGGCAAGAACAGCAAAGGTCGCGCCATCCAGAACCTGTTGCCGCTTGACAAGGACAACAAGGTGATGGCCTACCTCAACGTGAAGAGCATGACCGATGAGGAATACCTCGAGAACAATTACATCATCCTGTGCACCAAGAAGGGTATCATAAAGAAGACCAACTTGGCTGCCTATAAGAATGTCCGTCAAAATGGCATCATCGCCGTCAACATCCGCGAGGACGACCAACTGCTAGAGGCTTGCCTCACCAGTGGCAACGATGAAGTGCTGATGGCCGTACGTTCGGGTAAAGCCGTCCGTTTCAACGAACAAACCGTCCGTCCGATGGGTCGTACCGCTACGGGTGTGAAGGCCATCACCTTGGGTTCGCCCGACGACGAAGTTATCGGCATGGTATGTATCAACGATCCCCAACAAACGGTCCTGGTCGTTTCCGAGAAGGGCTTCGGCAAGCGTTCCGACATTGAGGACTACCGTATCACGAACCGTGGCGCCAAGGGCGTAAAGACCTTGAACATCACCGATAAGACTGGCGACCTCATCGCTATTAAGGGCGTGACCGATGACGAAGACCTGATGATTATCAACAAGTCGGGCATCGTCATCCGTATGGAAGTCAGCAAGCTGCGTGTAATGGGCCGCGCCACCCAGGGTGTGAAACTCATCGACTTGCGCGGTAACGACGAAATCGCCGCTGTCACCAAGACAGAGCATGAGGACGAAGAAGAAACCGAGGTCGTTGAGCCTGTCGAAACGCCGACTGAAGAAGGTGAAACCACTTTGGAACAATAATTGTATAGGAATAAACCAATAAACGAAATTGTAAAACTTTAAATAATTGGAAAAAATGAAAAAAGTAATGATTTTGCTGGCCATCGTTCTCACCGCTAACGTGTTGATGGCCCAAAAGAAAGACAGAACTGACGCTTTCATGTACAACAAGAATGGCCAATACGAAAAGGCTATTGCCTCTATTGAAAAGTGCGTTAACCACGAGCAGTTCTTAGGCATGAAACCCAACGACCAATCCCAGGCTTGGTTGTATCGTGCTTCCATTTATCAGAACGTTCTTCAATCACCTGACGAGGCTGTCAGAAATCTGGCCCCCAACGCTCAGGAGATCATCTACGAATCACTGATGAACTGCATGCAGAATGAGAATTTCGTCAAGGACAACAAACAGGAAATCATCACCCGCGTGAACGCCGTCATGAACTCATACTACACCGTGGGCGCCGATGACTACAACAACGGTAAGTTCATTGAAGCCGCTCCCATGTTCAAGAAGGCATATGAAATCGCCAAGTCATTGGGTAATCCCGACGCCAACGAGATGCTGAACCTCGCCGCCACCTCTTACCTGAGAGGCCAAGACTACCAGAGCGCTCTCGATAACTTCATGCTGTTGAAGGAAAACGGTGCTGACGGTGTTGACGTCTACAAGCACCTCGCCGCTTGCTACAATGGCTTGGGCGATAGCGCTAACGCCATGGCTATGATCAATGCCGGCCTGGAAAAAGATCCTAGCGATGCCAGCCTCATCGTCGAAAAGGTGAACTCCTACATGAAGGAAGGCAAGAACGTGGAAGCCATCGAGGACATCAACAGACTTCGCGAACTTGATCCCGAGAATGCCCAGCTGCTCTTTGTGCTTGGCACCATCTACGGTGAAGAGAACAACAAGGATATCTATGATAGCGATAAGGCCATCCAATACTACGAGCAGGCCATCGCCATCAACCCTGACTACTACGATGCTATCTACAACCTCGGCGCTATGTACATCAGCCTTTCCAACAAGTTGAAGACGCAAGCCAACGAAATGCCCCTCGACAAGGTGAAGGAATACAACGCTTTGGTTGAGCAGGCCGAAGACCTCGTCCGCACTGGTTTGCCATACGTGAAGAAGGCTTACGAAGCCCAACCCACTCCCGAAGTGAAGCAGGTTTTGAAGACCATGTACGTGCAGCTCAAGATGAATGACGAAGCCAAGGCTTTGGACGCCGAATAAGAAACACGTCTGAAACATCTAAAAAAGAGCTCCGGTTTCGGGGCTCTTTTTTTGTGCCAAAAAATGCGATTTATTCTTTTCTTTTTGAAAATTATTATCTTTGCGGAGGAATATACCGGAAAAAACTAACTCTATCCCATACATTATGTTTGAAATTATTCATAAAGAAACCTTCGCGGCCGAGACCTACCTCATGGATGTCTATGCGCCGAGAATAGCACATTCGGCCCTCCCAGGCCAGTTCCTCATCATCAAGATGGAGGAAAACTCTGAGCGTATCCCTTTGACCATCAGTGACTATCATCGCGTCAGGGGGACGGTGACCATTGTCTTCAAGGCTATCGGCGAATCTACCAAGAAGATGGCGGAATACAGGGAAGGCGACCGCTTTGCCGACATCGTCGGTCCTTTGGGGAAACCCTCAGAGTTTGCCACGATGACCGCTGAGGAGTTGCGCAAGCGTTCCTTCGTCTTCATCGGCGGTGGCGTGGGTATCGCCCCAATTTATCCACAAGTGAAATGGTTGAACGACCATGGTGCCACGGCCGACTGTATCATCGGCGCCCGTACCAAGGATCTGCTTATCTTCGAGAAGGAACTGGCAGAAGTCAGTAACCTGTATGTCACCTCCGACGATGGCTCCACGGGTCGCAAGGGTTTGGTGACCGACGTGTTGCGCCAGTTGGTGGCCAGCGGCAAACAGTATGACGAGGCCGTGGCCATCGGTCCCATGATTATGATGAAGTTTGCCACCAAGACCTGCGAGGAGTTGGGCATCCGCTGCACAGTGTCGCTCAACTCGATCATGGTCGACGGCACGGGCATGTGTGGTGCCTGCCGTGTGAGCATTGGAGGAAAGACCAAGTTCACCTGCATCGACGGTCCCGAGTTCTTGGGTAAGGATGTCGACTTCGATGAGGCCATGAAACGTCAGGCGATGTATAATAATGTGGTGACGCGCAAACAACTCCAAGCCGAGGAGAAAGCTGAAGGCCACAAGTGCCATATCGGAGGCATCTCTGAAGAGAGTTTCGACAAGAAAAAACGTGTTCCTGTGCCGGAGCAGAAGCCCGAGATTCGCGCCCACAACTTCGATGAGGTGTGTTTGGGTTATTCGGCCGACATGGCCATCATGGAGGCCCAGCGTTGCCTGCATTGTAAGAACCCGCAATGCGTAGAACATTGCCCTGTCAGCGTCAACATCCCAGACTTCATCGCTCGCGTGGCGCAAGGTGACTTTGCGGGCGCGGCCGGCGTTATCAGCTGCGACTCTGCATTGCCTGCCGTCTGCGGCCGTGTATGTCCGCAGGAGACCCAGTGTGAAGGCGCTTGCGTGATGGGCAAGAAGTTCGAGCCTATCGCCATCGGCAAACTGGAGCGTTTCGTCGGCGACTACGCCATCGAGCATGACCTGCATTTCAGCAGTCAGAGCATCCCCAACGGCCATAAGGTGGCCATCATTGGCAGTGGTCCTTCAGGACTCACCTGCGCCAAGGACTTGCTTTCGATGGGTTACGACGTCACTATCTTCGAGGCATTGCACGAGTTGGGCGGCGTGTTGATGTATGGCATTCCGTCGTTCCGTCTGCCAAAGGACACCGTTGTGAAGAAAGAGGTGGAGAGCGTGCGTAAGCTTGGCGCCAAGTTCGAGAAGGACGTGGTCGTCGGTCGTACCATCACCATCGACGAGCTGATGAAACGCGAAGGCTTTGAGGCTGTGTTTGTCGGCTCGGGTGCTGGCTTCCCGATGATGATGAACGTGCCTGGCGAGAACCTCTGCGGCGTGGTTTCAGCTAACGAATTCTTGACCCGTAACAACCTGCTCTTCGCCTATAAGGAGGGCTATCAAACCCCGAACTATGTGGGTAAGAAAGTTGCTGTGGTCGGTGGTGGCAACGTGGCCATGGATGCCGCTCGTACTGCCTTGCGTCTGGGCGCAGAGGTGCATATCGTCTACCGCCGTTCCGAGGCCGAGCTGCCTGCGAGAGTGGAGGAGGTGCACCATGCCAAGGAAGAAGGTGTCATCTTCGACTTGCTGACGGCTCCCGTTGAGGTGCTGGGCGACGAAAACGGTTGGGTGAAAGGCTTCAAGTGCGTGAAATGCGAACTGGGTGAGCCCGATGCCTCGGGTCGTAGAAGCCCGGTCCCGATTAAGGATTCCGAGTTCGTCCTCGATGTCGACATGATCATCATGGCCCTTGGCACTTCGCCAAACCCGTTGATTGGCAGCACGACGCGTAACCTCGACCTGAACAAGAAGGGCTGCATCGTGGCCGATGAAGTCGGTACGACATCGCGTCCTGGCATCTTCGCCGGCGGTGACGCCGTGAGTGGCGCAGCTACTGTCATCCTCGCTATGGGTGCCGGCAAGAAAGCCGCCAAGGCGATTGACGAGTATATTAAATCATTGCATTGACGCTTAACTGCGTAGGAAACAACCCCCTTTATCCTCATGGCGGGTCGAGCCCGCAATGAGGAGAAGGGGTGTTTTTATTCTTTGATTTCCACATAAAACACCGTCGGATCGTCGTCCTCGTCGAACGATTCGTCGGTGTAGTATTGTCCTGGTTTGTCGTCGTCTTGGAACAGCACCAGCGTCACCTTCTTGAAGGGGATGGGCTGGCCGTTTTTACTGTAACGTTCGATGTCGGCTTCGGTGAGACCTTCCATGCGCATCATCTTGAGCATCATGGCTAGGTCAAGGTTGACGTTGAGGAGCTCCTGTTTCCATTCGATGCTGATGACAGCCGTGGTGTAGAGCTTAAAGTTTTTGACTTCGACTTTTTTCATGGTGTAGGAGGTTGATGCTGCGAAATTGCGAAAAAAAACTGAATTTGAAAGAAATTGCACGAAAATTGCAACGCTATTGGCGTGAATTTTATAATTTTGTACATTCAAAAACGAAAATAGATATGCGTAAGACTTTGATTATCATTGCAATGGCCTTGTTTGCCATGCCTGTTTTTGCACAAACGATAGAAAGTGTGGATGTTTCGAAAGCCCCTAATGGAAAGTTTACCACGACCACACGTGATGCTATCATTGAGGGCCATGTCCAAAACGGCCAAAAAGTTGGCACTTGGATTGAGTATTTCAACAGCAACACATACCTTCCAAAGAAAATCGTGAGTTATGAGAACGGTAAACGAAATGGCGCTTTCGTTGAAATCGACAAGACGGGCTCCATCACAAAGAAAGCAGAGTATAAGAACGATGTGCTTGACGGACAGGTAAGCGAATGGTTCCGCGGTGGACGTCTCTCGAAATTGAACACTTATAAGCAAGGTGAGCTCGATGGTGAGCAAATCCTATGCTATGAGAAGGGTGGTAATCTAGAAGTGTCGAGCTACAAGAACGGCCGGCGCGACGGCCTTACCACTTGGTATGACGAGAGTGGTAACAAAAAGATGACCATCGTTTATAAGGATGGTCAGTTTGATGGTAAACAAGAGACTTTCTACCCTGATGGTTCGTTGAAGAGCGAGTCGACATACAAGAACGGCCAGCTTCAAGGTAAGGTGAAGACTTACGCCGAAAAACAAACCAAATCTGCTGAGAGCAAGAAGCATTGAAGCGCCTTTCCATAGTTTTGTTTCTTTATCTGTTTATCATGGGGCTTCAGCTCCATGGTCAGGACACTATTGTCCTGAAAACTGTTGAGGTGACTGCTGAAGGCAATGCTGTAGAGTCCTTAAAACCATTGGTGGTGAGAAAGTTGGATACTCTCGTGTTGCAGTCCAAAAGTACCTCTAGCCTTTCAGATCTGCTCATCCAGCACAGCCCCGTTTTCATCAAGACCTATGGTCCGGGTGGTACCTCCACGGCCTCGTTTCGTGGCACTACGGCTAGCCACACCCTTGTGCTTTGGAACGGTTTTCAGCTCAATGCACCTAGCCTTGGTCAGGTTGATTTCAGTACTATTCCTGTTTTTTTGGCTGATGACGTCAGCCTCAACTGGGGAAGCGGTACTTCCAACAACAGCGGCGGCCTGGGCGGGGCAGTTAATATCGACAATACCCATCATTTTGGTGACGGCTTTCTGTTGGATTTGAAACAGACCTATGGCAGTTTCAACACCCTTGGTAGCTTCGTCACGGTGAGAAACTACGGCAGACGGTTCTCGTTTCGTGTAAAGGCCTATCGTAACTCCTCCGACAACGACTTCGAGTACGAGAACCTGGCTACCATCCCGCATCAAACGATGAAGCAGCGTAATGCCGATTTCGTCGACTATGGCGTGATGCCTGAGATGAGTGTGTTGCTGGGGAAGAGCGTCATCTCTGTGGCCTCGTGGAACCAATGGAACAACCGCAACCTGCCGCCCATCATGCCCAATGTGTTCAACGTCAACTTGGAAGAGTGGACCAAAGATAATTTCTCGCGTAACTTTGTCTCTTTCAAGACCTATTGGGAAACGGGCAGCCTGCAGTTGAAATCGGCAGCGTTTATTGAGAACCAGCGTTATTTCCTGTTGACACGCATCCCTTCGAATGACGACACGGTCACGTTTATCAACTCCGAGAACCATGCCGTCGTCTTGCATCAAATCGCCAACCTGGAGCAGCATCTCTACAAGAGTTGGAACTTGAAAGCCAAGCTGCAATGGGACAACGAGAGGGTGAGGAGCAACAACTATGAAGGGGAGAAGCATCGTAACCTGCTCTCGGCCTACGCCGCCCTCAGCGGTGAGCCTTTCGACTGCGCCCAACTCAACCTCACCGCACGTTACGATTGGACCGACGGCAAGGCGATGGGCCTGTTTCCCACGGCCACCTTCTCTTATCAGTTGCCGTTCTACAAAGCGCTGAGCTTCACATTAGGCTATAGCCACAACTATCGTAATCCCTCTTTGAACGACCTCTATTGGTATCCGGGCGGCAATCCCGACCTGTTGCCTGAGAAAGGTCGGACGGTGGACTTAGCCTTGAAATACGGTCTGCAGAAAGGTGCCTTCAAGCTCGACTTGAGGACGGGAGGCTATTTCAGCAACGTGAAGAACTGGATACAATGGATGCCGACCTCCTACCGTTTTTGGGTGCCTGAGAATGTTTCAAAGGTATATGCGCATGGCATAGAGAACCATATCGATGCGGCTTTTGTTAAGGAAAACTGGAAAGTCACGCTGTCGGGCAACTACGTCTTCACCGTCACCACCGACGAGAGCGACAAGGCCTATGCCCAAGGCACCAACGGCATACAGTTGATCTATATCCCGCGCCATCATGCCAACGTGTTTCTCAACACCCAGTGGAATACTTGGAATCTAAGCTATACGATTGAGATGACAGGGCGACGCAGCACATCCTACAATGCCCAGGAGTTCTTCGCCTACGACCTGCCCTCGTATGTGTTGCATCATATCGCCATCGGCAAGCAAATCAAGAAATTCCGCTTGGAGTTGCGCTGCAACAACCTTACCGACAAAGACTATCAAAATGTTATCTGGCGTGCCATGCCGGGTAGGAGTTTTGAGGTGATGGTGAATTATAAATATTGAGTTTAGAAGGGAAAAATTGTAAATCGAGGCAAATAGGCAAAATGTGTGCTTTTTTGCGTTAGATATGCAAGAAATATTGTATATTTGCATTTTCATATCTACAAAGAAATATAAATCTTAACTCAATGGATAACAGACTTTTATACAACAAATTGCCCTATTTGGTGGCTGACATGGGTTTGGCCGCTTGGGGACGCAAGGAAATTGAAGTATCGGAACACGAAATGCCCGGATTGATGTCGCTTCGCAAGAAGTACGGCGACACGAAACCGCTGAAGGGGGCTAAGATCATGGGCTCGCTCCATATGACCATACAGACGGCATGTTTGATTGAGACCCTCGTCAAGTTGGGTGCCACGGTGCGTTGGTGCTCGTGCAACATCTATTCCACGCAGGACCACGCTGCCGCTGCCATCGCCGAGACGGGTACCGCCGTCTTCGCATGGAAAGGCGAGACCTTGGAGGATTATTGGTGGTGCACCAAACGCGCCATCACCTTCCCCGATGGCACAGGTCCGGACCTCATCGTGGACGACGGCGGCGATGCCACCTTGTTGATCCACAAGGGCTATGCTTGCGAGAACGACCCCAAACTCCTTGACGCGCCTACGGGCAGTGAAGAGGAAAGGGCACTCATGAGCGTCATCAAGGCCACCTATAAAGAGAATCCTACCTTCTGGCATACCGTAGTGGCGAGTTGGAAGGGCGTCTCGGAAGAGACCACCACGGGTGTGCACCGTCTCTATCAGATGCACGAGCGCGGCGAACTGCTCGTTCCTGCCATCAACGTGAACGACTCGGTGACCAAGTCGAAGTTCGACAACCTCTATGGCTGCCGCGAGTCGTTGGCCGACGGCATCAAGCGCGCCACCGACGTGATGATTGCCGGTAAGGTGGTCGTGGTGTGTGGCTACGGCGAAGTGGGTAAGGGCTGCTCTCACTCTATGAAGAGCTATGGCGCCCGTGTGCTCGTCACAGAGATCGACCCCATCTGCGCCTTGCAAGCCGCTATGGAAGGCTTCGAGGTCACGACGATGGAGGAGGCCGTCAAGGAAGGCAATATCTTCGTCACCACGACGGGTAACTGCGACGTCATCACGCTGGAACACATCCTGCAGATGAAAGACCAGGCCATTGTGTGCAACATCGGTCACTTCGACAACGAAATCCAAGTGGAACGCCTCGAAAAGACCGAACATTTGAAGGAGAAGATCAATATCAAGCCACAGGTTGACAAATACGTCTTCGACGATGGTCACTGCATCTTTTTGCTGGCATCGGGGCGCTTGGTCAATCTGGGCTGCGCAACAGGTCATGCTAGCTTCGTGATGAGCAACTCGTTCACCAACCAGACCTTGGCCCAGATGGACCTTTGGGAGAAGCGCGGACAATACAAGGTTGGCGTTTACTGCCTGCCCAAGTATTTGGATGAGGAAGTGGCCCGTCTGCACCTTGAGAAGATCGGTGTGAAGCTGACCAAGCTCACGCAGAAACAGGCCGACTACATTGGCGTGCCCGTCGAGGGACCTTACAAGTCTGGCATCTACCGCTATTGATGCCATTGTTGGCATAACAGAAAAAGAGCGAGGAAACTATCCTCGCTCTTTTTCGTTTGACAGCGTCTGTAGGTTATTTTGCAGCGACGTAATAATACTCTTTCACGGTGTCGAAGCATTGCACGAACTCCTGTTGCGACAAGGCGTTGCCGCCTTTGATGAACGCATTCAGAGTGAACAGCCTCAGCCCGATTTCTTGGGTGAGGTAGTTATAGATGTCGGCAGGTTGCGTGCCGTAGTAGTCGCTGGCACCTTTGCCGCACTCGAACAGGATGGTGGGGAAGTTCTTCCTCAACAGTGCTTTGGCACCTTTCAACACGCCAAATTCGCCGCCTTCTACGTCAATTTTGATGAAGTCGATTCGGCTGTCGCCTAAAAGGTCGTCCAAGGTCTCTTTTTCAACATTAATGACTTCGATATCAGGGTTTTCTATGTCGTAATGTCGTTGTTTCAAGCCACTGTAGGCAGGGGCGTTCTTAACGAGGTTGAACGTTGTGCTGCCTTTTTCGTCAGAAAGGGCATAAGGGTAGACGGTCGCAACGTCTTTGAACTTCTGGACCAGGTCGTTATACAGATATGGTATCGGCTCAAAAGCATAATGACGGCCTTGCGGGGCAAACTTCAGCATCATTTCAAGGATCTCGCCTTTGTGACATCCCACGTCAATACAGTTGGAATCGGGCCTGAGGTATTCTTTCATGATGACCTTGGTAAGGCGGTCATACTTCAGGTTTTGTGTTAGGTCAAGATGGAGAAACATCAGCGTCTCCCTCGCTAAGTCTTTAACACTCATTTTGTTTAGTCTATTTTGTTGATTATGTTGACGGTTGAATAGCCATTGTGGTTTTGTGTTTTTATAATATACAAGCCATTCCCATAACTTGACAAATCAACAATTATTGTGTTGATGTGGTTATTATTTTCATAGGAAGCAACAAGAGCGCCTTTATGATCAAATACATACACTTTGTCGATTTCATTGTCAGAGGTGACCGTAATGTTCCCTGAACACGGATTCGGATAGATGTTGACGGTGGGTTGATCAAATGAAGTATTCTCGTCTACACCAAACAACATATCATCCATTGTCTCTTCAAAGAGTTCGTCGTCATCGATTATGTCCCTGTCAATTCTTACATTGGGGGAGGAACTCTCAGCGAAGCACTGACTCTTGTATAGGAATCTGTATACTTGGTTCTTGTTAAGACCAGTCATGCTTTTGTTGGTAAGGTAGTATACGTTGCCGTCATAATTGGTCGCCAAAGCCAACACGTTGTTTTCAGTCTCAGGCAGAGAGAAACGACGCCATTCCACACCTGGAGTCCAATAGATACAATCCACTTGTTTGCTGCTATTGATATAGAACACTTTGCCAGTAACGTCGGCTTGCAGTATTCTTCCAGCAGTAGAGGTGGACGACCAAACATTTGTTGCCGAGTTGTTCAATTGAGAACGTTGCCAGATGGAACCATTATAATAGATATTGTTTATGGTATTGCTGGTGGTTCTGAAAAACACCTGGTTGTTCGGTGTAATGGTGATGGGGCCTTTAACACCGCTATTTGCACAATTGTTAATGCTCATGGCCACCCACTTGGAAGTGGAATAGTCATATTTGATAGCCTTAAGTCCGTTACCTGTAGTCTTGTAAAACACCTGGCTTTGGCTTGGGGAAACAGCAATGGCATCGCCTACGCCGGAGGATGCCGAGTTATTCAAGGATGACCATTCCCATTTGTTGGCCTGTGAATCGAACCACAGGGCATTGAGGGCACCGTTTTTGTTTCTATATAAAACTTGGTTGTTGGGATTGACAGCAATGGGACCCTCTACGTTGCCTTGGGAAGCATTGTTCATGTTGTCATATACCCATTGACTCGAGGCATAATCATAATAGATCGAATTGATGTTGTCGTTTGTGTTGATGTAGAAAACACGGGTGCCATCGTCAGAAATAGCAAGGCACTTCTTTACATTGGTGGCAGCATTGTTTAGATTTGCTTGTTGCCAACAATTGGCATTGTTGTTCCACCAAATAGAATTGATTTTGTTGGCGTCAGTTTTGTAGAACACTTGGGCTGTTGTTTTGTTGCATACAATCTCGTCACCGACATTGTTCAGGTCATTAGTAAGGAGTTTGCCATGTTTCCATACTAATTTGTCGCAATCTAAATAGATGGCAAACACGACGTCACCAAAGTTGTTGCGTATCTTGTGGCTTTGCAAATCTCTGATGGAAGAGGGGAATTCAAATGACAGATACCTGTTCGATCCAGAACCCGCGACATAGGCCAAATCGGTTTGGATCACGTTTCCTGTTTCGGAATCATACCATTCGATTATATACTGTGCGCCAATGGGCTGGTTTTGGATTGCAATTTTAATATTGTTGCTGCTGGAACTAGGCTGAGGACGATAAGCAGTGTTTAGGGTTGTTACATAATTAGGGGCATTGCTTCTAAGTTTTTGATAACGGAAGACTTCGTCGTGAGTCCAGCCATAGATGGTGTCGCAATTGCCGTTCATCAAATAGTAGGTCTCAATGCCGTTGGCGACTTTTTTATATGGATTGAAAGATTCGGAAAGGATAGGCGAGGTGTTGAAAAAGCGATATACAGGCCCTGAATAGGTGTAAAGGTTCGCGCTTGTAGTAAAGAAGTACTTCCACCACCAAATAGAAGCAGATCCCATGGCTCCTGAAAACGAACATGACCACAAGGAATTGTGCAATTCGATGCCGTATGGGTCTTTGTTCCAATTGCTTGAGCCAAAGCTGCTAAAGCCATATTCTCCTACGAAAGCAGGTTTCCCTGTCTCGACATGAGTTGATTTCATTATCGAGAAAAGATCGTTCTGAAAGTTGTCAGTTAAATTGTCAACCCCTTTATACCTATGGCTTTGTGCGATGTCAATAGAATTAATCCTATATAGTCTTTTGATTAAATTAATGTTATTTGAATGGGAATCATCAAGAGATAGAGCTAATGAGGTTGTAACAAGGTGATGGAAAGGGTCTATACTTTTAATGTATTGTCCCATGATACTATGCCATTCGATCATGTCTTCTCTAAACGATTCTTGTTCACAGTACAAATCTGTATTACACGATTTTGAACCGTCGCAGAAATACGTTTCGTCTTTTTCCATTTGATTCGCTTCGTTCCATAATTCCCAGGACATGATGTTGGTCGCATAGCCCCATCTTGACACTATGTATCTGATAAGGTTCTTGGTAATTCTTATGGCGCTGGGGTCAGAGAAGAAATCGCAAGGTTTTTCGACGGTCGAGATTTCGGTTTTGAATGGATTGATGGGCCAATTGTCTGGTGCATCATGATAAAACTCCCAACTTACAAAGTCACTGTGTGAGAAAATGCAAGGCATGACCGATATGTCCCGTGCTTTGGCGTACTCAATAATGAGGTCCAACTCTTTGGAGTCTTTTTGATTTATGGTGTTGTCAAAATACGTCACATCATCTAATGTGTATTCTTTTCCATAAAGAGACAAGAAAGGGTACCTGTTGATGAATAAGCGGAAATAATTGCCGCTTCCGTACAATTTATCAATGTAATCATAATATTCATAAATGCCATAAGGCTTCTGGTAATGTCCATAGTCCTTGCATGTGTACCATGAAATATTGGGACCCACAGGGAAATATAAGGCGTCCTTGTTTTGTCCGTTCACTACTTTGGTTTGCTTCAAGTAACGGTTGTTCGCTTTGGAGATGAAACCAGTTGAATTGTTTGTGTTGTTGCATGTGAATTGTCTTTGTGATGTTACAACTATCACATTGCTTTGGTAATCTTTTGCACGAATGGTGAAGGTCCATGTGCCCACAAGATTTGGGGTAAACCTGATCCTCCAACCAGAGGTCCCTGTTGGAGTGGCTACTTCATAGCCAGTGTTGTTTGAAAAAGAATAGTCTTCAAAATAAAAGGCATTAACCTTGAACTGTTGGCCGTCTGGACCCTGAAATAAGGCATAAGCGTCTATGATCGCTGGATCATAGGGGTTGGAGTAGGAGGGGCTCATGTTAAACGAGACCTCATACAGGCCATAAAGTCCGACTTGCGTTGGAGATGAAATGTTTGAAATCTGAGGTTTGCCGAATGCTGCTAAACAAATTAGCGCAAAGATGCTGAATAATACTAGTTTTTTCATGGCTTTGTTTGTTTAAGTTAAATAATTTTGCGTTCTTTCTCCGAGGGGAAAAACCGTTTTATATAAATTTCAAAGCATGTTTTGCGGCATCAAATGTACAATAAATTTCATTCAAATAACCAAGAAAAGAAAGAAGTTCATAATTGTTGGTCAAAAAGCAATCTTTTGTAATTTTGCAAAAAAATAGGAGGAGATGAAAATAGCTGTAAATACGCGATTGCTATTGAAAGATAAGCTCGAAGGAATCGGATGGGTTGAATACGAGACCTTGCGAAGAATGGTTTTGGCTCACCCTGAGGTTGAGTTTTATTTTCTGTTTGACAAGAGTCCGGATAAAAGCTTCATATTTGGCGATAATGTGGTGCCTGTCACCTTGTTCCCGCCAGCCCGAAGGTCATTCCTTTTTGTATGGTATTTTGAGTGGTCGGTGACCAGGGCGTTGAAAAAGATCAAGCCAGATTTGTTTTTTTCCCCTGATGGTTATTTAAGTCTGCGGACAAAAGTGCCGTCGGTGGTGCAATTCCACGATTTGAATTATGAGCATTATCCCAACGACGTACAGAAGAAGTATCAGTGGCACTATAAAACGTTTTTCCCGAAGTTTGCCCGAAAGGCCAAACGTATTGTCACAGTGTCGGAATTCTCGAAGCAGGATATCGTCGATTGCTATGGCATTGAGCCTAATAGGATCGATGTCGCTTATAACGGCGTGAATGAGAAGTTCACGCCCATCTCGGACGAAGCGCAGGAGGCCATTCGTGCCAGATATACTGACGGAAATCCATATTTCATGTTCGTCGGATCGCTGCATCCACGCAAGAATTTGGCGAGGCTTTTCACAGCCTTCGATCTGTTCAAGAGTCAGACGCCATCCAATGTTAAGTTACTGATTGTAGGGGAGAAGCGTTGGTGGTCAGAGTCTATAGAGCAGGCATACAGCCAGATGCGTTTCAAGGATGATGTTGTCTTTGCTGGACGTCTGAGTGCCGAGGATTTACACCTTGTGACGGCATCCGCCTTTGCGTCGGTATATGTTTCTTATTTCGAGGGCTTTGGTATCCCCATTTTGGAGGCATTTAGGTGCGACACACCCGTCATCACCTCCAATGTGACCTCTATGCCCGAGGTGGCTGATGACGCTGCCTTGCTCGTCGACCCCTTCAGCGAAGCGTCCATTGCTGAAGGCATGACGGAGATGCTTGACGAGAATGTTCGTGAGGCCTTGATTGAGAAAGGCCGGGAGCGCGTCAAGGATTTCTCATGGGACAAGGCGGCTGATGATATTTGGAACTCATTAATGAAAGCAATAAAAGAATAAAATATGGAAAAAATAGTAATGTATCCTGGTGAAGCCATAAAAGAAACCTTGGATTGGAAAGCCGTCCAAGGCCAACATATCACGGCAGTGAAGCGTAACATCCTGGTGCTCGGATCGGGTGGCCGAGAGCATGCCTTGGCGTGGAAGTTGGCACAGAGCGACGGTGCACATGTTTTCATTGCCCCTGGCAACGCTGGTACGGCGCAAGTGGGTACCAATGTCAACATAAAACCATCCGATTTCGAGGCTGTTAAGGAATTTTGCCTCAAGCAGGAGATCCATCTCGTCGTGGTTGGCCCCGAACAGCCATTGGTGGACGGTATCGTAGATTTTTTCAAGTGTGACGCCGCACTTAAGGCAGTGAAGGTGATAGGTCCCGACCGACGTGGTGCCCAGCTAGAAGGCAGTAAAGCCTTTGCTAAGGATTTTATGGAGAAATACGGCGTGCCTACGGCAAAATGCTTTAAGGTCAACAAGGACAACCTCAACGAAGGATACAAGTTCCTTGAAAGTGTGAAAGCGCCTTACGTGTTGAAAGCCGATGGTCTGGCTGCCGGTAAGGGTGTGTTGATCCTCAACGACTTGCAGGAGGCCAAAGACGAACTTGGCAAGATGCTTGATGGCAAGTTTGGCGCTGCTTCGGCCACTGTAGTCATTGAGGAGTTCCTGAAAGGCATCGAGGTATCGGTGTTTGTGTTGACTGACGGCGAGCATTATGTTCTGTTGCCCGAAGCTAAGGACTACAAACGCATCGGCGATGGCGATCAAGGGCTGAACACGGGTGGCATGGGCGCTGTTTCGCCAGTTCCATTCTGCACGCCCGACTTCTTGAATAGGGTGGAGGAACGTATTGTGAAGCCGACCCTCAAGGGCTTGAAAGCTGAAAGCATCGACTATAAAGGATTCATTTTCTTGGGTTTGATGAACGACAACGGCAATCCCTACGTCATTGAGTACAACGTCCGAATGGGTGACCCTGAGACGGAGGCGGTGATGACTCGCATTGAGGGCGACTTCGCCGACATGTTGATGGCATGTGCTGATGGACGTTTGAATGAAGTCCATTACGGTAAGAGCGACAAGACTGCGGTCACAGTGATGATGGTTTCGGGCGGTTATCCTGAAGCCTATAAGAAGGGGATGATAATGAGCGGTTTGTGTGACTTGAAAGGCGTTGTCTCTTTCCATGCAGGAACGGCATTTGACACTGATAAGCAGGTGGTTACGGCTGGCGGACGTGTCATCGCAGTGACGGCCCATGGCGATTCGATAGAAGAGGCGAGGAGCATCGCTTACCGTGAGGTGGAGAAGATTAAGTTTGAAGGGGCCAACTACCGTTCGGATATCGGTCTCGATTTAATGAAATTACAATGATAAAGTTTTTTCGACAGAGTTACGCGATACAGTATGTGGTATTGGCATTGATTGCAATCGCTTTGTGGTTGCCTGCCTTTATTGTTGGCGAGGTCGACACAAGCTTGGGCTCATCCGTTACGCCATTATACAATTTGATCAACAGATTGCTTTCGTTTTCACCTTTTCTCATGGTGCTGTTCGCATTTCTTTGGATGGTCATGGAAGCGCTAATGGTCAATGCTATGTTGGTCGAAAGTCAGATTATCACAAAGGTGAGCACAATGGGTGCCTTTGTTTTCGTGCTCATGACAAGTCTCACCATGACGCAAACCAATTTTTATCCATTTGCTTTGGCATCGGTGTTCATCCTATTGACCATACACGTTCTTTTTGGTGTTTATCAGTCGCAGGATCCGACTTTCAATCTGCTGAATGCAGGCATTTTTGTTGCCTT
This sequence comes from Candidatus Limimorpha sp., assembly GCA_045117495.1. GTDB lineage: Bacteria > Bacteroidota > Bacteroidia > Bacteroidales > F082 > Limimorpha. The sequence continues at coordinate 8,076 of JBGUNT010000086.1, read as the reverse complement.
GGCATCGATGATGTATTTTCCATCCATTGTGCTGATCCCATGGATTTTCGTTTCTCTGATTATCGCAAAGGAAGGTAAATTGCGGCTGCAACTCCTCCCGCTATTAGGATTCTTTCTGGTCTATTTCTTATATTTCAGTTGTGTTTATATCTTTGGTGATTTATTGGCGGTTCTTAACGCCTATAAGACGCATTTTGGGGAATTCCGCTTGAGCATTGCCGGTTTTAACACGCGAACCATTGCGGTGCTTGTCATGACGCTTGTACCTGCCATAATCCTGATGTTCGGTAAGAAGAATTCCAGTTTTGAGAAGACTATTGCTGTGAGGATTAGGATGATGATGACAGCTTTACTTGCAGTTATTGCCCTGTTGCTCCTGTTCTTCCCCGGTACGGTGCTCATGCATGGACTGATTTTTATAGTTCTAACCATCTTTTTCTCCTACGAGTTCTCATATATGGGCAACACGGGATGGGCAGAGCTGTTTCTGTTTTTCTTTGTGGTTTTGGTTTTTGCCAATCATTATTTCTTTAAATGGTTGTAAGGTATGGGGTTGCTGACGCATTATTCCGATTTGGTTGAGGCAGGATGCGATGAAGCTGGAAGAGGCTGCCTTGCAGGCCCTGTGGTGGCAGCAGCCGTTATCTTGAAGAAAGGTTCCGATTATCCAGAACTGAATGATTCGAAGCAGCTTACGGAGAAGAAAAGGATGCAGCTACGCGAGCTGGTGATTCGCGAAGCCCTTGCCTATGGAGTAGGCGTGGTCACGGCGGCCGAAATCGATGAGATCAACATCCTCAATGCCTCGTTTCTGGCCATGCATCGAGCTTTGGACCAGCTGCAGGTCAGGCCTGAGTTTCTACTCATTGACGGCAACCGATTCAAGGCTTATCGTGACTTGAAATACCTTTGCGTGGTGAAAGGTGACGGTAAATATCAATCCATCGCCGCGGCATCCATCTTGGCGAAAACCACCAGAGATATGATGATGTTGGAGTATGATGCACAGTATCCCATCTACCAATGGAAGAAAAACAAGGGTTATCCCACCCCAGAACACAAGCAAGCCATCGCCGACCACGGCACTTCGCCTTTACATCGGCTGACATTCAATAGCTCGATTCAATTGAAGTTAGATTTTAAATAATACAATATTTATAGTTGAATATGAGTAAAATATCATACATTATATTGGCTTTAATTTGCATCCTTACATCTTGTAAACCCAAGGAAATTGAATCCATTTTGGATGCAGTCCCCGCCAGTTCTTTTTTGGTCGTTGAAGCCAAATCATCCCAGGATCTGATTAGTACGATAGCCCCGCTTGCAGAGTCAGCCGATGTTTTTGGTGAATTCGTAAAGCATTGGTATAGAATTGATACAATCATATCATCTAAAGAAAAACTAAAGGAAGAGTTGACGCAATCGCGGGCTGCCATGGCATTGGACTTTGTGGATTCAAAAATGAGTTCATGTGTCGTTTTATTAAACAGCAATAAAATATCAATCAACGAGATAAGTAATATTATTTTAGATAATGGTTTAAATATATCGGAACTAGAATTTGACGGTAAGAAATGCTTGGTTTTGCCTGATTTTGACTCCCTGATGCTGTATGGTCTCGGTGGTTTTTTGGTGTTTGCCTCGGATGATCGCATGCTTTCGTCAGTGATTCAACAGCTGAATGGTTCCATGAGGTTTGATGCTGGTGCAGAGTTCCAGCGGGTTCAGTCCACATTAGGGCAGTCGATGCCCGTGCATCTTTATTTAAACTACAACAACATGGACTCGTTGCTCAAGTCATCAGTTGCTAAGAAATATGAAGGGGGATGTGTCGCCTTTTCGAATGCTTTCAAAGGCATTGCTGCTTTCGACGTGTTGGCCAAGACCGATGGCTGGTCGCTGAACGGCTATTCCATGCCTACTGACACTGTCTCATCTCTGCGTTCCCTGAAATACCAAATGCCTGTGCCTAACACCATAGTCAATGTGCTGCCTTACAGCACGAAGCTGATGTTGCATTACGGCATGTCGGACTATCTGTCCTATTGGGAGGACTTCGCTGATAAAGAGCGCGTTGAAGCTTTCAACCGCCGCTATAAGACCGATGTGGCCGAGCAGTTGGTGCGCAACTTTTCGGAGGTGGCATACTGCCTGTTCACCTCGGCAGCCTATCCCGTTTTTGTGGGTCGCATGAACGACCCTGTCGCGGTGAATCAGTTCATGAAACTGCTTGGCGACAAGGCAGGCGTGGTCGAGAGTGATGCTGTGCAAGGTTGCAACGTCAACAAGTTGAATGTCAAGGACTTCATCCCTGATGTGTTTGGGCGAGGCTTTGCCGAGCTGAACGGCTGCTGGTATGCCGTGGTGGACCAATATCTTGTGGTGGCCAATGAGTTCAATCATGTGCAGGAGGTGATTTCCTGCTATCGTTCGGGACGTACCTTGGACTTGAGCGACAACTTCAAGGCCTTCCAAGACAACATGCTTGAGATGGACAACATCTGCCTGTTTGTGCTTTGCGCCGGCAATCAGAATATCGTCAACCGCTATGTCGGTAACGAACTGTTGGCTTTTCTGAAACGCAACAAGAGCTTCCTGCAAGGTTATCAGGCCTTCTCTGTGCAGATGGCGGGTGCCAAAGATTTGGTGTACACCTGCTTGAACTTGCGTACGACGAGTCAGATGAATGAGGAGTCGAATGTGCAATGGAAGGTCAACCTCGATGCTCCGCTGCTAGGGAAACCTTGCATTGTCCCCGACCTGACGACCAATGCCGATCAGGTGGTGGTTTTCGATGTGTCTAACAACATGTACCTTTTGGACTGCAACGGCAACGTGAAATGGCAGAAGAGCCTTGCCGAAGCGCCCATGGGTGGCGTGCATGTGGTGGACTATTATGGCGACGGGCGTCTTCAGTTCTTGTTCAATACGGCCAATTACCTTGAACTCGTAGACAGCGATGGCCAGACGGTGAGCGGCTATCCGCGACGTATGCAGGTGGAGGCTTCCAACCCCATCGCGGTGTTTGATTACGATAAAGACAAGAACTATAGGATTTTGGTATGTGGCACCGACAGGTTCGTGTATAACTATAACCTGAAGTGCCAAGAAACGCCTGGGTGGAACCGTCCCCGCACCGACGAAGTGGTGAAGCAGCCAGTGCAGCATCTTGTAGCTGGTAACAAGGATTATCTCATTGTCACTGACGTAAAAGGAACAGTGCGCATCCTCGACCGCCAAGGCCGCATCCGCATTCCCTTGAAGGCTGACCTGCACAAGTCGCCGGGCGCCGATATATATGACAACAAAACCAACCACAAAGGTGTTATGCTGACTTCCGAAGACAATGGACAGTTGCTCTACATCACACAGGAAGGCAATTTGGCTCGTACCGATTTCGGCACATACACCGAACAGCATCATTTCCTGTATGAGGACTTCAACGGTGACCAGGATCCCGACTTCATTTATCTGGACGGCAAGGCACTACGTGTATTCAACCGCTTCAAGAAAGTGCTCTATTCCCATGACTTCGACGACGTAATTACGACAAAGCCGTTTTTTTACCCTCTTTCACGTAATAAAAGGCTTTTGGGAGTCGTTTCGGAAAAGACCAGGGAGATTTACCTGATCGACAAAGATGGTAACATGATGGTCAGCTCGGGTCTCCCAGGTGAAACCGAAATTGTCATAGGAAGCCTGAAAGGCAATCAAGAAATCAACCTATTAACGGGTGTGGGTAATTCTTTGTATAACTATGTGATATATTGACGATGCAAATGATACTTCGTAACATAAGATGCCTGTTGGTGCTGACTTTCTTGATGCTGGTGACATTGTCGCTGGCACAGGAGCCCGTGTCCGGCAACGAATGGGACGAGGTGGATTTCAGCGACACCACTTTGCTGCAGGGCAATGCGCTGACGGCCAAGGTGGTGGATTATCTCTATCGCAACACATGCTTCGACGAGCAACATTTCGACAGCCTGACGATAGCACATATTGGCTTCATACTCGAGAAAGCCAAGGCCAACATGGGCGCATATGAATTCCTTTTGGAGTACCTTTTAAATGGCTATACCGCCATGGGGAAAGCCCAAGTGACTGACTACCTGCTTACCTATCCGAAATTCAAGGAAGGCGAGATCACGCAAGCCCAAGGCCTGCGCCTTGATTCAATCACCGAGCCATACCAAAAGGTGAAAGTGGGGGCAAAGGCACCCGACGTGGAAGGCATGAGTATCGATGGAATGACGTATGGCCTTTATGACTCCGATGCGGATTGGGTGATTGTTTTCTTCTGGTCTACCGACTGCGAATACTGTCATGATTTCTTGAGTGAGATACGACGCAACCTAAATTTGAAGTCAGATTTCGAGTTGGTTACTTTTGCCTTGGCTGAGGATGAAGACGAGGTGAGAAAGACTGTGAAGAAGATGCGCCTTCAAGGTTACCATTTCTATGACCCCTTGCGATGGGATTCGAAGCCATTTTTGGATTATCATATCACCTCTACGCCTACGGTCTTTGTCCTAGATAGGAAAAGGAATATCGTTTGCAAGCCATATGACTGGTGGGAACTTGAGGAATGGTTGAAGCAACACAGATAATTAATGGAAACGACTATGAATACTAAGAAGTTTTTTGTCATTGCTTTTGCTGTTTTAGCTATGTCGGCCGGACAGCTTTTTGCCCAGGATGCGGAGACGCGCTGGGTGGATTCGGTTTACAATAGCCTGACTGTTGAGCAGCGTGTGGCCCAACTGATCTGCATGCGCGCCAACCAGCCCGACAAGCCCTTCTATGATGATGTGGCGAAATATATCAAGAAATATAACATTGGCGGGGTTTGCTTCTTCCGCGCTGAAGCTGAGGCTCAGGTGAAGCAGACCAACGATTGGCAGGCCTTAGCCCAGACTCCCCTGATGGTGTCGATTGATGCGGAATGGGGGTTGGCCATGCGTGTCAAGAAAACATTGGCATATCCTTATCAGATGACGTTAGGTGCAGTTACCGATGACAAGCTGATTTATGAGATGGGTCAGCAGGTTGCAGAGCAGTGCCGCCGAATGGGCATTCATGTCAACTTTGCGCCCGTTGTCGACGTCAACTCCAACCCGGCCAATCCTATCATTGGGATGCGCAGTTTTGGCGAAGATCCCCAGAAAGTGGGTGAGAAGGGTGTTGCCTATGCACAAGGTATGCAGAGTAAGGGCCTGATCACCAGCATGAAACATTTCCCAGGCCATGGCAACACGGCGTCTGATTCGCATATGACCTTGCCAACGGTGACCCGCACGATGGAAGAGGTACGCGACATCGAGCTGGCACCTTTCCGTTATATGATTGCCAATGGTGTCAACGGCGCCATGGTGGGCCATCTTTATTTCCCGGCCATCGAAAAAGTCAAGAACACTTCGTCGTCGCTGTCGCATGGCGTGGTAACCGATCTGTTGAAAGAAGACATGGGTTTTGATGGTTTGATTTTCACCGATGGTTTGGACATGAAAGGCGTCTCGGAAAAGGTGCGTCAGGATAGCGTTCCTTATGTGGCTTTTATGGCAGGCAACGACGTGTTGATCCTTCCCACCAACGTCCCATTTGCCATCAAGACCATCAAAGCGGCCGTGGAACGTGATCCCTATGCAGCCTCTCGCCTTGAGGAAAGCTGCAAAAAGATACTTCGCTTCAAATATCGTGTTGGGTTGAACCACTATAAGCCTGTGTCGACTTATAACCTGATGAGTGACCTCAAAAAACACTCCTATTTGGAGTTGAGGCAAGCTCTTTATGATGAGGCACTCACCTTGTTGCGCAATGAGAACCAGGTGATTCCCTTGACCAACGACAAGAGAATCGCCGTGGTGACCATCGGCAACGTGAAGAACGACGTGAACGAAGGATTGGTACAACGTGGTTTTGCCACCACTTCGTTTGTGGTCAAAAAGGAAGACATCGCCGCCAAGTCGGCCGATTGGTTGAAACGGCTCGAAAGCTATGATTTGGTGGTGGTTAGTATCGAGAAGACCAACATGTTTGCCAACAAAAACTATGGCATTACAGATGCCACAGTGAGTTTTTTCAACAGGCTTGTCGCACAAAACGATGTGATCCTCAACCTCTTTGCCTGCCCATATGCTTTGGACCTCTTCCGCATCAACAATAGTGTGAAAGGCTTGGTGGTGGCTTATCAGGACGAGGTTCCTGCCGTTGAGTCGGTGGTGCGTCTGCTTGCGGGTGAACTGGAAGCCAAGGGTGCCTTACCTGTCTCGGTCAACAAGTTCAAGTGTGGCGATGGCATTGGCGCCAACGCTCCTGCCAAAAAGAACCATGTCCTTCCCATGTACGAGGTACCCAACAGCCTACCTGCCAAGCCCGAGGAAAAACGCTTCGAGGACCTTGCTCCCATAGGAGCCAAATACGAACGTCGATTGGACTCGGTGGCCAACATGGGCATCCGCAAAGGCGCTTATCCTGGTTGCCAGATAGTAGCCATGAAGGACGGACGTGTGGTGTATGACAAGTGCTTTGGAAATTTTACCTACGGAGGCGGTCATAAGGTGCAACCCGATGACATCTATGACATAGCCTCCTGCACCAAGATCTTCGCTTCGACATTGGCAATCATGAAACTTTATGACCAAGGTCGGATCGACCTCAACAAGACCTTGGCGGATTTCTTTCCCTATCTGAAAGGCAAGGAGCACGGCAGGCTGAAGCTGATCGACATCATGACGCACCAGGCGGGACTAAAGGCTTGGGTGCCGTTCTACAAGACGACCATCGACGAAAACGGTCCCATGCCCGAGTACTATAGCATTGAAATCGACGAGGAGCATAATGTCAGGGTGGCTGAGAACCTCTATCTCATTAACGACTACCAGGACATCATATTCGATTCTGTCGCCAATACTCCGCTGGGCAAGAAGAAATATCTCTATAGCGACATGGGATTCTATTACATGCCCAGGATCGTGAAGCAGTTGACGAACCAGAATATCGATGATTTCCTAGACAACGAGTTCTATTTCCCCATGGGTCTTACCACTATTGGCTACCAGCCTTTGGAGCGTTTCTCGCGCGACCGCATTGCGCCGACGGAAAATGACACCATCTTCCGCCAACAACTCGTTTGGGGCGATGTGCACGACCAGACAGCTGCCTTGTTTGGCGGTGTTGCCGGCCATGCGGGTCTGTTTTCGAATGCCCGCGACTTGGCGGCCATCATGCAGATGCTACTTGACGAAGGTGTTTACAAGGGACACCGCTATCTGAAAAAGGAAACGGTGCGCTATTTCACCAAGGCGCCGTTCTATGATAGTGGCAACCGCCGTGGCATCGGTTTCGACAAGTTGCCCGTTGACAAGAAAGGATCGGCTACGGCCTCCAAGTCGGCCTCGATGTCGAGTTATGGACACACGGGCTTTACAGGCACTTTCGTATGGGCTGATCCGAAAAACGACCTGCTGATTGTCTTCTTGTCGAATCGCGTCCATCCCGACGCAGAACCCAACAAGCTTTCGCGTTACAACATCCGCACCTTGCTACACGATATTCTGTATGAGGCTTATCCCGCAGAATGATCAGTTGTCCTCATAGTTCTTGGGGAAACGTTTCCACATTTCATAAGGGCCTTTCATCCGGTCGACGCTGTCCTGCCACATGTGCTCTGGCATTGTGTGCATATATTGTTCGGCGGTGATGTTGCCTACAAGCCACGAGTTTCTAACCAGTTCGCTAACAAGTTGTCCGGAATCCCAACCTGCATAGCCTAGGTAGAAACGGACGTTGTCCTCGTTGGCGATGCCTGTGTTGACCAAGGTTTTCAGGGTCTCATTGTCGCCACCCCAGTACAACCCATCGATGATGGGTGCCGAGTCGGGGATGAGGTCTCCTAGGGTATGGATGAAAAACAGTTGGTCGTCGGCTACTGGGCCGCCGAGGAAAACGGGGGCCTCGAGATCTGAAAAGTCGTCTACAATCTGGTTTACCGTGACATTGAGTTTTTTGTTGATGATGACGCCAAAAGTGCCTTCCGACTCGATGTGGTCGATGAGGAGCACAACGGACCGG